>CANNTZ010000050.1 GCA_947522735.1 uncultured Oscillospiraceae bacterium | reverse complement strand
CCTATGTTGTTGACCTGCAAACCTATGTCTATCAGATGACCGCGAAGTTCATCACCGGTCAGGAGTCCTTTGACAACTGGCAGGGCTTCATCGACGGCATGAAGAACCTCAAGGCTCAGGAATACAACGACATGCTCGCGCAGCTCTATGCCAACTATCTTGCAAACGCCTGATCAAAACAACTGACAAAGCCTTCGGCACTGACACATTCAAACGCTGCTTCGGGCGGCTTTGGCGGGGCAAAACGCCCCGCCAAAGCCATATAATGGACAAAAGGTGAAGTTGTCATGAAGAATTACATAGATTTTGAACCAAACGGCAAAAATCGCACCCCGGAGGTCGTTCATGCGCTGCTGCACGCGCAGGACGGCACGACGCTCCGCTTCAGGGAGGGCGTCTACGATTTTTATGCCGAGGGCGCATATAAGGGCTATTTCTTCCCCACCTGCAACCGCAGCTCCGACAAAAAGGTCGCTTTTCCGCTGCTGCACCTGAACGATATCACCGTTGACGGCAGCGGCGCACAGTTCATCTTTCACGACAGAATGTTCCCTATCATCGCGCAGGGCTGCACCGGCGTGACGCTTAAAGGTTTTTCAATAGATTTTTCCTTCCCTCGCTGCTGTGAGGCAAGCGTGACCGAGGCCGACGGGAACGGCTTCATGCTCGCCATCGACGAGGACGTCTACGATTACGACTCCAACTCAGACGGCAATTTCATCATCCGCGCGGGAGGCAAGACCTTCTCCACCTGCGAGCAGCGCGTATTCATTCACCAGCCGCGCGGCAAGTGGGCAAGCGTATTCTTCCTCCTTGCGGGCAGAACCTTCGCGCACTACGACAGTCTTCCTGCGCCGCTGCTGACCTGCGCCGCAGAAAGGCGCTCCGGAGGAATATATTTCCGTTACGACGCAGACTGCCGTTTCCGCCCGGATCTTGTTCCCGGACAGGTGTTCATCAACTACGACGAGCGCCGCGACAACGACGTGATATTTCTTGACACCGACACGCGCGTGCGCATTGAAAACGTGCGCATCTACCGCGGAGGCGGGATGGGAGTGGTCGGGCAGTGCTGCGAGGATGTGACGCTCGACGGCTTGACCATAAAGCCGCGCGAGGGCGAGAGCTTCTCCACCACCGCCGACGGCATACTGCTTGCCAACTTTTCCGGCCGGCTGACTATCGAAAACTGCCGCATCGAGCGTACCATCGACGACGCGATAAACGTTCACGGCTGCTACACCCGCGTTGACCGCATCGTCGCGCCGAACAAGGTGGCTGCGCGGCTCAGCTATGTCTCGTCAAGCGGCCTGAACATATATTATCCCGGCGACCGCGTCGTTACAATCGACAGCGATGGCGCAAACGAGACCGGCGCCGCAACCGTCCGCGATTCCTACATCGAGGACGACCCCTACCTGATTTTCCTCGAATTTGAGGAGGACATAACCGAGCTGCTGCATCCGGGCGACTATCTGGAAAACCCCGGAAGGACGCCGGAGACAATCATACGCAACTGCTATTTCTCGGATTTTCCCTGCCTGCGGCTCAGCTCGGCGCAGAGAACCGTTTTCGAGAACAACACCGTCAAAAATTGCAACAGAGTCATGCTCGACGACATCATGCGCTTCTGGTATATTTCCGGTCGCGTCCGCGACGTCGAGATAAGAAACAACAGCTTCGAGAACCTCGAGGGCATCGCCGCATTTCTCGACCGTCCCGAGGGCAACGTCCGCCACGAGAACATCCGCGTCGTCGACAACCTCTTTCGCAACTGCCAATATGCGCTGGACGCCGAGAGGGTGGACGGCCTTGTCTTTCGCGGCAACCGTCTTGAGAACGTCGGGACGGCGGTGTCGCTTCGCAACTGCGTGAACGTGGATATCGAGTAGCGGAACCGGACGGGAGAGGAATTTTTATATGATAAATCAGATCGATTTTGAGCCGAACGGCAAAAACCGCACCCCGGAGGTCGTCCGTGCGCTGCTGCATGCGCAGGACGGCACGACGCTCCGCTTCAAAAAGGGCGTCTACGATTTTTGGGCCGAGGGCGCCTGCAAGGGCTACTTCTGCCCCGGCTGCAACCGCAGCTCAGACAAAAAGGTGGTTTTCCCGCTGCTGCGCCTGAACGATATCACCGTTGACGGCGGCGGAGCGCAGTTCATCTTCCATGACAGGCTTTTTCCCATCATCGCGCAGAGCTGCGCCGGCGTGACGCTCAAAAATTTCTCAATAGATTTCTCTTTCCCGCGCTGCTGCGAGGCGGCTGTGACGGAGATAGACGAGGACGGCTTCACGCTCGCCATCGACGGAGAAAAATACGATTACGGCGTAAGCCCCGGCGGCAACTTCTTCATCCGCGCGGGAGGCGCGCTGTTCTCCACCTGCGAGCGCAAAATGTTCCTCGAGCAGCCGCGCGGCAAGGGCGTCCACTGCTTCTTTCTTCTTGCGGGCAAGACCTTTGCCGCCGACGAGACCCTCCCGGCGGGGATGCTGCGCTGCATCGCCGAAAAGCGCCCCGGCGGCGTATATTTTCGCCGTAACGCGGATTGCGGCTTCGACCCCGGCGTTGTTCCCGGCAAAATATTCATCAGCTATGATGAGCGCCGCGACAACGACGTGATGTTCTTCGATACCGATTCGCGCGTGCACATTGAGAACGTGACGATATACCGCGGTGCGGGTATGGGTGTCGTCGGTCAGTGCTGCGAGGATATGACCGTCAAGGGCCTGACGATAACCCCGCACGAGGGCGAGAGCTTCTCCACCACCGCCGACGGCATGCTGCTAACCAACTTTTCCGGCCGCCTCACAGTGGAAAACTGCCGCATCGAGCACACGATGGACGACGCGATGAGCGTACACGGCTTCTATTCCCGCGTGGAGCGCGTCACAGCGCCGAACAAGGCAGCGGTCAGGATGCAGCACATCTCGCAGGGCGGCATAAACGTATATTTTCCCGGCGACCGCGTCTGTGTCACCGACAGTGACGGCACGAGAGAGACCGGCAGCGCCGTGGTGCGCGACTCCTGCATCGAGGACGATCCCTACCTGATTTTCCTCGAATTTGAGGAGGATATCGCAGAGCTGCTTCATCCGGGCGACTATATAGAAAACCCCGACAGAACGCCGGAGACTGTCATCCGCAGCAATGTTTTCACCGATTTTCCCAATCTGCGGCTCGGTTCTGCAAAAAAGACAGTGTTCGAGAACAATATCGTCCGAAATTGCAGCCGGGTTCTGGTCAACGACCTCATGCGCTACTGGCACGCCTCCGGGCGCGCCCACGACGTGGAGATAAAGGGGAACCTCTTTGAAAATATGTACGGCGTTGGCGTTGTGATGGAGCGCCCGGAGGGCGACGTCCGCCACGAAAACGTCCGCGTCGTCGATAACGTCTTTCGCAACTGCGAATGTGCGCTGGATGCCGAAAGGGTGGACGGGCTTGTGTTCCGCGGCAATCGCCTTGAAAACGTCAAAACGGCGGCGCTCGTCCGCAACTGCATAAACACGGATATTGAAAAGGAGGACTGAAGATGTCTCAGCTTTTGATGAAGTGGGAGGCTGCGCCGGTCGATATGCCGGAGGCTCCGGTAGGCTACCGCTTTCACCGGTATACCCGCGGCGGCGACGAGGCGTTGACGGCGGACGAGTTCCGCGAGCAGTGGATCGGGATCCGTCTTGGCGGAAAGGACGACATGGATACGCTGATAAAGTGGTACCACACCGTCCACGACGACGGGCGCGTGCCGGATGACGGCTTTTTTCTTGTGCTTGACTCCGAGGGAAAGATCGCCGCGAGCGCGGCGGTGCAGCTTGGAGAGCACACGCAGGGCTCCGCGACGGTACACGCCGTCTGCACCTCGCCCGCACACCGCGGCCACGGGCTCGGCAAGCTCGTGACGCTCGCCGTTATGGACTACGCCCAGCGCCGCGGCATCCGCGACGTCTGGCTCACCACCGACGATTTCCGCCTCCCCGCGGTGAAGCTATACCTCAAGCTCGGCTTCCTGCCGGTGCTGTACGAGCCGGACATGCGCGGCAGATGGCTTGCGCTGATGGAGAAGCTTGGGCTTGACGAGATCACGGCCTGGGACGAGGACGGAAACAAAAATGCGATTAGAAGAGGGTGACATATCATGAAGATAATTCGAGGAATAAAGAGCGGCGCCGTAATGCAGAGAGCCGCGGACGGGCGCTGCGATATAGTATTTGAGGCCGAGGCGCACGGAGACGTGACCTGCGATAAGGGCGTCGTTGAGGCGCTCGGTGGGATCCGCTATCGCCTGACCGGCATACCGGCCGGCGGCCCCTACATGCTGACGCTCGCCGATGCCGAAAGTGCGGCCACGCTCGAAAACGTCTATGTCGGCGATGTGTGGCTGCTTGCAGGGCAGTCCAACATGGAGGGTGCCGGACTGCGCCGTGCCGAGGACGTCGCCTACGACCTGCATCCCGACCGGTCGGTGCGCGCCTACTATCTTGACGACCGCTGGGACGCAGCGCGCTCGCAGCTGCACCATCAGTGGCTCAACACCGACGACGGCGTGCGAGAGAAATATCTCCGAATAAATGAGGGCTTCATCAGGCTCTACGGCAGCTTTGAGCACGAGGCGGCCTCCGGCGTCGGCCCCGGACACTATATCGCGCTGCGTATGCGCGAGCTGACCCGCGTGCCGCAGGGCGTGATCCCCTGCGCGATGGGCGGGACCGGCATGAACGACTGGACGCCCGAGGACAAAACCCCGGCCTCGCTGTATCTCTCTATGATACGCCGCGCGCGCGATTGCGGCGGAAATATCCGTGGCGTATTCTGGTATCAGGGCGAGGGCGAAACCAGCCCCGACGGCATAAAGGGCTTCAACGACAACATGCGCAGGTTTATCGGCGCGATACGCCGCGACCTTGGCGAAAGCATACCGTTTGTTCAGGCGCAGATTGGCCACACCACACTGCCGCAGTGCGCCAACCTTGACGCCGAGGAGGGTTGGCAGAGCATCCGTGAGCTTCAGCGCCTGCTGCCCGCCGTCATACCCAACGTCTCCACCGTCTCCACAGCCAACGCCTATTTGCAGGATCTCATCCACATCGATGCGCAGTCGCAGGAGGAGCTGGGCCGCACGATGGCGGAGGAGATGCACCGCCTTGTCACCGGAGAGGGCGTAAAGCTGCCGGAGCTCAGCGCGGTCAGGATAGAGCCGCACCCGGTCAAGCGAGGCTTTTTCCGCATCGTCATGACCTACGACAACGTTATAGGCGAGCTTGTTTCGGCGGGGCGTCCCTACGGCTTTTCTATAACGCTGGACGACGAGCGCCCCTACGATTTTCCCTATCGCTACATCGATAATATTGTACTTGAGGGCGACAGCGTGGCAATTGCAGTCGAGAACAGCTATGTCGATCCGTCAAGGGTATCGCTGTGGTACGGTGCGGGCTTTGCCTGTGTCTGCAACATAACCGACCGCGCCGGACGCAGCCTGAAAGCATTCGGCCCGCTGAAGTTGGCGGATATGACGGATACAAATAGTATAAAGTGAGTCACAATTAACTTTAAGGAGTTGAATTGAGATGGATAGAATGAAAAAAGCAGGAAGCATCGTCCCCAAAAGCGCGAACCAGATAGAGACCTCCCGTATTGGGCTCGGCTTTGAAAAGCTTGACCGTATGTCCTTTGACCCGGACAGAGTATATGACCGCGTTGCAGAAACCGGCGCAAAGTGGATACGCATACAGTCCGGCTGGCACAGGACCGAGACGGTGCGCGGAAGGTACGATTTTGCATGGTTGGATTCCATCGTGGACAACCTAACGGTGCGCGGGATGCAGCCGTGGATCTGCCTGTGCTACGGCAACTGTGTCTACACGCCGGAGGCCAAAAAATATTACATGTCGGTCGGCTGCCCGCCGATAAAAACCGAGGACGAGCGCGAGGGCTGGCGGAGATATGTCGAGGCGCTGGTGAGCCGCTACCGTGGAAAGGTGCAGTATTACGAGGTGTGGAACGAGCCGGACGGCCAGTGGTGCTGGAAAAGCGGCGTGAACGCCGACGAATACGCCGCTTTTGTGCTTGACACCGCAAGGGCGGTTCGCCGCGCGGATCCGGACGCGAAGGTCATCGGCGGCTCCAACTTCCGCCGCGAGCTGAGCTATCCGGACGCTTGGCTGCGCCGCTGCGCAAACGAGATCGACGCCGTCACCTTCCACGAATACACACCCGACGAGAGCACCGTATTTGAGCGCTGCTCCGCTCTGCGAGCGCTCTGCCGCCACTATAACCCGAAGCTTGAGGTTATACAGGGCGAGTCCGGCTCTCAGTCCCGCAGCGACGGCGCGGGCGCGATGAACGGCTTTGCATGGACGCCGCGCCGTCAGGCAAAGCAGCTGCTGCGCCACACCGTCGCGGATCTGATGTGCGATGTGAGGTTCATGTCCTTCTTCTCGGCGGTGGACATGGCGGAGGCGCTTAACGCAAGCCCGGACGATGTGAAATCCTTCCGCGATTACGGCTACTTCGGCCTGCTGGGCGCGGAGTTCGACGAGAACGGCAGGGTTCGCGGAGACTATTTCAAGAAGCCGTCCTATTATGCGATGCAGCACATCGCCTCCGTCTTTGAGGGGGATATCGAGCCGGTCGAGCTGCCCATACTGCGCACCCCGATGAAGGAGGTCTGGAGGCTGGGCGGCGTGTCCGATTTCAACGAGCCGACCTTTATCGGCGGCGGCTTTGTCAAAAAGGTTGACGGCAAGCCGGTGGGCTGGGCCTATGCCTACTGGAACGCCGCTGATCTGATGACGACCGAGTTTGAGTCGGTGTTCACCTTTGAGAGCGCAGCTTTGCCCGGAGAGATACGCCTCATCGACACCTACGACGGCAACATCTATGAATTTCCGACCGAGCTGCTCGAGGATCTCGGCGGCGACCGCCATATCTTCAAGAACATCCCGATCAGAGATTATCCGCTGATCGTTACCTTCGGCGATTTCTATCGCTAAAATTCTGACAAAGCTGGAAGGAACAAGTGAAATGCTGTCCGTAATCGAAAAAAAGATAACGATACCGACCTATCCGGAGCCTGCGAAGGAGGAGCTGCCGATGTTCGCGGAGAACCGCGTACATCAGCGCACCAGCGGCAATCCATATCCTGAGCATGTCGTCGTAAGGGTTGACCGGAGCAAAAGAACGGAGAGGGAATATCTCTGCGTTTGCCTTGAAAACGACTATCTGCGCATCGAGATACTGCCGGAGCTTGGCGGGAGGATATATTCCGCGCTTGACAAGACCACAGGCTATGATTTCTTCTATAAGCAGCACGTAATCAAGCCCGCGCTGATAGGCTGTCTCGGCTCATGGATATCCGGGGGCTGCGAGTTCAACTGGCCGTTCCATCACCGCCCCTCCACCTTTATGCCGGTCGATTACGAGATTGAGCGGGGCGACGGCGAGATTACCGTCTGGCTCTCCGAAAATGAGCCGATGGACAGGATGAAGGGCATGGTCGGCGTGTCGCTGCGCGAGGGCGAGGCGATATTCGAGACCAGGGTGCGCCTTGTCAACCGCACGCCGCTCAGGAAATCATTTCTCTGGTGGGAGAACACGGCGGTGCCGGTCAACAGGCAGTACCGCATCTTCTTTCCGCCCGACGTCTCCTATGTCAACTTCCACTATAAGCGCTCGGTCACGACATATCCCGTCGCGTCCAACGCGCTCGGCGTATTCAACGGCATTCGCTATCCGCACGATACAGATATCTCACGCCATGAAAATACTCTTCAGCCGACCTCATATTTCAGCGCGCCGTCGCAGTATGACTTCTTTGGCGGCTACGACGAGGGAAAGCGCTGCGGCGTTGTGCATGTGGCGGATCACCACATCTCGCCGGGGAAAAAGATGTTTACGTGGGCCTATGGCCAGCTCGAACGCTCGTGGGAGCGCGCGCTGACCGACGAGGACGGACAGTATGCCGAGCTGATGGCGGGCGTTTATTCCGACAACCAGCCGGATCTCGCATGGATCGAGCCATACGAGACAAAGGCGTTTTCGCAGCGCTGGTTCCCTATAGGAGAGATCGGTGTGCCGGTGTTCGCAAATCGCTTTGGCGCGCTGCACTGGGACGAGAGGTCTATCGCGCTTCAGCTCACGCGCGGCGCGACGGTGACGATTACCGTCGAAAAGAACGGAGAGCGCCGCGAGCTCGGCCCGGTAAAGCTCGTTCCCGGAGCCTGCGCGCACTTTGACTGCGATATATCCGGAGACGACGCCAGCGCGACGGTACGCGACGAAAACGGCCGCAGGCTGTTGGAGTATACAAATCGCCCCGTTAAGCCCTACGGCGTTCCGGAAACGACGAGGGATCTGCCGTATTTCAAGGAGAGTCGCTCGGCGCAGGAGCTCTACCTTGAGGGCGTACATGTTCAGCAATATCGCGACCCGGCAATCCTGCCCGACGTATTCTGGAAGGAGGCGCTGCACCGCGAGCCGGAGCACATTCCGTCGCTGCTGGCGCTCGGCGAATTTTGTTGCAGGCGCTTTTGTTACGACGAGGCGCTCGGCTATCTCAGGCGCGCACAGAAGGCGCTCTACAGCTTCAACAAGCACCCGGAAAGCGGGAAATGCTGCTATCTGATTGGACTGGCGCTGCTGGAAACCGGAGATATCGACGGCGCTTACGACGCATTCTACTCCTCAAGCTGGAATTTGGACTACTATTCCGCGTCGATGGCGCAGATTGCCGCTATCGACGGGCGGCGCGGCGATTTTGAGGCAATGGATGAGCACAGCGCGAGGGCGCTCGAATACAATCGGAGCAATCCGCTGGCGGCGCTCTGCCGCATAGCGGCGCAAAACGGGCTTGGACGCCGCGAGGACGCCGTTGCTGCGGCGGAGAATTTCCTCGCGAACAACCCGCTCAATCTCAGCGTGAAATATCTGCTGCTGACGCTCAAGGGCGAGAGAACGGCGAAAATATTTGAGGATATGCACACCGATCATGTCCAGACGGCGCTTGATATCGCGTTCGAGCTGTCGGCCTGCGGGCTGGGCGACGAGGCGCGCGCGCTGCTCGCGGCGGCTCCCAAGTCGCCTGTAATCTGCTATCTTCTCGGCGAATGGGAGGCTGCGGAGGAGCTGCCGCTCGAAACGGCATTCCCCTCACGCGCGGAGGAATACCGCCTGTTTGAGCGCGTGACCGAGGAGCACCCTAAGCTCGCAATGGCGCACTACTACTTCGGCTGCCTGCTCTATGCAAAGGGCCACCTTGAGCGCGGCGCGACGGAGCTTGAGCGCTGCATCCTGCTGAAGCCCGGATTCTACGCTGCCTATCGCAACCTTGCTGTCGCCTGCTACAGCCACCTTGGGCGTCAAGGCGAGACGCTGCCGCTGCTTGACAAGGCGCTGGCGCTGTGTCCGGATTCGGAGCAGCTCATTTACGAAAAAGCATATGTGATGGCAAAGCTCGGACGTCCGGCGCAGGAGCGCGTGGAATTTATCGAAAAATATATCGGTATGGCCGTGCGCGACGAAATATTCCTTGAGCTTGCGCGCGCGTACAATCAGGCGGGAGAATACGAAAAGGCGCTCGCACTGATGCTTGGACACGCGTTCGTGCCCTGCGAGGGCGGCGAGCACGCGGTTGCGGAGCAGTATATGTTCGCGCTGCACGCGCTTGGACGGAAAAAGCTCGACGGCGGCGACTACGCCGGGGCGCTCGAATGCTTCACGCGGCTCCAGACGCTGCCGGAGAGCCTTGGCGCAGGGCTTTGGAACGAGTGCCGGCTTGTGCCGCATCAGCATTATCAGGCGGTCTGTCTCGAGAAGCTCGACCGGAAGGAGGAGGCGAGGGCCCTCCGCTCGCACATCCTCGAGCTGAAAATCGACTATTTCTCCAATATGCACCTGCCGGAGCTGCCTTATTATCAGGCGGAGGCATATCTCAGCCGCGGCGACTATCTTGCGGCGCGGGCGCTTATGGACGAATTTGAGCGTAGCTGCACGGACGCGATAACAAAGCAGGACGCGGGGTATTTTTCAACGACGCCGTTCTTCATCTCATATTGCGACGAGCCGGAGCGTGCGAGGCGCGCGTATTATTCCGCGCTGCTCGGCTTTGCCGCGCGGTTTGCGGGCGAGCGCGCGCAGGAGCGTGAGCTGTTTGCCGCCGCTTCAAGCGCAGATCATGCCAACCTGTGGTATCAGCTTGAGAGCGAGGAGTCGGCCCTCTGATGCGGGCGCGCAAACCGAAAACGTAAAGGGAAACCCAAAAACAGCATGATCCCCCCGGCGCAGCCGCCAACTGACAATTGGACTGCGCCGGAGGGATCATGCTATTTAGAGTAAAGGGAACAGCAGTATTTTGTGCGGCGGCCTGACGGCTTTGACCGGAGAACTGTTTTGCTCAACGAATATGCCCGCTCACTGATTGGAAATTATTCTGTTGAAGCCTTGGTGCTTCTTCGTTAAAACAGCCGTATCCTTCTGTTGAAGCGCCGGATCCTTTCATTGAGTATCCGGGTTCATTTATTGAACCCGGATACGCGGTCGATCACATATTTCCGGAAATCCGGGAGCTGGTGGCGGTATTCGCTCTGCATATAGGTCGAGGTAAGGATAAAATCCGCGGTCGCGCGGTTGTTCGCGATGGGGATGTCATAGACCTATGCGATACGCAGCAGGGCCTTGACGTCAGGGTCGTGCGGTTGGGCGGTAAGCGGGTCGGAGAAGAAGATGACGATGTCGATCTTGCCGTCCACAATGCGCGCGCCAATCTGTTGGTCACCGCCAAGCGGCCCGCTGTTGAAGCCGCGGATGGGCAGCTCGGTCTGATCGGCGATCATCCGGGCGGTGGTGCCGGTGCCAAAGAGAAAGTGTTTTTTGAGGATGGCCTCGTTATCTCTGCACCATTCAAGCATGTCCTGCTTCTTGTTGTCGTGTGCGATCAGCGCGATATTTTTCTGCTTGCCAATTATGACTTCTCTCTCGTATTCCATATTATTCCTTCTATAACAAAGCCGATAAGCCCAAACGAAAATCCTGTTAATAAGTATAGCACACACCTTGCATTCTGTCAATTGCGCGCGGCAAAAAGGCCAAGCTTTTTCGCACCCATGAGCGCTATCTCGGCCTCGTCATGGGTGATGAGCAGGACGAGGCGTTCTCGGCAGAGCAGGCTTATCCGCTCGATAACGCGCCCACGCAGCGCCTTGTCAAGTCCCGTGAACGGCTCGTCGAGCAGAAGAAGCCCGGCGTTTGAATGGACAAGGTATCCGAGGGCGCGCGCAATTGCGACCCTGCGGCACATGCCGCCGCTCAGGTCGCAGGGGAGCTTGTCGGCGTCTGTGTCAAGCTCGACGAGACGGAGATATTCGTCCGGAGAAACGCCGTCCGGCAGTACCGCCGCGACGTTTTGCCGGGCGCTCAGCCACGGGAGCAGCCGATCCTCCTGAAAGACGGCAGCAATGCGCAGGCCGTCCGGCAGCAAGACGGAGCCGGTGAAGCCGCGCTCCAGTCCGAGGATTATGCGCGCAAGAGTTGTTTTGCCGCAGCCGGACGGGCCGGTCAGCGCAAACGCGCCGGAAGCTGGCAGGGAGAAGGATATGCTGTCGAGAACGGATTTGCCGTCAAGGGCAAGTGAGACGTTTTCAAATTTTATCATGCGCGGCACCTCTTACAAGTCCGACAAACAGCTTCTCGATGACAATGCTGAGAACGACGACGACGAAGGTCCACGCAAACAGGTCGGCGGTCTCAAGCTGTGCCTTGGCCAAATATATCGCGAAGCCGATGGAGTCGCGCGGATAGGCGAGAACCTCGGCGGCGACGCCCGCCTTCCACGCAAAGCCGATGGCGGCTGTCAGCGCCGAGACGAGATAGGGCTTGACGGACGGGAAATATATCAGCCGCAGCCGCTTTGACGCGGAGAAGCCGAACACCTGCGCCATTTCGAGCAGCGCCGGATCGGTGGAGACGATTCCCTGATGCAGACTCGCCCAGACCATCGGCAGCACCATCAGAAACGAAATGAATATCGAGAGATTGACCGAGCGTATCCACACCAGCGCGAGCATGATGAACGAGGCTACGGGAGTCGCCTTGACGACGGCAAGTGCGGGCGAGAGCAGCGCATAGGCAAAGCGGCTGCGCGAGGTCAGCGCGGCTGTGGGAATCGCAGCGGCGGAGCCGAGCAGAAACCCGGCGGTGATGCGCAGCAGCGACAGCCCGATCGACCTCCAGAACACGCCGGTCAGCGCAAGGGCGCAAAGCCGTTTGAAGGCCTGAGCCGGGGAGGCGAACAGCAGCCCTTTGCCGATGAGCATATACAGCAGCTGCCACACGGATAACCATATGGCAGCGACGAGCAAGGAGGTCAGGAGCTTTACAAGCTTCGGCTTATTTTTCGAGATAGTAGAAATCTTCACCCGGGATAGCTCCTCCTATCGAGGTGGGCTGGGCGGCGAACAGCACGGTGAAGAGCTGCTCCGCCGCGGTTTTCATATCGCTGCCGCTCAGAAAGACGATGTTGCAGTAGGGTATGGCCTTCTGCGCGACGGCAGCTTTCATGATATCGTATTTTTCGGCGAGCTGCGCCGCGTCCTCGACGTTATTGACGGCAAAATCGACCGATTCCTCATATTCTTTCATGAACTGTGCGACGGCCTTGGGATTTTCCTCCGCAAATTCGCTTCTGACGACGATGCAGCCCATTGCGAGTGGCGCGTCGGTGCAGCTTTTCCATTCCTGCTGAAGGTCGAGCGCGATGCGGACGTCGGGGTTCTGGGTGGTGACGGAGGTGACGAACGGCTGCGGGAGCAGGCAGAGCTCCACCTCGCCGGACGCCATAAGCGCGGCAAGCTCGGAATGCTCGGTCTTGTATTCGACGTTGACCTTGCCCTCAAGGCCGTTGGCGGCAAGGATATAGTTGAGAGCATACTCCGGCGTCGCGCCAAGGCCGGTTGCGTAGAGCGTCCTGCCCTCAAGGTCGGCGATAGTCTGCACGGAGTCGCCGTTTTCAAGGATATACAGCACGCCGAGAGTGTTTATCGCCAGCAGCCTTACACTGCCGGAGGTCTTGTTATACAGCACCGACGCGACGTTGGTCGGGATGGCGGCGATATCCAGCTCGCCGGAGATGAGCTTGGCAGTCACCTCGTCGGCGGCGCCAGCGATGAGAAAGTCGTAGTTATTTTGGGTCTTGCCGTCTGCATTTTGCTCCATCAGCTCCGCGATGCCAAGCCCGGTCGGACCCTTGAGTGCCGCAGTGCGGATGTCGGTTTTTTCGCCTGCGCAGCCGCCAAGGGTGAGCATGGATATGAGCATTGCCGCGCAGAGCACGGCGGCGAGAATCGTTTTCATGAGCTTTTTGCCGTTTTTCATGGTCTTTCAGTGGTTCCTTCCATATGTTTTTCCGCGGCGGACCGCGGTTTTACCTGACGAGCCTGAGCCCGCCGTCTCTTGTTATAGCCCCGCTCCGCTCAAGCGATTCCAGCGCGCGGTAAAACGACGCCCGCCCCATGTTGAGCCTGCGCGCACATTCGCTGACACTGCACGGCAGCTCGATTGTGCCGTCCTCCCCGGCAAGGCCGGTCAGGAACAGCAGCAGCTTGAGCTCGGCGTTCCCGGCGGTGAAGGCGTCGATCTTGCGGTTGAGAAAGCGGATGCGCTCGGAGAGATAGGCGATGTAGTTCATCGAGAGCGTCGGGTTCTCGCAGAGCAGCCGTCGCAGCGCCTCCTCGGAGATGAACAGCACGTTCACGTCCGACAGCGCGGTCACATTGGAGATGCCGTCGCCGTCTCCGCCAAACAGCCCGGCGATACCGAACAGCCGTCCGGGCGTCAGCGTCGTCATCGGCAGCGTGCGCCCGTCAACGGAGGTCTTTGTCACGCGCGCGGCGCCGCTGAGTATAATCCCGACGCCCGCGGCAGCGGAAATGACGCTGCCTTTCGGAAAGCTCTCGATTTCGGACACGCCGTAGACAAGCCCGGCAGGATCGTCGATGCCGTCGAAGAGAAAGCAGCTCCCAAGCGCCCGGTCAAGCTGTGCTCTGTTCATGGAGAAAACCTCAACTGTCTCAGATGATACACTTTTGGGTATATTATAACGCATTGCGGACGTGTTGTCAATCAAAAATTCGCCATCTGTCGAGAAAAAAGTTGACAACAACGGACGGTTGAATTATAATTTTTGTAATCAGACTGAAAGGGGTGGCGTGATGGATCTTATGAATATTGAGCGCGTGATGGAAAAGATAGCCTTTCCGGAGGAGGCGAAGCGGGCGTTTCGCGCGTTGGCGGAGAAGGTGAAAGCGAACGACGCGGTGTGCTCCGACTGGCTGAAGCTGCGCGACGGCTATATTTATGGCGAGATAGACATCGACAGCGCGCTGGAGCAGCTACGCGGTCTTTCGGAGCGGCTGGGCGAGCCGAACGAATACGGCGCGGACATGCTGTTTTTCCTCGACGGCGCCGAGCTGCTGGAGCGGCGCTACCTCGAACGTGGGATAGCTGAGGAGATACTGTGGGCTTCGCTGAGCGATCTGCGCTGCAAGCTTTACGAGTGCATGAAGGTCAAGGGCTGCTATGGCACGTTCGTTGCCGGCTGGTACGAGGGCTTTTTCAGGCTGCGCCGGTTTGCGCTGGGGCGTCTGCAATTTGAAAAGGTTGCGGCGGATTCGGAGCTTTACGGCTACTCTGAGGCGGGGCTGACGATAGGCCGGGGGGACGTGCTGATAAACATGCACATCCCGTCGAGCGGGCCGCTGACGAGGGAGAGCAGGCTGGACGCATACCGCCGCGCATACGAGTTTTACGCGGACGAGCGGCGCGACGGAAGGCTGATATTCCGGTGCAGCTCGTGGCTGCTTTATCCGCCGTATGAGGAGGTGTTCGGCGAACAGTCGAATGTCGTGAGCTTTATGAGAGATTTCACGCGGATATTCCGGACGGACTGCGCGTCTTTCGGCGACGCGTGGCGCGTGTTCGGCGCGGACGCGAACAGGGCGGCGGATGAGCTGCCGCGCGAAACGCGGATGCAGCGTGCCTTTGCGGACTGGATAGCGCGCGGAGGCTCCGCGGGCGGCGGCATTGGCGTATTCGTCTATCCCGACGCCCTTGAAAAGTAGAAAAACGGACGCTTTTTCAGCACAAAAACAGCCCCCTGCGCTAATTGACCGGCGCAGGGGGCCATTTGATGTGTTTGGCTACGGATACAAAAACCGAATGGGGATGTATCGGCCGGGGATTCAGGGGATTGGAGCCCGTTCACTGCTTTTTTGAGACGGAGGCTCACTTTTCAAGCGAATATTTCCCCACGCTGTGCTCCTTGCGGTTCCGATAGCTTCCCCTGGTGAAATCGGGGAAGTCCAGCTTGCGGTTGCCCTCGTGCAGCGATTGCTCGGAGAGCGCAGTGACACACATCCACGCCGCGGCGTCGTAGACGTCGATGGGGGGATAGGTGCCGTTGAAATAGCTGTCGAAGAGCGCAGAGATCACGAGGTAATCCATGCCGCCGTGTCCCTCGCCGTAGAGCGCCTCCGGGTCGCTCCAAAGCTCGTGGTGGTGTTCCTTCTGGTATTCCTTGGCGTTGTCCCAGAGCGGGCGTGGGTCAAAGTCGTATTTCTCGTGAACCTTGTCGAGAAATACGGTGTTGCTCTCCTCGATATACATGCCCTTTGTGCCGCGGACGGTAAAATGGCGGCTGTAGTAGCGCGGCAGCGTGGTGTCGAGGGTCAGCTCGATGAGCTCGCCGTTTTCGCAGGTGATGATGGTCTTGACGATATCGGACTGTGCGAAGGTGGCGTATCTCAGGTCGGCGTCATCCGGCTTGCGGTCAAGGATGAACTCGTGCAGCCCCCTGGAGGCGGAGCCGAAAGAGACGAGAGAGGTCATGCGATTGCCGCGGTTGATGTCGAGCAGCTTTGCGATGGGGCCGAGCTCGTGGGTCGGATAGTTCTCGCAATTGCGCGAGAGGTAGTTGCGCAGGCGGTAGTGACGGTTCTCGCGTCCGTAGGCGATCTCACTGCGCAGATCGTGGCAGTAGCCGCCCTCGCACTCGACGATCTCACCGAACAAGCCCTTGCGAACCATATTCATGACCAGCAGCTCATATTCGCCGTAGCAGCAGTTTTCGAGGAACATGAACGGGGTCCCGGTCTGTTCCTGAGTATCGACGAGACGCCAGCAATCCTCGATGCTGTATGCGCCGCCGACCTCGAGACCGGTGTATTTGCCGGCCCTCATCGAGTCTATCGCGATCTTGACGTGATCCTCCCACGCGGTGAAGATCAGCACGACGTCAACGTCGTCGCGGCAGACGGTCTCGGTGTAATCGGTGGTTCCGAACGGGGTGTTGCCGCGGGCGTCGCGAACCGCCTTCTGAGCGGCTTCGACGCGATCTGCATAGTTGTCGCACACGGCGGTGATGCGGACATAGTCGAGCTTGTTAAGCTCGCCGGATATCCATCCAAGCCCACGTCCGCCGAGACCGATGACGGCTACATTTGCGATCTTGTCCATATTGACATCCTCCTGACAGGTGAGTTTTAAACGCTTGATCCTTTAAATCATTATAGCACACCGCGTTGAGGCGGTGATTCAGTTATCGGGTACAATTGTTTAGTATAGAGAGTTAAAATCTGGACAAAACAACTCCCCTCAAAAGGAAAGTGAAGTTTTGAGGGGAGCGGTGGTTCAGTTTTCGGGCTTTGACGCAGCGACCGGCTCCGGAGCCGGGATCAGGGTTATCCCGCGCACGCAGAGCTGTCCGTTCTCGGCGCCGACATGTATCGCGTCCGGATAATTCTCGGCTTCGATTAGCAGATTGCATATCTCGTCCTCGACCCTTTCGCGGATAACGCGGCGGATATCGCGTGCGCCGCCCGCCTTTCCGTAGGACATATCCGCTATCAGCTCAAGCGTTGCAGCATCAAATTCAAGGTTGATATGCTTCTGCGAGAGCGACTCTCGCAGCTCATTCATCAGCAGACGCGCGATGCCGACGAAGTCATTCTTGTCAAGCTCGCGAAAGACGACTATCTCGTCCACGCGTCCGAGAAACTCCGGACGCAGGAAATCGCGCAGCGATTTAAGAACCCTGTCGCGCGTCGCCTCCGAGGCGGTTTTGGCAAAGCCAAGCGCGCTCTCGCGGAGCTGACTGCCCGCGTTGGAGGTCATGACGATGACGGTGTTTTCAAAAGAGACGGTTCGCCCGTGAGCGTCGGTAATCTTGCCCTCGTCAAGTATCTGTAGCAGTATGTTCATCACGTCCGGATGAGCCTTCTCTATCTCGTCGAACAGCACAACCGAATAGGGGCGGCGGCGCACCTTCTCGGTGAGCTGACCTGCCTCGTCATAGCCGACATATCCGGGAGGCGAGCCGACGATGCGGGAGACAGAATGCTTTTCCATAAACTCGGACATGTCCAAGCGGATGAGCGGCTCGACGTCGTCGAAAAGCTCGCGGGAAAGCACCTTGACAAGCTCTGTTTTGCCCACGCCGGTGGGCCCGACAAAGATAAACGACGCCGGGCGGCGCACGCCGCTGATGCGGACACGGGAGCGCTTGACTGCCTGCGCCACCAGCCTTACCGCCTCATCCTGGCCGATGATCTTTTCACGGAGATGCTCCTCGAGATTTGCGACGCGGCGCAGCTCGTTCTCCTGTATCTTGCTGGCGGGAATGCCGGTCCACAGCTCAATGACGCGAGCGACGTCCTCGTCGGTGACGGCGGCGTTTTTCGCCTCCGGCTCAAGCTGTGCAAGCTGGTTTTCGCAGCGGATAAGCTCCGCCTTGATCTGCGCAAGCCTCTCATAATCGGTGTTTTCCGTGTCTGCGGAGGCCGTTTGCTCGTCGGCGCGCAGCTTTTCGGCGCTGCGCCGCATTGCGAGATATTCCTCAAGCGCCTTGTTGCGCAGCTCGGCGCAGGAGCATGCCTCGTCCAGCAGGTCTATCGCCTTGTCGGGCAGATAGCGGTCGGTGATATAGCGCTCGCTGAGCCGCACGATATCCTCGGCGATGGCGTCGGAGACGGA
>CANNTZ010000049.1 GCA_947522735.1 uncultured Oscillospiraceae bacterium | reverse complement strand
GGAATACGCCTCGAACATCTTCAACGCCGTGTTCGGCGACCACACGATGTATGAGTTCAACGGCAACGTGCGCAACTTTGGCCTGATTGACAACCTGCCCTACGGCTGCTGCGTTGAGGTGCCGACTATCGCGTCCATGGCGGGCATACGTCCGCTGCACGTCGGCAAAATGCCGGAGCACCTGGCGATACTGAACAACATCAGCGCCCGTTGCGAGGAGCTTGCCGTCGAGGCCGCAATCACCGGCGACCGCCGCAAGGTGTTCCACGCCATCCTGTTCGATCCCCTCACCTCTGCGGTTCTGTCAATGTCCGAGATTAAGGACATGGTGGACGAGATGTTCGTCGCAGGTAAGGATTACCTCGACTATCTGAAATAAACAATCCCTTTTCACGCATGTAAAAGACGAGAGACCATCCTGTAATGCAGAGTGGTCTCTTGCTGTAAATGGATTTATTACGCCTTCTCGCGCTGTCCTGCGGCCTGCTCGAGCGCGATTGCAAGCTGATCGGGACAGGAGGTGCCCTTGCCTCCGCAGTCGATGCCCTTCAGGCGCTTTATCGCCTCGTGCACGTCCATGCCGCGCACCAGCGACGCCACGCCCTGAGTGTTGCCGTTGCAGCCGCCGGTGAATTTGACGCTTTTGATGATGTCGCCGTTCAGCTCGATGTCGATGGCGCGGGAACATACCCCGCGGGTTTTGTAATGATAATCCATGTCCTTCTTCTCCTTGAAATTTATTTCTGCTTTTGCATTATCCTCTCGCCGTCCGGCGAAATTTCTATATAACCGCGCGCCTGCGCCGTCGCTATCCCGGCGGTCACGGCGTTTTCCACCACGCCGCCTGCCCGGGTGTAACCGAACAGCTTCGCCGTCTCGCGGATGAGATCCGCCCGCGACAGACTTAGCTGCATATCCGCCACCGCCCGTATCGCGTTTGCTATCTCCTCCGGGCAGATGTCGTCTATCGCGCGCTTGTCCCGTCCCGGCTCAGGGGTGCGATAGATATCATAGCTCTCCGGCGCCTGCACATCGCTCCAATAGAACACCGCGCCGTTCGAGACGGTGGATTTGAAGCCGTTCGCCCTTATCGCTATGTCGATCACGTTCTCCACCTTCGCGCCGTTGCGTCCGATGCCCCACGCGCTGAGGACACGCTTTGTCAGCAGCCTGCGGCTAACAGGAGCCTCCCGCCCGACCACCGCCGCAACGAACCGCTTGACTATGGGGGCTGTCTTTGGAAGATAGAACGACTCCGGATCGGCGGGCTGCGACACCTTCACGGAGGAGTAGACCGCGCGGCGCTCGTCCCGGCCCGGCGCCTCGCGCTCAAAATGCAGCTCTCCGTTGGCGAAGCGCCCCGGCTGCTTTGCAGGCTGTTCCGCGCCGGAATCCGACTGATATTTTTCCTCTTTTTCGGCAGGGCGCTGCGGCTCCGCGGATGCTTTCTCCGGGGATTGCTCCGGTATCCGCTCCGTCTTTTTCTCTGCGGCGCAGCGCTCACGCTCGAGCGCTGCGTTTATCTCGCGCCGTATGCGGTCGAGCTCGCGCTCGGGGTCGTCGAACCAGTCAAGGCTCCAGACGCGGCAGAGATTCCAGCCGAGCGATCTCAGCACGCCCGGCTGCGAGATATCACGGTCGCGCGCCGTTTTTGCGTCTCGGCAGGAGCCGCCGTCGCAGAGGATGCCAAGGATATATTCCTGCGGGCGCTCCGGATGAACGACGCCGATATCCAGCTTGTATTCCGAGCAGCCGACGTGACAGTTTACGGTATAGCCCAGCCCGCGCAGCCGCTGCGCGATAATGCGCTCAAGGCCGTCCGGCTTTTCGGCGGCGGTCAGGCTGTTGCGCGCAAGCGAATTTTTGCCATAGGCCGCAAATTCAAGGAAGCCCTTGAGTCCGGCCAGACCCTCGGAGCTTGTGCGCGTCAGGTCAATCTGATCCGGACGCAGCACCGAATATACTATCATCTCCTTGCGCGCGCGGGATATCGCGACGTTGAGCCGTCTCCAGCCTCCGTCGCGGTTGAGCGGGCCGAAGTTCATCGCGACGCGTCCGTCCCTGTCCGGGCCGTAGCCTATCGAGAAGAGTATGACGTCGCGCTCGTCTCCCTGAACGTTTTCGAGGTTCTTGATGAACACCGGCTCCGGCGACGCGGAGTTTATCTCGTCCAGCTCCGGCTCCCTGCGGAACGCCTCGACGAGCAGATCGTCTATCAGGTTTTGCTGGATGACGTTGAAGGTGACGACGCCGATGCTGTCGCCTCGCAGCTCCGGGTCACGCAGCCGCCTGACAATCTCCGCGACGACTGCCTCCGCTTCGGCGCGGTTCTGCTTGCTGCCGCCGCGCTCGTAGCAGCCCTCGAGCTGCACGAGCCTCACCTCCGATATGAGGTCGTTAGGCGAGGGGAAGGTATACAGCCGGTTGTCGTAATATTTCATGTTGCTGTAGGCAATGAGGCTCTCGTGGCGGGAGCGATAGTGCCAGAGCAGGTGCATCGAGGGCATGGATAGCGCGAGGCAGTCGTCCAGCAGGCTTTCGAGATCCTCCTTATCCACGTTCTCCTCGTCCACACGGTTACTCTTGAAGAAGCTGGTCGGCGGAAGCTGCTTGGGGTCGCCGACGACTATCACATTCTCGCCGCGCGCTATTGCCCCGACTGATTCGCAGGTTGGAAGCTGCGACGCCTCGTCGAAGATTACGAGATCAAATCTCGGGAAGCTCGGGTCGATGTACTGCGCAACCGAGATCGGACTCATCAGCATACACGGGCACAGCCGCCGCAGCAGCGTCGGGATATCGTTGAACAGCCTTCGGATGGTCGTTCCGCGTCCGCCGCTCTTTATCGCGCGCTGCAAAATACCGATCTCCGACGAGCCGCTCATCCCGGACGTGACCTGAGGCAGCTTTGCGGAGAGCGTCGCCGCAAGCTCATGCACCGTCAGCCGTTCAAATTCGCTGTCCGCCTGCTTGAAGCGGCGTATCTGCTCCTCGAACTGCACGCCGTTGAAGTGCGAGAGCGCCGGGGACTGCTCTGTTGCAAGCAGTGCGCAGGCCCGCCCGAGAGCACACTCGTACGCAGGGAGCAGCTCGTCTGCGCCGATGGTACCCGCGCGGCAGGCGGCCGGTATGCCGCCGATACCTGCCTGCTGCGCCTCGTCGGAGACACGCAGCAGCTCGCACCAGCTCCGCAGAGTGTCAAGTGCGCCGTCCCAGCCGTCAAGCTGTTCGAGCATCAGCTCCGTCCAGCCCGGCGACGCGGAAAGCTCCGAGAGCTTTATGCCGTCCACCTCCTGCATTGCGCCGATTATCGCCCGCACGCGAGGGAAGATATCGAGCAGCGGCTGGAGCCGTGCGCCGTTTTTCTTATAAAAGCCCGGCAGATCGGAGAGCGCATCCGCGACGAACGCAGCGAGCGTCTGTCGGCCTGCAATATCCGCCGCCGCGCGCACCGCAAGGTTCAGCCGCTGCGCCTGAGCGACGGCGTTCATCATCGCCCCCTCGTCCGTATCTCCGCCGCTCCAAAGCGCGCCGAGCATCGCAGGTATCTCCCGGCCGACGGAGTTTATCTTATCGTTTTCCGCGCGGCGCGCCGCAAGCCTCGAGCAAAGCGTCTCGAAGCTGTCCCGGGTTATCGCCGCCGGGGTTCTGGCGTAGGCGCGCAGCTCCTTGACCAGCTTGCCGGACTGAGTGAGCCTTTGCAGCCATGACTGCTGCGCCTGCCTCCAGCATATCAGTGCATCCGCCTCGTTATATTTATCGACCGACGGCTCGAATATTGCGGAAAGCTCCGCGTCGAGCGCCTTTTTCGCCGCTATATGCGCCGCCGTGTCCTCGATGCGCGGGATATATTCGTCCAGCCCCTGAGCGCGGATAAGTCCTGCGGGTATGCGCTCGCAGCGTATCAGCGTATCGGCAAGCGACCAGAGCGACGCTATTGAATCATAGCTGCCGTCACTGCGCAGCGCTCCCGCCGGAAACGCTTCGAGCGCGCCGGCATATGCCTTTTCGAGCGCGCAGAGCAGCGGATCCAGCTCGTTTATGCGTCCGGAGAGCGCATCGCGCCGGGAGATGGAGTATTCGCGCGAGGCAAAGCGGCGCAGCGGATGCTCCGCAAGGGGATAGCGGCAGTCCTTCACCGCGACCGCCAACCGCCCTATGATATCGCGCTGGCGCTCTATCAGCTCCGGCGTCAGCGCAGCCGCCTGCTCCGGCGTAAAGCGCAGCCGTCCGTCGTATTCAAGGTTGTTTTCGTATCGAACTATCGCGTCGTAGAGCGAGCCGCCAAAGCTGCGCGCCCGGTGCAGCTCGCCTATCGTGCCGTTGAGCCTTTGCCGCAGCTCGTTCAGCCGCCTGGCCTGCGCCGCATATTCCTCGGGGCGCTTGAGGCGTCCGACCGCAAGGGTGTTTTCGAGCTGATCGAGCACGTCGCGCTTGCGCGCCTTGTTGGAGTGCAGCTCGAGACAGAACGGATCCAGCCCTATCCTTTCAAGGCGCTTCTGCACGACGTTGAGAGCCGCCATCTTTTCGGCGACAAACAGCACCGAACGGCCCTGATAAAGCGCGTTGGCTATCATATTGGTGATGGTCTGGGATTTTCCGGTGCCGGGAGGGCCGTGCAGCACGAAGCTCTGTCCTGCCGCCGCCGCGCATATTGCCGCCAACTGCGAGGAATCGGCGCTGGACGGCACCGCCGTATCGGAGGGCAGCAGCTTCTCGTCAAGCTCCTCCGGCGTGACAAGACCGGTCAGCGGCTCCCATTCCAGCTTGCCGGAGATGAGGCTGCGCACCAGCTTGTTTTGCTTTAGATCCGCAGCGCGGTTGCGGATATCGTTCCACATGATGAACTGAGTGAAAGAAAACAGGCCGATAAAGGCTATCTCCTCGACGTCCCAGCGCTTTTTGCTCATGACCGCCTGACGTATCACGCTGAACACGAGCTTCAGATCGATTCCGCTCCGGTCGGTCGGAAGCGGATCCAGCCCGCCGATATCGATTCCGTAATCCTGACGCAGCATTTCCAGCAGCGTTATATTTATCTGCGGCTCCTCGTCGCGGATGCGCAGGACGTATTCCCTCGCCTGCGCGCGCCGCGAAAGCTCGACGGGCAGCAGCACCAGCGGCGCGTAGCGCGCCCTCTCGGACAGGTCGTTTTCATACCAGCGCAGGAAGCCGAGCGCGAGATACAGCGTGTTTGCTCCGTTTTCCTCAAGGCTGACCTTGGCCTGCCGCAGCAGCGCCTTTAGGTTTTCCTCCAGCGGCTTCTCGTCGAGAAAGGCTCGCAGCCGCTTGCTCTTAAATTCCAGCGCGAGCACCTTGTCGAGCGCATCGCTGCCGTTTTGAGGCGCGTATATGCGGGAATCGTGCAGCTCCGCCGACTCACGATCCCAATCGGACGGGCGCGCGGCAATCTTGAATGAGTCTCCGCCCGCCAGCGCGTCCTCAAGCGCCGCAAGCCCGCCCGCCATAAGCTGCACCGCGTTTTTGTTCGCACGGAAGGACAGCAGCGAGTTGCGCAGGCTCAGGTCGAGCAGCCGGCGCTCCCACAGCCGCTGCTTGGTGAGCTGCTCCGGCGTGAAGTCGCTCATATTGGCATGCCGCTCCAGCTCCTTCGGCGCTCCGGTTATTTCCTCCCCGGCGCGCCTGCCGTAATCGACGGCCTCATACTGTCCGTCCACAACGACGCGCAGGGGTATCGGACAGACTCCGCCCGCCCTGGCGCGCGCAACGTCCAGCGCCAGCCTGAACCTTGCCGTATCCCTCATCTGCGCGCTCGCCTTTTTGACGGCGGCGTCAAAGGATACGGCCTCCCCGGCGTTCATGCAGGTGCACTCGACAAGGCACAGCTCATCCACTCCCTCTGCAATGCGCTTGACTATCACCGACGGGTCGTCCTGTATCGTCTCGGGAAAGCACTGCTCCTCCAGCCAGCAGCCGCAAAAGGCGTGCCCCTCGACGATTATCAGCAGCGGATTCAGGCCCGCCGCCTCGAGCGCCGAGGCGTACAGCAGCGACATCTCGATGCAGTTGCCCTGCTTGCCGGAAAGCACAGTATCCGGCAGGCGGATGCGCTGCCCGGCTGTGAAGGACGGCGGCGCTGTGATATAGGCTATATTTTCCTCCTGTATCGCCGCGTAAACGGCTGTCATTTGCAGCTTGACGGCGTTGGGATTGCCTGTCTGATATGCGGTGAAGGAGGGCGAGCCGGTCCATTTTTGCAGATATTTGCCCGCCCGGGCGATAAGCGCCGTTATCGCGGGATGGTTCGGCGTCTCGAACGCCGCGAGCAGCTCCGGCATAACGGATATGCCGCTCCACTGGTCGTAGGCGAGCAGCTCAATGGGATAATCCCGGGCCGCAAGCAGCTCGTCGCCGCTCCACGCCTCTATCCGTATGCTCGCGGCCATCCTTTCGGTCAGCGCGAGCAAAAAGCCGGACAGCAGTGTCAGCCTGACCGGCGATATCTCGACCGGCTGCTCCGTGCCGAGGCTTCCCACGTCGATACGCAGCTCCCGCGCAAATTCCGGCTCGAAGGATATCAGCAGATATACGTTTTCCACCGGCTCGCCGCTCTGGTTGGCGAGGATTATCCTGCGCACCGCCTGAATGTGGTTCTGCTGCATCGCAAAGCTCAGCACGGGCAGCACCGTTCCGCCGATGGTGATCTTCTCTGTCAAATCATTGCACCTCCCGCAGCGTTATACATACAACAATTATATAACACCGGCGCAAAAACTGCAACACAAAACGACGCGATATCGCAAGAAAACGGGCGCTCCGGAGACCTTTTCACCGGAAGCGCCCGTTATATATATGGATTTTTGCTGCGGCGATACCGTCAGGTCACGGCGCTTCGCCGGAGAGAATGTCGTAGTAGCTATCCGTTTCGCCCTTTTTTCGCGCATAAACCTGATAGATCAGGCGGTCGGGATATGCGCCAATCTCCTCGGAAAGGCTCCAGGCTATCAGCCAGTTTCCGCCCTTAACCGGGAAATCGATGCGGTAGACGTCCGGCGGATAGCTGTCGGAGCCAAGCACCCGCCCGCGATACTGCGAAAGCTCGTACCAGCTTATCCTTTTGCCGCTCCTCGCGCGCCCGGCGAGCGCCCGGACGTCGTCCACCGTCATTGTCGCCCCGTCGTAATAGAGCCAGCCGCTCACCTCGGGGCTTGTGTTGCTGACAACGTCGAGGCGTATGTCAAGATATTCGCGCGGCAACGCCAGCAGCAGCAGATTGTATTCTCCCGGTTTCCCGCCGTATTCCCGCAGATATTCGTTGACAAGCAGTCCGATGTAGCTGTCGAAGCGCTTGAGCTGCTCCGGCACAAAGTAGGAGTTTACTCCGTCGCTGCCGAGTATGAGGGCGGCGTAAAAGCTGTCGTCAAAAAAGCTTTCGTCAAAGAGCTGTATAAATCTTGCAAAGCTGCCACACTCTCCGTCGGAGCAATACCAGTCCTCGCCGAAATCAAAGATGTCCTTGCAGCGCTCGTAATAGTCGCGCAGCCCGTCGAGACCGGCTATCCGCTCGAACCCCACAACACCGGGCGTGCTGAATTCCTCCTCGAGCCGCAGACCCTCCGCTCTGTCGTGGCTGCGTGTGTATATAAAGCACGATTGGAGCTCCATCGGGAGCGTTTCGACGGAGCCGTCGGCGCGGGCCCTCATTTCATTATCGATCATCCTATCCCAGTCGTAGCCTGCATATCGTCGCTCGCCGTCCACATATACTACGCCTGCATACACCAGCTCGCGCACGCTGCCGTCCCTGAGCGTCAGCCTATATTGAGTGTTGCCGCCGGTGGACGGATTGTCGCCGTCCCGCGCCGGGCGCACAAGCTGGCCGAGCAGCTTTTCGAGCGCCCTGTCTGCCGCTTCGCCGCTCAGGGTGCAGATATACTCGTCTGCGCCTGAGTGACCGTTGATATATTCCACCGACACGATATCCCCGCGCGTGAGCTTTTCCGCTTCTCCGAGGGTGACTGCGTCCGGCGCGGCAAGCTCCGTGTATCGCATGAATCTCTTCATCGCGTCCGGATTACCGACTGCACAGCGCTGGCCCTCCGGCGATTGACCGTCAAAATATGTGACTAAGCCGTCCTCAAAGCGATAGACGACGCTCTCCTCGCGAAGCCTCACCGTCAGCTCGAACGGCGCGCAGCCAAGCGGCGCTTTTTCTATGTTGCCGCCCGCAAAGGTCAGCTCCAGCCCGGCGAGCAGCTCGGTCGAACGGAGCCAGTCTGCGTCATTAAGCACGTAGTCCTCATCGATACGGCGCGCCTGATAATATGTCTCCGGCACCTCCTCGGCGCTTGCCTTGAACGCAAACCATTCGGGATAGGCCGGATCGCCGAGCCTCAGGACGGGATTAAAGCCGTCGGGAACGAGTGCAAGCTCCTCCGAGAGCCTCGGCGCATACTCGCCCGAAGTGCCGCCGTACTCCTGCGTTGCGTCGGAGAGCGCCCAATCCCTCAGCCGCAGCGTCATGTGCCGCTTCTCTCCGCCCGAGGAATAGTTTATATTGACGATCCCGTTCGCGCGGCAGAGTATCTCTGAGACAGCGGCGTCCTCCGGCAGCGAGTCAAGCAGCAGGCCTGCGTTTTCCAGCGCCAGCAGCCGCTCGCGGTCAAGCTCTTGCGCACCGTATTCATAAAACGAGCCGCTTTCGTAATCGTAGCGAAACCAATATGTCAGGCCGCCGACGTCAAGCCCCGTGAACTCGCCTCCGCCGTTATCGGTAAGCGCGCGGACGCGCGGATAACCGTCAAGCTCATATGCGCCGCCGTCCTTCGCGCCGAACAGCAGCGTCCGTCCGCCGTCGCCGCCAAGCTCCAGCCTCGCCACCGGCTCCTTCAGCTTCAGCAGCTCCGGCGCGCCGTAGTCGTATTCCGTCACGTCCGCAGCCATGCCGTCCCACGCCGGACGCGAGACGCCCTCCGCCGACGCATACCACAGCTCTCCCGCCCTGGTCACGGCAAACGCCTCATCCTCACCGTCGCCGTCGAAATCGGCGCAGACGCTTGAGGCGACGCGCTCGCCCGCAGCCCTCTCTATCTGTCGCAGCAGTGCTGCGTTTTTGTTCACGCCGTCCTTTATCCCGCAGGCAATAAAGCCCGCCGACACCGCCGCCGCGACAATAACGACGGCCAGCAGCAGCGCCCCGCGCCGCCGTGCGCAGCGCCCGAACAGATTGCCCAGCCGCCGCCTGAGCGCCTTTGCGCCGGAGCGGAAATGGGTGGTGAACGCCGCCTCACCCGGCCGCGGCCGTCCGGCGCACTCAAGCAGCGTTTCGGCGTAGCCCGTGCGCAGTGTGCGGTCAAAGCCTGCCGTCGCCTCGTCGTCACAGGCAAGCTCCGCGTCAAGCTCCGCCTCGCGCGCCATCAGCCACACCAGCGGATTCCACCAGTGCAGGGTGCAGGCTACGGCAAAAAGCAGCTTGTAGCCGAGGTCGCAGCGCTTTATATGCGTCAGCTCATGCCGCAGTATGTGCCCGAGCGCCGCTTCGTCGTAGATGAACCCCTCCGGCAGCAGCACCTCCGGGCGGAATATCCCGGTTGAGAGCGGCCCCGACGCCGCGGCGCACCGCAGCAGACGAACGGGGCGCCTTATCCCGAGCTGCGCGCGCAGCTTCTCAAGCAGCTCCTGCTCCCGTTCCTCCGCGGGGGATGACCAGCGCCGCACCCGGCGCCTCCACCAGACAAGCGCCAGCACGCGCCATATTGCCGCCGCACCCGCGCCGCCGAGCCAGACAAATCCGAGCAGATAGTGCAGCGGCAGCGTTTTAGCGGAATTTTCACGTGCGGGCTTCGCCGTCAGAGCCGCTTGGCCATCTCGCGCGTATTCACGGCCGGACGCTTCGGCGCCGTGCTGCGGGCCGCTCTGCGCGCCCCCGGCACTGTGGGATACCTCCGACCTTTCCTGCGTAGCAATACCCGGCGTCTCAGCGTCGTTCACGGCATAGGGCACCTCTATCAGCGGCGCTTCGATGCGCGCGGCCTTTGGCAGAGTGAAATTCAGCGGTATAAGCAGCCGCAACGCCACCGCTATCCAGATGAAATACCGCCACTTCGCCGCATATCGCCTCCCCAAGAGCGGTGTAAGCAGCAGCAGAACCGCTATGACCGCACTCATCGCGAGCGCCGTCTCAAGCATCGCCCGAATGATATCCAGCCATCCCTCCGAGTTCATGTATATTACCTCCCGTTGAACACAATCCGTATAATCGCAACATAGAAATACTTGCAGTATATCATACACTCTCAGCCGGCGACCGAATTGAGATATTCCCGCAGCTCGTCAAGCTCCTCTCGCGTCAGCTCATGCTCCTCGCACATTGCCGCAACGAAGCCCTTGATAGAGCTGCCATAGAGCCGGTCAAGAAGGCTGCGGCTCTCCGCCGCGAGATATTCCTCGCGCGAAACAAGCGGACGATAGCAGTTTGCACGCCCATTACGGCTTATTTCGAGAAAGCCGCGCTCGGTCAACCTCATCAGCAGCGTATTGAGCGTGACGGCGTTCCAGCTTTTGGCGGTCAGCTTTTCCGCTATCTGTGCGCGGGATGCCGGCTCCTCGCGCGCCGTCTCCCACACCGCCAGCATTACGCTGAGCTCCGCATCCGGCAATCGTTTGATTCTCTCCATCATCCTGCCTCCATAACTATTACTACTATAATATTACAACAGTAATAGTTGTTTGTCAAGAGGTTTGGAAAAGATTTTTTCCGGCTAAGGCTGTTGACAGGCTGCGGCGGGAGGGGATATAATATTTATGTATCACGGGACGAAGGGGGCGCGGAGTTGGACGCATCGGAGCTGTATGTCAAGAGCGTGCGCCTGTCGCGTAGGCTGCCGGAGAACAGCTATCTGCGCGGGCTTCCGGTGGTGAAAAGTCTGGCGGAGCTGGAGGACGGGCTGCGCTTTGAAAAGCCGGTGACGTTTCTTGTCGGCGAAAACGGCGTCGGCAAATCCACTCTCGTCGAGGCCATAGCAATCGCAATGGGCTTCAATCCCGAGGGAGGCACCGTCAATTTTAGCTTCAGCACCGCCGATTCCCACTCGGAGCTTTACCGCTGCATTACCGTCAGCAGGGGCTTCCGGCGGCACCGCGACGGCTTTTTTCTGCGCGCCGAGAGCTTTTACAACGTAGCGACCTGCATCGACGAGATGGACAGCCACGAGGGGCTTGGCGCGCCGGTCGTCGACAGCTACGGCGGCGTCTCGCTGCACAGGCAGTCTCACGGCGAAAGCTTTATGGCGCTGGTGAAGAACCGCTTCGGCGGGGGAGGGCTGTATATCCTTGACGAGCCGGAGGCGGCGCTTTCGCCGATGCGCCAGCTTGAGCTGATGGGCCACATGAGCGAGCTTGTCCGGCAAAGCTCGCAGTTTATCATCTCCACCCATTCCCCGGTGCTAATGCTCTTTCCCGGCGCGGATGTGCTTGAGCTGAACGGCGGCATACGCCGGATACCGTATTATGAGACGGAGCACTTTCGGGTTGCGAAGCGCCTTATAAACGCTCCGGAAAAGCTCCGGGAATATCTTGGAGAGTAGCGCTGAAATTTTTTCGCAAACCAGTAGACAGGCGCGTGAAAGTATGCTACAATCTATACTATCGCCCTGACGAGAGGACATTCTTTAAGCTTCAGTCCTCATGAGAGGGACATATGTAAACTAAACCTCAAGGTTGTATGGCTTTGGGGTTGTTGTTTGCTTTAAGAGGGTCATTGCAAGATCACAGTCGAAAGGAAATCAGTGTGATATGAAAAAATTGCGGAAGCCTCGGCTGAACATATACGACACGAGCGGCATAACCGAGGGCGTTATCTGGAAACAACTGCTTATGTTCTTCTTTCCCATCATGTTTGGCACCTTCTTCCAGCAGCTTTACAACACCGTAGACGCTGTGGTCGTCGGGCAGTTTGTAGGCAAGGGGGCGTTGGCTGCGGTCGGCGGCCCAACCGGCGTTATAATCAACCTGCTTGTCGGCTTCTTTGTCGGCCTCGCGTCCGGCGCGACGGTAATAATCTCGCAGTATTACGGCGCTCAGCGCCACGAGGAGGTTTCGCGCGCAACTCACACCGCGATGATGCTCGCCATCGCGAGCGGCGCGCTGCTTACGGTCGTGGGCATACTCATCGCGCCGTGGTCGTTGCAGCTCATCGGCACGCCGGAGGACATGCTCTCCGACGCCGTGCTCTACATGCGCATATATTTTGCGGGCACGATACCGTCGCTTGTCTACAACATCGGCTCCGGCATCCTGCGTGCAGCCGGCGATTCGAGGCGCCCACTATATTATCTCATCGCCGGATGTATCACCAATATCGTGCTTGACCTCGTTTTCGTGCTTGTATTCCGCATGGGCGTGGCAGGAGCTGCGATAGCCACGGTGCTGTCACAGCTTGCGAGCGCCGTGCTGGTCGTCGTCTCGCTGATGTCCACCACCGACAGCTACCGGCTGGTGCTGCGCAAGCTGCGCTTCTCCTTGGACATGTTCGTCAACATCATAAGGATCGGCATCCCGTCCGGGCTTCAATCGGTGCTCTATTCCCTGTCCAACATCATCATTCAGGCAAGCATCAACTCCTTTGGCACCGATACCGTCGCCGCATGGACCGCCTACGGCAAGCTTGACGCGCTGTTCTGGATGACGATCAACGCCTTCGGCATTGCTATAACCACCTTTGTCGGGCAGAACTTCGGCGCTAAAAAGTATGAGCGCATCAAAAAGAGCGTGCGGATATGTCTTGCGATGGCGATGGGCTCGACGATATTCATCAGCGCGATATTCGTTCTTTTCGGCGAGCCGATCTATCACATCTTCGCCAAAGACGATGAGGTCATCCGGCAGGGCATGGTCATGCTGCGCACCCTCGCTCCGCTCTGGTTCACCTATGTGTGCATCGAGGTGCTCGCGGGCGCGGTCCATGGCGCGGGAGATACGCTCGTTCCGACGATTATGACCTGCTTCGGCGTCTGCGTGCTGCGCGTGGTCTGGATCTACACCGCAGTCCCGCACTGGAACACCCTCTCCTCCGTAATCCTCTGCTACCCAATCACCTGGGCCGTCACGAGCGTCCTCTACCTTATCTACTACTTCAACGGCGGATGGCTGCGCCGCCGCCGCGCCGCTGCGGGCGATCCGGTTCGCCCGGAGGAGCTGCGCCGGAAGATGGTAAGTCTCTAAATCCTGCGCATAAATATATCGCGCCCGGCGTTTTAAAATCACGCCGGGCGCTTTTGTGTGCAGCTCATCGTAATAATGCTGTTGTTATAAGCTTTTTGCAATCAAATCAGAGCAGCTTGGCTATCCTGTCCGCTATCGCCGCCATGCCCTTGTCGCCGGGATGGTTTGCAACGCCGTCGTGCTCAAAGCGGCCTATCGCCTTCATCTCGTCGTCCTCGCCGAGATCGCCGAGATATGCTACGGGATAGCCGCGCTCCGCGGCGAATTTTTCTATCGCCTCGTCGCCCGGATGCTTCCAGAAGCCCGTAGTAAGCACCACCCTCGCCTTACCGGACGGGTTGAGGTAGTCGATAAGCGCGCCGTATTCGCGTGTGAACGCCTGCGCGTCGAAGTCCTTTGCAGCGCAGTTCTCAATGCAGCGCATGATGATCACGTCCGCGCCGAAATCGCGTGCCGGAGCGTACTCCTCCAGTGTAGCCGAGCCGTTTTTGTAGCTCATCTCCCACCTCCACACCTGGCAGATGCAGAACGCCGCCTGCGGATCCTGCCGGAGGAATCGCCCGATAAGAAGATGAACGTAGTCCCTGTCCATGGAGGATGCAGCCATGCCGTGATCCCAGTGCCAGCCGATGCTGTCCAGAACTCCGTGACGGGTTATTGAGTTGCCGACGAACATGACGCGCTTTCCGTCGCCCTCAAGCCGCTCAAAGGTGACAGAGTCGTTCGGCTTGAGCTGGTTCTTGACCTCGACTGTATTTTTGTCTATCTGTGCCATATTGATCTGCTCCTTTTTGAATTTGCAAATTTTACAAGCAAGGATATTTGCCGCTGAAGCAGGCGGTACAAAGCCCCGTGTGCTCGTTGCCGACCGCCCTTTCAAGGTCGTCCTGTCCGAGATAGGCGAGCGAATCCGCCTCGATGAGGCTGCAAAGCTCGCTTAGACGCATGTGCGCCGCCGCAAGCTTGTCCGCCGTCGGGGTGTTGATGCCGTAATAGCAGGGGTGCATGACAGGTGGCGACGCTATGCGCATATGCACCTCCTTTGCCCCGGCGCGGCGCAGCATCCTCACAATATACATGCTGTTCGTGCCGCGCACAATGGAGTCGTCCACCAGCACTATGCGCTTGCCCGCGACGTTGCTGCTTATCGGCGCAAGCTTTAATCTGACGCTCTGCTCGCGGTTCTGCTGGCCGCCCTGAATGAAGGTGCGGCCGGAATAGTTGTTTTTGATGAGCGCCTGCCCATAGGGTATACCGCTCCGCGAGGCATAGCCCATCGCCGCGGGAAGTGCGGAATCCGGCACGCCGGCAACGATATCCGCCTCCACCGGCGCGACCTCGCTGAGCAGCGCGCCCATGCGGAAACGGGAATCAAACACGCCGACGCCGTCGATAACGCTGTCGTTGCGGGCGATATAGACATATTCAAAGACGCACAGGCTGCCCTTGTCGCGGCGTGGATACTGTATTGAGGTCAGCCCTCTTTTATCGATTATCACAAGCTCGCCGGGCATGACGTCGCGCAGGAACTTCGCGCCGATGGCGTTGAAGGCGCAGCTCTCGGAGGCAAGCACGTAGCTGCCGCCAAGCTTGCCTATAGCAAGCGGACGTATGCCCCACGGGTCGCGTATTCCCATCAGCCGTCCCGGCGTGAGCAGCACTATCGCATAGGAGCCGACGACCTCCTCCATCATTGTGCGGACGCTGTCCTCTATTCCGTTCGGGTGGCGCGCGATAAGGTGCATCAGCGTCTCGCTGTCCACCTCGGTCTGAAAGAGCATTCCGTCGCGCATGAGCGTGTCGCGGATTTTATCCACGTTGATGATGTGACCGTTGTGCGCCATTGCGATGAAGCCGCCGAGGCCGTGCATGACCAGCGGCTGGGTGTCGAGCACCGAGCTGCGGTCGGAGCTGGTGGCATAGCGCGCGTGTCCAATCAACGTCTGGCAGCCGGAAAACTCGTCCAGCACCTCCGGCGTCAGCACCTCATTGACAAGCCCTGTGTCCTTGTGCAGGAGAATCCTGCCGCCGGTCGCTCCCGCGATACCGGCGCCGTCCTGTCCGCGATGCTGCATCGAAAACAGCGCCTGATGCGCGAGATGCCCCATGTCCAGCTCGTCGCTGCCGTATATTCCGAAAACGGCGCACTCCTCATGCAGCTCGCCGTTGTAATTGTCTCTCATCTGTAACCCATCTCCCAAAGGCCGGTTTTATTTTTGCGCAAAACAGCTTGCGCGCAGAAGCTTCTCTGCGCGCGGCGGCTCGGTGCGCGCGTCATTCCCCCAGAATCCGGCGCGCGACCTCGATATATGCCTCTTCCACTCCGCCAAGGTCGCGGCGGAAGCGATCCTTATCCAGCTTCCTGTTGGTCTCGACGTCCCACAGGCGGCAGGTGTCGGGCGATATCTCGTCGGCGAGGATTATCCTCCCGTCAAAGCGTCCAAACTCGAGCTTGAAGTCCACAAGGCGCAGTCCGGCCTTGAGGAACTCCGCACGAAGCACATCGTTGACTCTGTACGCCATCGCGCTGATATCCTCGATATCCTTCGGAGATGCAAGCTTCAGCGCTATGGCCTGGCTCGCATTTATCATCGGGTCGCCAAGCTCGTCGTTCTTATAGCTGAACTCCAGCGACGGGGTGTCGAACACAATGCCCTCCTCGACGCCAAAACGCTTGCAGATGCTCCCGGCGGTGATATTGCGGATGATGACCTCGAGCGGGACTATCTCAACTAAGCGCACGAGTGTCTCGCGGTCGCTCAGCTCCTCGAGGTAGTGGGTCGGCACGCCGTTTTTCTCAAGTATCCTGAAAAAATGATTGGACAGGCGGTTGTTTATAGCTCCCTTGCCCATGATCGTTCCCTTTTTCTCGCCGTTGAACGCAGTCGCGTCGTCCTTGTAATCGACGATGACCGCCTTTGCGTCGTCCGTTGCGTAAACGCGCTTTGCCTTGCCCTCATAAAGCTGTGCACCCTTTATCATTCGCTGACACCCTTTCGCTTTAAAATCTGTTTTCCGTTTTGATCCGTAAACCTTACCTCAGCTATATCATAGCAAAAATCCGCGCCGATTTCAAGAAAGAAAACCGGCGCGGAGCAATTTTGGTTGAAGCGACAGATTATATCAACGCATGACCTGTCGGGACAGCATATCGTCGGCGATCATTCTCCGTGTCCGGACGGGGCGCTTTTCGATATGGTCACGCTGCCTCGCTCGCTGAGGCCCCAGACGTCCCCGGCGGCGGGAGCCGTGGCATAGGCGCTCTCCGAGATATAGCTGCCCGCGCCAACGCATACCGCGGTGTAGGAGAGCTGCGGAGGCGACTGTTCCTCCCGCTCCGGGAACCAGACGAAGCGCACGCGCTGGCCCTCCTCCTTCTCCACGCGCCAGCCCAACGAGCGCGACTCCTCATCAAGCGCAAAGAACCTCATGCCCGCCGGAAGGTGTTCTACGACGGTAACGCCGCCGCAGCAGCTCTCGCCTGTCAGAGCGCTTCCGCTCACATTGACCGTCACGGCCGCCTTGTCTCCGACGGAATAGCTGCCGGAGCCGGAATAGCTCTTCTCTACATTGAGACCGGACGGCTTCTGCCGCAGCACCTCGTCGATGCCGCCGTAATAGCGCACCGTCACAAGCAGCTTTCCGGAGACACATCTGAGCTGGAGCGTCTCGAGCTGCTCTCGGTCAAGGCTCAGCGTCAGTGGCACGCCTCTGCTCTCAAGCTGCGCCGTTTGGACGGAGCCGTTCAGCATATACGTCGCCCTTGCCGCGCCCTTGGAGGGAACGAGATGGACAAGATAGCAGAGCTGCGCGCAGAGGGTGATATCGGTGCGGGTGTTATGGCTTGCAAGATATTCCGCGAAGGCGTCCTCCTGCGGGGTGTGCAGCAGCGACGCCGTGAGCGCGGCGGCGGAGGTCAGCCTCAGCGTCTCCTCCTCGGAGAAGCCCCTGAGTGTGACGCAGCTCTCGTCAAGCCCGTCGGAGTTCTTCACAGTGACGACAAGGCCGTCAGTCAGCTCGTTGAAGCGCGCCAGCGCGCCGTCGTCGTCGCCGAGCACCGCGAGCGCCGCCGTGAATATCAGCCGGTCGCGCAGGGTGAAGCTCTTTTCGTCTGAGATAAGGCTGCGGATATCCGCCAGCACCGGCTGGCCGGACGCCGCAAGACCAAGATACGCCGCGGCGACATCTCCGGAGGCGGCGCTCACATCAGAGAGCACCGAGCGGAAATAGCCGCTCATATCGCTGAAATCAAGGCTGTCTCCAAGCGCCGTAAGAAGCTGCGCAGTGAGCATCGGGTCGCGCTCGGCGTAGGGATACGTGCGTATACCGTTTGCCAGAAGCAGATCATCGACGGCGCTCAGAGCCTCCGGAGCTCCGTCAAGCCACGCGCGCGCAAGGCGCTGATCGGCACGATAACCGTCGGACAGCAGCGTCCGGCTGACTATTCTGCCCTGTAGACGCGCCTCCGCATTATAGACGCAGAGCGTGACCGGATATTTCGCGGGAGCTATCGACGGGATGTCCTCCGGCGCGATATCACGCGTAACCGGCGCTTCCACGGCGCTTTCAAGCACCTTCAGCGGCAGCTCGAGCGCGTCGGACAGCTCGCCGCACTTCGCGGTGATGGTTACGGTATATTCGCCCGCCGAGGGCTTTTGAAAGCTGAAGGAGACGTAGCCTCCGGCGCGTCCGCTTGTTTTCAGCGTGATATCTGATCCGGGATTGGAGAGGGAGGGCCGGTGGGCGCTCCTGAGAGTGCAGGTGTAGTCCACCGTGTGCTCGCGGTCGCTAAGCGCGTCTCCGTAGCTGCGCAGCGATACGGTGAGGTCGTCGCCGGCGATTATCTCCTCCGGCATGATCTGAGTGACGAAGAAGTCCAGCCCGGACGCGAGGCTGCGGCTGCTGTCGCCAGCGGTCAGTATGCCGCCGGAGCCGGTTCCCGCCGCTATCGCCGTGACGCGCCAGGAGGTCACGTTGTCCGGGAGCCTTGCCGTCACAGCGGCGCGACCGTCGCTGTCGGTCGTGAAGATATAAACTCCGGCAGTGTCGCGGAAGTCCTTCCTCACGCCGCCGCCCCCACCGCCGCCGCCCCTGCCCCCGTCAACGGCGGAGAGGTAGTCGTTATAGGAGACGTAGGTGCGCCAGCCGCCGTTGAAGTAGACCGCGCGGTAGAGCGTATCGAGTATCTCCGGCTCCTGCTCGCATACGGAAAAGACCGCCTCGTCCACAAGCATCAGCACGCCGGA
>CANNTZ010000048.1 GCA_947522735.1 uncultured Oscillospiraceae bacterium | reverse complement strand
AGCAGCTGATTCGTAATCAGCAGGTCGCCGGTTCAAGTCCGGCCACCAGCTCCAGGGCTCCCGAGTGCTTAGACGTTTGGGAGCCTTGTTTTTATCAGCCGCACATATTTGGCCATTCGTCATATTGCAAATTTTATGGGTTAATGGTATTATCAAAATGGCGAAAAATACATTCAATTATCGGAGGGCAAAGCGGATGAAAAAACGTGCGATAATATTTATTGTGATCTTCGCGCTGCTGGCGGCGCTGTTTACGGTCACGGCACTTGCGGCGGATGTGCTGCCGGACGGATACGTCGGAGTCTATTATAAGAACTACGTCGCGGACAGCAAAGAAGATAGCTGCTGGTTTACGAACGGCGACTTTCCTCCAGGGCTGTCGTACGGAATGGATTCCAAAGGCCACTTTATCTATGGCACGCCTGAATTGGCGGGTACATGGAGCTTCACTATGCATACCAGCAACAGCGGCAGCACGAATTATGTCATAACCATAATTGATATACCATACTACTGTGTACGGGTATCACTCATGAGGGATCCATACAAGATGACCTACAGGGTGGGCGAGAGCTTTGATCCCTCGGGGATTATCGTTTATGCCTATTATGAGAACGAATTGGGGCATGAAAAGCAAGGCGACATCACAAACGAGATATATTTCTACGGCTCTTCCTTTACTGTGCCGGGAACGGAGACGGTAACGCTCTGCGCCGACCTGCCGGACTATGACGGCTCGCTCACGACCTTTACCATCCCGGTGCAGGTAACGGTGATCGACAACAAGCCAAAGGTCGAGGCTCCGGTGATAAACACCAAGGAGCTGCCGGACGCGGTTGCCGGGAAAAGCTATTCCTTTGATATCAAGTACACCGGCTCCGGAGTCGGCTTCAGCGAATATCACGATTCCGGCGCGACGAATCAGCTTGCGGCGGCGGGGCTTTCCATCAGCTCGGGCGGACGCATCTCCGGCACGCCGAAGAAGCCGGGAAAGTACACCTTCACAATCTGCGCCAAAAATGACGGCGGCACGGTCTATCAAAAATATACGCTGACTGTTCGCCAATCGGAGACGGCCGGAGACGGCCTGTGGGTCGGAGGCGTTGAGGTGAGCGAAAAGAACCGCACGGATATCCTCGGCGATGGCTCCGCGAGCTTTGACAAGACAAACGGGGTGCTCACCCTCGATACCGCAAGTATAACGAAGCATCTCAGCAAGGAGGGCTTTAACTGCGCGATCTACAGCGAGCTCCCTGCGCTGCGCATCCGGCTTATAGGCGAGAATACGCTCGAGCTCTCCGGGGGCAAGGCGGCGGGAATATATGCCAAGGGCGGCGCGCTGACGATCGAGGGCGGCAAGCTTGATATTTTGGCGTCCTCCGGCGGGAGCGTGGGGATTTTTGCCGGAAAGGATATCGTCATCGACGGTGCAGGACTGACAGTCGAGGTCGCGGGAACGGCAGTGCGCACGGACGGAAAGCTCATATACGTCTCCGGGACGGCGTTGCTTTCCGGCACGGAAAATGCGCTGGCGGCAAAGAGCGGCTTTGAGAACAGGAGCGAAACGCTTGAGCTGCGTGAGGGCAGCGAGGCGCCGGGAGAGGCTGTCGATGCGATAAGCGACGCCTCGGCGAGCGCACAGTATATCGCGATGGCGCCCAAGGGCACGGAAACCATGCACCTCGGCGGCATCGGCGGCACGAAGGATTCAGAGGAAAGCGAGGCGGACAGCGGAAGCGCCGCAGGGCAGAGCGGGCCGGAGGAGAGCCATCCGGAGCAGCCGCAGCCGGACACAAAGGCCGTTATACCCGCAAAATGGTTGAAGATAGCGCTGATATCGGTGGGCGGAGTGCTCGTCGCGGGCGGCGCTACGGCGGGAATAACAGCCGGGGTCTCGAAGAGCAGGAAGAAAAAGCAGCAGTAAAGGAGCCTCTCAACGGGAAAGCAAAGCTTTTAAACGGACGATTCTTGTCCGCAGCCTCGTATTTTCGGTTGTACCGCATGAGAAGAACTGCGACGCAAACGCATTGCCGCAAGCCGAAATTGTCTTGCATAGACACTGATACGCTTTCGCCTGAGGGGGGCCTTACCCTCTCGGGCGAAGGTCTTTGTTTTCTTATTTGGAGACGTCAGAGGAGCGCCGGGCTCGCTCCGCAAGGCTGCAAAAACGGCGGAAGAATAAAAAAACAGCGCAGCGCAGGCAAAAAAGCGTAAAAAACACTTGCATTTGCGCGGCGGGTGTGATACAATTATACGGATAAAAAATCACACGCTCCACAATTGCCGGATCGGGTGGCGGCGCGAGCCGTATGTCCGTCAACGTGCGTGGAGCGGAGGTAAAAACCTAAGGAGGAAAACCAATGGCAGTAGTATCAATGAAGCAGCTTCTTGAGGCGGGCGTCCACTTCGGACACCAGACAAGAAGATGGAACCCCAAAATGGCGCCGTATATCTTCACCGAGCGCAACGGCATCTATATCATCGACCTTCAAAAGACCGTGAAGAAGCTCGAAGAGGCGTATATGTTCATTCGCGACGTATCTGCGGACGGCAAGGAGGTTCTCTTCGTCGGCACCAAGAAGCAGGCTGCGGAGTCCATCCGCGAGGAAGCCGAGCGTGCAGGCGCTCACTATGTGAACGCACGTTGGCTCGGCGGCATGCTGACCAACTTCAAGACCATCCGCCGCCGCATCGATCGTCTCGAGCAGCTGCGCAAGATGGAAGAGGACGGCACCTTTGATCTGCTTCCGAAGAAGGAAGTCGTTAAGCTCAAGCTCCAGATAGAGCGTCTTGAGAAATTCCTCGGCGGCATCAAGAATATGAAGCGCGCTCCCGGCGCACTCTTCGTCGTCGATCCCCGCAAGGAGCACATCGCCGTTGTTGAGGCGAAGAAGCTCGGCATACCGGTAGTCGCTATCGTCGACACCAACTGCGACCCGGACGAGGTCGATTACGTCATCCCCGGCAACGACGACGCTATCCGCGCCGTAAAGCTCATTGCCTCCACCATGGCCAACGCCATCCTTGAGGGCAAGCAGGGCGAGCAGACCGAGGACGCAGCCGAGAAGATCGAGGCCGACGAGGCTGAGGAAGAAGCCGCTGAGTAATTTCAGCCGAGACAATCTGAGAATGGAGGAAATAATATGAATTTTACCGCTAAAGACGTACAGGCCCTTAGAGAGAGAACCGGCTGCGGCATGATGGACTGCAAAAAGGCTCTGACCGAGGCTGACGGCGATATGGAAAAGGCGATAGAGGTTCTTCGCGAGAAGGGCCTCGCAAAGCAGGCCAAAAAGGCCGGACGCATCGCTTCCGAGGGCGTTGTTTACGCTATCGTTGACGAGGCGGCTAAGAAGTCCGCTATGATCGAGATCAACGCCGAGACCGACTTCGTTGCGAAGAATGAGAAGTTTGTCGCCTTTGCGGCCAACTGCGCGAAGGTCGTTCTTGACGAGGCTCCCGCCGACGTAGCTGCACTGCTCGCCTGCAAGTATCCCGATACCGACAGAACTGTTGAGGAGGCGCTCCGCGACCTTATCCTCGTCATCAGCGAAAATATCAAGATCCGCCGTTTCGTGAGACACGAGGGCGTTGCCGTCGATTACATCCACGGCGGAGGCCGTATCGGCGTTCTCGTATTCTTCGACGCCGACGACGCTACCGCTGCGAAGCCGGAGTTCAAGGTCATGGCCAAGGATATCGCAATGCAGGTTGCCGCTGCGCTCCCGCAGTATCTCGACCACACCTCCGTACCCGCCGACGTAATCGCCAAGGAGAAGGAGATCCTCATGGTGCAGGCCATGAACGAGGGCAAGCCCGCGAACATCGCCGAGAAGATGGTCGCCGGACGCATCCAGAAGTTCTATAAGGAGGCCTGCCTTGTCGAGCAGCCGTTCATCAAGGATCCGGACATCAGCGTGACAAAGTATGTCGCCGACACCTGCAAGGCAATGGGCGCGGATGTCAAGATTACCGGCTTTGTCCGCTATGAGCGCGGCGAGGGCCTTGAGAAGCGCGAGGACGATTTTGCCGACGAAGTCGCCAAGATGGTTAAGTAATTTACCGCACAGCATGGGCGCACCGATATTGAAGCATTAAAAACGCCGCCGGAGGCAGTATCCGGCGGCGTTTTTGCCGCGCTCATTTTGAGGTTTCACGATATATGACCGGCGTGCAGCCTGTTGCAGCCTTGAAGAGCTTGATAAAATAGGAGACGTCTCGGAAGCCGACACGCACGGCAATCTCCTTGATGCTGAACCGGCTTTCTGTCAGCAGCGCCTTCGCGTGCTCCAGACGGCGCTCGACGATGTATTCGCGCAGACCGCGTCCCATCGCCTCGTTAAAGCCGCTGGACAGCGACGACATTGACATCCCGAAATGCGCCGCTATCATCGGCAGACCGAGCTCTGGGTCGGAGGAGTTTTTCCCGATGTAATCGACGATGCGCCCCATGCGCGTCTGATTGAAGCTGCGGCGGCGCTCGATGACCTCGCCGCAGGCGCGCGCGGTTATCGCTGCAACGTTTTCGCGCAGCTCGGGATAGCTGCCGAGGGCGAGCAGCTCCGAGCGCTCGTCGGGGCTGACCGGCACCGACAGCTCGTTCAGCGTCTTGAGAAAGGAAGTGATAACGTCGTAGCGGACGTAGTGCTCGAACACCGTAGAGCGGATTCCGGAGACGTGTTCGATTACGGCGTCGTATTCCTTCATTGCAGAGGCACAGTCTCCTTGGCGGATGTACTGGTAGAAGTGCAGAGCAGACTCGGCGGGATAGGCTTCGGGCTTGCTTTCAAATGCGACTATATCCTCAAAGCGGAATATACCGGGGCGCGATACGTGTTCGAGGGCAATGGTTGAGTTGATATAGGAGGTGCAGATGCGCGAGCGGGACGACTCGACGGTGCCTGCGCCGAGAATCAGCGGACAATCAAGCGCGGCGTGCAGAGTGTCATAGACGGGCGCGGCTACGCGGGAGAGCAGCTCGCCGTCGAGCGCGTCAAGGGAAAACAGCAGCACGATGCAATCCTCGACGCTGTCTATTATGCACAGCTCCGCGCCGCACAGCTCCGCGGCCAATGCCTTGAGCGATAAGCGAAGCCCGTCATTTATACCGGCGGGCGGCTCGCCGGTCATTGTGCGGACGCTCAGGACGAGATAATTCTGTTGCGTGGGCGAAAGCCCGCAGCGGAGCAGCTCATCGTCGGTCGGCGTTTTGCCGGAGAGGATGCTCTTGACGGTATAATCGATGAGCTGTAGCTGTTGCTCGGCAAGCTGGTCGAGCATGGCGGCGTTCTCGCTGAACTTCTGGTCGAAAGCGTATTCGATAAAATCAAGCTCTCCTCCCATGTCATAGTCGCCGCCGTAGCGGCTGCGGATGCGCCGGGTGGTTTCAAGCACCGGCTTGTAGTTGATATAGACGAACGCCGCAAGTAAAAACAGCATAAGCAGCGTTAGCAGTAATATCATCAGGCGGGCAAGGCGGTAGAAGGAGGAGAGCGCGTCGCTGACGGCGTCCGAGACCGGCATGGTGACAAAGCTCATGTCAAGCTGCGAGTTGTGGATCTTGTACAGCGTGCGCTCGCCGTCATTGAGAGCGAAGCGGCAGGAGGAACCGGAGCTCGCAAGAAATTCGGCGAGCGCAGGGGAATCAAGATACGGGTAAAGGGTTCCGGCGTTGGAGACAAGCAGGCGGTCGTCGCTGTCGAAAACGTAAAGCTCGTAGACGCCGCTGTTCAGCTCGCCGAGAAAAGAATCGTTGAGCGAAAGGCGGTTCACGACGAACAGCACGACGGAATCGTTTTGGCGGGAAAGGGTGAACGGGACGGAGACATACATGCAGGAACGCTCGTCAGGGGCGGATGAGTTGGTAAAGGTCGTCGGCCCGTCAGCCTCATCGAGGGCGAAGCTGAGCTGCTCGCGGGCGCGCTCGCTGCGGACAAAGCCGAGCGTATCAGAAAAAAAGATGTCGCGGTCGTATTTGCAGTCGGAGCCTATGAGAAAATCCGAGCCGCGAAAGTAGAGATAGCAGTTGACGGAGATGGACGAGAGGTTGCAATAGTGCCTCAGCGTCTTGATCATCTCGATCTCGTCGTATTTGTCGGCCCAGAGAAACGGCGCGGAGATGTCGTCCTCGTAGGTCATGCGTGCGGCGATGGCGACCATGTTGGTGCGCTGAGCCTGAAAATAACTGCTGAACTGCCCGGCTATCTGGAGGTGACGCACATTTTCCTGTTCAGTAAGCCGCCGGCTGGACTGATCCAGCGAGACCCACGCAAAAACCAGCAGCGGAACGCAGATAACGCACAGCGCACTGAAGGCGAGGCGCGCGAGCAGTGAGTAATTTTTGAATAATCTCTGAAAGCTCATATTATCTCTCCGGTAAAAATTGTCGCCGCGTATAAGCGCCGTCAGGCTGCGCGCCGGATGAGCGCGCAGCCTTTGTGATATCCTCGGGGAAAAGGGTTATTTGTTTGCAAGATAGTCGGCGTAGGCGTCGACATAGATCTTCTGGTATTCCTCGGCGCCGAGAGTCTTGAGCTGCTGAACGAAGGCGTCATAGTTGGAGAGCGGCTCGGTGCCGATGATGAACTTCGCCTCCATAGCTTCCACATAGGTGTTCAGCGCAGTTTTAAGCTCGTCGACGCGGTTGACGTTCTCCTCGGAGAGATAGACCGGGGGATAGATGGGGGTGCGGTGGTCGGCTACGTTCGCGAGATACTGGTCGCGCCAGATAGCCTCCTCCGGCAGGGCGCTCTTGAACGGAGTGGCGTTATAGAGCACCTGGAACTGATAAGGCTCGTCGAGCGCGAAGCAAAAAGCGGAGGTGACGGGACCGTTCTGGCAGTACCAGTCCCAAAGGCCGAACTCGTCGGGATCCCACGCGGGGGGATCCTCATTCATCGCGCCGTCCTCGTCAAAGGTCAGGATGGTTCCGGTGCCGTCGGTGTCGTCCTCGCTGCCGTAGTCCGGGCCATACATTACCAGCTTGCAGACCTCGGGAGTATAGAAGAGGTTGGCCCAACGAACCGCTACGTCGGGATTCTTGCAGGCCTTGGTGACGGTGTAGCGGCCAAGATCATATGGGGTGTTGAGAAATGTCAGAGGCTCCTGTCCGGCTTTCTCAACGGTTGGGGTTATGAGCTCCCAGTCCTGCCAATCCTCGGTGAAGTAATATGCGGCCCAGAAGGGAAAAGCGCCGAATTTCTGCTGCTCGCCCTTGGCATATATGGACTGCTGGTTCTGGGTGTAGTAGTCGGGGTCGATAAGCCCCTCGCTCCAGAGCTTGTTCATATAGACGAGGTAGTCGTAATATTTCTTGTGGAGCGGAATGTAGCAGGCGTCGCCGTCACGGGTGAGGCAGATGTCGCCATAGCCGATGAAGCCGAACGCCTGAAGGAGGTAGTAGCGCAGCGGCATTTCGGTGGAGGAGCCGGTGAGGGGGATCTCGTTGTTCGGATCGCCGTCGCCGTCCGCGTCCTGCTCCTTGAAGGCCTTGAGAACATTATAAAGGTCGTCCACTGTCTCGGGATTCTCAAGCCCGAGGTTCTTCATCCACTTTTCATTGAGGGAGAGGCCGTTGCCGCTTGAGGAGAAGGCGATGGTGAGGCTCGGCAGGGAGTATATGTTGCCGTCCGGGCAATGAATGCCGGCCCATGCGCCCTCCACCATGTCTATCTTTTCCTTTATCATGTCGCCGTATTGCTCGATATAGTCGTTGAGCGGAACAAAGCTGCCTGCTTTGCCGTACTTCATGATCTCGGTGGTTGTGAAACGTTGTCCGAAGAAAACGTCGGGCAGATCGTCGGTTGCGAGCATGATCGGTATCTTCTCCTGCAACGCGTTTTGCTGAAGAACCATGTACTCGGTCTTTACGCCGGTCTCCTTGGTCATATACTTGAAGAACCACATCTTGTTCGGATCCTCGTTTGTTGGGCCGACGGTGACGGCGAGCTTCAGCGTAACGGGCTTATTTACGACGGGAAAGAGCGAATCGGTGTTGATAAGCGGGTTATTTTCGGTGGGTCCGTCTGTCTTGGATTCGGTCTTGGATTGCTGCGTGCCGCCCTTGCATCCTGCGAACAGACACAGGAGCATCAGCAGCGCCAGCAGAATGGCGAGCAGTTTTTTCATGTTCGTTCCTCCTGAATTTTATTCTATCACAACTCCGCGCTTTTGCAAAGCCGGAGCGGCAAACAAGGGTCAGCCCTTGAGAGCTCCTATCATCACGCCCTTGATGAAATATTTCTGTACGAAGGGATAGGCTATCAGCATGGGCAGGGACGAGATGAAGATGGTGGAATATTTCATGCCCTCCGCCATCAGCGAGCGCTGGCGCACCGATTCGACCAGCTTGGAGCTCATCGACGCCGTGATGATGTTTTTCATCTGCTGGTTTAAGATGAGTATGTTGCGCAGCACGTATTGAAGCGGGAACAGCCGCTTGCTGCTGATATACAGCAGTGCTCCGAAGTAGTCGTTCCAGTGCCCGACCGCGACATACAGCGCGATAACGGAGACGATAGCCTTTGAAAGCGGCAGCGCGATGCGGAAAAAGGTGTTGATCTCGTCGCAGCCGTCGATGCGTGCCGCCTCATAAAGCTCCTCCGAGACGTTGCTCATGAAGAAGGTGCGGGTGATTATCATGTTGTATACGCTGAAGCCTGCGGGAATTATCAGCGCCCAGCGCGTATCGATGAGGCCGAGCTGCTTGACAAGCAGATAGCCGGGAATCATTCCGCCGCCGACGTACATCGTTATGATGAAGTAGGTCATTATCACCTTTTTGCCGAACACCTCGCGCCGCGCGAGGACATAGCCGCAGGGGATCGTGAGCGCGAGGTTGTATATCGTGACCAGAAGCGTGTTGATTATTGAGTTTGCGTAGCCGAGCCAAATATCATCGTTGCGGAAAATATTGGTATACGGTTCAAGAGTGAAGTCCTTCACCATGAGGATGACCTCTCCGCGCGAGACGGAGTAGGGATTGCTCAGCGAGGCTATCAGCGTGAAATAGAGAGGATAAGCGACGATGAGCGCGATGAATATGAGCAGCACGGTGTTTACGGCGTCGAACGCCTTGTCTCCGCGGCTTCTTGCTGATACAGCCATTTTGTGCACCGTCCTTTCGTCACCACAGCGAGGTCTCTGTCAGCCGCGAGGCAAGCCTGTTGAAGCCGACGAGCAAAAGAATGTTTATTGCCGAGTTAAACAGGCCTATTGCCGTGGAATAGCTGAACTGCGCGTTGTTGATGCCCAACCGGTAGATAAACGTCGCGAGGACGTCGGAGGATTCGAGGTTGAGCGGGTTTTGCAGCAGAAGTATCTTGTCGTAGCCGCCGCCAAGCAGGCTGCCGAAATTCAGCACTGTGATTATGACTATCGTCGGCAGGATGCCGGGGATATCGACGTACCATATCTTCTGGAAGCGGTTGACGCCGTCGATGACCGCCGCCTCCACCGTCTCCTGACTGACGCCGGAGAGCGCCGCAACAAAGATGATGCTGCCCCAGCCGAGACTCTGCCACGAGCCTGAGAGGGTGTATATCGTTTTGAACCACCTGGGGTCGGTGATAAAGCTGTAGCCCTCCGCGCCGAACAGATTTGCTCTGAGCAGATTGACAAGGCCGGTCTCGCGCTGCAAAAGCAGCAGTATCATTCCGCATATCGCAACTGTCGAGATGAAGTGCGGCATGTAGGTTATCATCTGCACCGTTTTCTTGAAGCGCTGGTTGGCAACCTCGTTGAGCATCAGGGCGAAGAGAAGCTCCATTGTCGTGGAGAAGAGGTTATAGTAGAGGTTGATGAGCATCGTATTCCTGATGAGACGCCAGAAGTCCGGTTCGTTGAAAAAGCGGGCAAAGTGCTTGAAGCCAACCCATGGACTGCCGAAATAACCGAGATGGAGCTGGAAATCCCGGAAGCCGATCTGTGCGCCGTACATCGGTATGTAGCAGAAGATGAGGGTGAACACCGCAGCCGGAAGCACCAGCAGATAAAACTGATAGTTTTTCATAAGAATACGTTTGAATCTGGACATGCGCGGGCTGGACGTCGTTTTTCTCATGCGCGACTACCTCCGTGTCGTTTTTACGGTTAAATTATAGCAGCGACAGCAATATAAAACAATAAAAATTACTTCGTTCGATATGAAATACTTACAATTTGAAAAAAATAATATTGTCATATCGCGGGCCGCTCCGGGCGGAGCATGTCTATCCGCGAGGGAGCCGTCATATATATTTACATCGGAATAAAGAGACGGCGGAGGAAACGATGGATGCTTACGGAGACCTACGCGGCGGAGCGGGAGAGAAAAAAGAGGCTGAAGATAAAGAACGCGACGTCGCTGCTGCTTGCGGTGGCAATGCTGGTTGCGCTGATAAGGGCGGCAGGAGGCATGAAGGGGGTACTGCTCGCCTCGGTGCTGCTTGGGATGCCGCAGGGCGCTCCGGCGCTGCTCGCACACGCACAGCCGGACGAAAAAGCGCAGCCGGAGCCGCCGCAGGAGCAGTCCTCGCAGCAGGATAGCGGCTCCAAGCTGACGGACGGCACCGTCGCCGGAGAGGACAAGGGATCGGCGGAAGAAAAAAGCGGGGAAACGCCGTCGCAGCCGGAGGAGCGCGCCGATGAAAACGCCAATGAGCAGTCCGGCGGGAACGAGGAGCTGCCGGCAATAGCTCCCGGAAACGCAGGGACGGTGGTGGTAAAAAAATACACCGCCTCGGACGGCGGCATATACATAGCGCACGGCAGCGGGATAATCAAAAACTGCACGAGGCTCTCGCGCGAGAGGATATTGGAGAAGCTTGCCGTGCCGTTTGAGGCGCAGCCGTTTGAGCCGGACGGGGATGAGCCGGTGGTGCTGATCGTCCACACCCACGCGACCGAGAGCTACGAAAAATACGGCGACGGACGCTACGACCGCAGCTACACCTTCCGCAGCACCGACACGAGCGAGAATATGGTCTCGGTGGGCGCGGAGCTGCTCGAGGCTCTGCGTGAAAACGGCGTCCCGGCGGTTCAGGCGGCGGTGCTGCACGACGACCCGTCCTACAACGGCTCCTATGAGCGCAGCGCCGAGACGGTGAAGAAATATCTCAAGCTGTACCCGTCCATCCAGTTCGTGCTGGATATACACCGCGATGCGATAGAGCCGCAGAAGGGGCGCATAATCAAGGCGGCGGCGGATATCGACGGGCGCACGGCGGCGCAGGTGATGATAATCTCCGGCTGCGACGACGGCACAATGAACATGCCGGACTATTTCTCCAATCTGCGCTTTGCAGCGGCGCTTCAGGACAAAATGGAGGCGATGTTCCCGGGGCTGACACGGCCGGTATTCTTCTGCTACCGAAAATACAACATGGATCTCTCGCCCGGCGCGCTGCTCATCGAGGTCGGCTCGCACGGCAACACCCTTGACGAGGCTAAATATTCGGCTCGGCTCATCGGGCGCGCGCTCGCGGCGCTCATATCACCGCAAAAAAAGACCGCCGGTGCGGCGTCGGGAAACGCCGCGACAGGCGGAAATGTGCAGGTGCCGGTATTATTTTCCGAACAGGCGCGCAAGCGGCTCGACAATGGCGGCGAGATCGGCGATGGCGTCGTTTAGTGTCTCGATGTCGATGGACTGTATTGCGCGCAACGCCTGCTCCATGTCTCTCTGGGCCTCCAGTACGGTGTCGTTCACGCTGTCCATCAGCGGCTCAAGCCTGTCGGCGACAGGGCCTATCGTCTCCAGCAGACGTGCCGCGTCATCGAGCACCGCTTCAAGGTCAAGGTTGTCCAGACGGTCGGACAGCGCGTTCACGTTGTCGAGCACGCGGACTGTCCTTGGAACGACGAGAGCCGCGCAGATAATCACGGCGACGAATATGGCCGCGAGCGCTATCGCGCAGATGCGGACGTAAAACAGTTGCTTTCGGGAGTTTTCCGCCTGAATACGGCTGTTTTGTGCTATCTCGGCAAGTATTTTTTCGGGAGAGGGCTTCTCCTCTCCGGTTTTTGCGGCGTCCGCCGTTGCGCGGGCAGGCCCGCCGGGCTGCTTCGGAAGCTCGGGGGCAAGTGTGTCTGCGTGGGAATACATTGCTGTCGTCACTCTTTCACGTGATGTCTTTTATAACGAATCAGGCGATGTGCGTCCGGGAGTTGAGAACCTCCTTGAGGTCGCCGTTCTCCTCGACGGTGAAGAACTTGGTGTTGGTGAATTTTTCCCAAAGACGCATGAGCACTGAGTTTTTCTGCTGCGGCATACCGGTCACTACATTGGAGGCTTTGTTGGTCTTGATGTATTCGACGATAGTCTTGTAGGGGTCGTCGGAATAGAATATCGTCATCAGCGCGTTATACTTCTTTGAGGCGTTGAACAGATAATCGAGCGCCGCGCTGTCCTCGCGCGTGATATTCGGGCTGGAGACGTTGACAACGGTGAGCTCGGTGCCGGTCAGGTCTGCGACGCGGCGGCCCGCCTTTATCAGCCGTTCGCACCTCGACTGCGTGGTGACACACACGACGGTGCAGTGGCGGTTTTCGGAGAGCAGGCTCTCACGGTCTCCGCTCTGAGAGGGGCGCATGTAATTCATTGCGCTGCTCCTTCCATATTTATGATGTTTGGGATGGCCCTCAATATCCCTTGTATAAAATTATACTATACAAATATTAACAAAGTATTATACTATGGAATTTTAACAAATAGTTTACCTTGTCGAGATATCCCCAACACATTTCCGGCCGGAAAGCCTTGGACGGGCGCACGCTCAGACGGAGCGCGCGATACGGGCGAAGTCCTCCATTGAAAGCTGCTCCGCGCGGGCGTTCTGCGCAATTCCGGCGCGCTCCAGCAGCGCGGCGGCGTCGGACTTTGGAATGGACAGCCCTGCCGAGAGGCAGTTGAGCACCGTTTTGCGTCGCAACGAGAAGCAGGCGCGCACAACGGCGAAGAATTTCTTGCGGTCGCAATCAACCGCGGGTGTGCCGCGCACATCCAGCCGTATGACGCTGGAATCGACGTTGGGAGGCGGCATGAAGCTGCCGCGCGAGACCTCGAAGAGTATCCTCGGCTCGCTGTAATAGCGCACGGCAATGCTGACTGCGCCCACATCGCGCGTGCCGGGGGCAGCGCAGATGCGGCGTGCGGCCTCCTTCTGCACCATTACGGTCAGCGACTTTACCGGCAGCTCCTCCTCGAGCAGCCGCATTATCACCGGCGAGGTTATGTAATACGGCAGATTTGCACAGACGGCGGCGTCCATGCCGGAAAAATGCTCCGCGATGAGCGCCGCGGCGTCGAGCTTCATTATATCGCCGTGGATTAGCGTTACGTTGTCGTGCTCCGCAAGCGTTTCCTCGAGTATCGGAAGCAGCCGGCTGTCAAGCTCGACGCAGACAACCTTTCGTGCGCGCTTTGCAAGCTCGACAGTCAGCACGCCTACTCCGGGGCCTATTTCGAGCACGCCGGTGCTTCCGTCCGCGCCGCAAAGCTCCGCCATGCGCGGGCAGACCGACGGGTTGATGATAAAGTTCTGTCCAAGCGCCTTGGAAAAGGTGAAGCCGTGACGGGCAAGCAGCCCTCGCAGCTCCCCCGCATTTGTCAGGGTGATGTTTGCCATTCGTATCTCCTGTTGCTGTGAAAATTTCGGCGGAGACTCCGCCCTATAATATTATAGCACATTTATTCGCGAAAAGATTGAAATTCGACAGTAATTTGTTGTATAATTATAGAGAGTATATTTGTATATTTATGATAACGCGAAAGGGGAAAGGAAAAGAGTGGAAAGACGGGACAAGATAAACTACTACCTCGATATTGCCGAGACGGTTATGGAGCGCTGCACCTGTATACGCAGACACTACGGCGCGATAATCGTCAAAAACGACCAGATAATCTCGACCGGCTATGTCGGCTCGCCAAGAGGACGTAAAAACTGCATCGACCTCGGCTATTGCATGAGGGAGAGGCTCGGAATCCCGCGCGGCGAGCGCTACGAGATGTGCCGCTCGGTCCACGCGGAGCAGAACGCCATAATCCACGCCTCGCGCAACGATATGATAGGAGCGACGATCTATCTCGTCGGAAAGGAATATGCCACCGGCGAATACATAAAGAACGCAAATCCCTGCTCGCTTTGCAAGCGCTTCATAATAAACGCGGGCATCACGACGGTGGTGCTGCGCGACAGCCGCAACAGCTACCGCGTGATCGACGTGCAGAGCGAATATGTTGAAAAGGACGACTCGCTCGAAGGCAGCTTCGGCTACTGATCTCGCTATAATAGTAGTATATTCCGGCGGATAAGGTGAAAAATAACGCCGGAGGTGCTTGCGCAATGAGCGATAACAGACGCGAAAACGTCGAGACAGGGCCGGACGCCGAGACCGGGGAAATCATTGAGACGGGTTCGGTGACGAAATCCAACGGGCGCTATCTTGTCCACTGCCTGACGGTGATCGGGCAGATCGAGGGGCACTATATCCTTCCGGAGCACAACAAGACCACAAAATATGAGCACGTCATACCGCAGCTCGTCGCCATCGAGGAGGATCCGGAGATAGACGGGCTGCTGATATTGCTGAATACCGTCGGCGGCGACGTGGAGGCGGGGCTTGCGATAGCCGAGCTGGTCGCCGGAATGAGCAAGCCGACGGTGTCGATGGTGCTTGGCGGCGGACACTCGATCGGTGTGCCGCTGGCGGTCAGCGCAAAATCGTCATTTATAGCGCCGACGGCGACGATGACGGTGCATCCGATAAGGCTGAACGGGATGGTGCTGGGCGTGCCACAGACGCTCTCCTACTTCAACCGTATGCAGGAGCGGATAACAGGCTTTGTGACGGAAAACTCCCGCATAACGCCGGAGCGCTTCCGTGAGCTTATGACGCGCACCGGAGACCTTGTCTCGGATGTGGGGACGGTGCTTGGCGGCGAGGACGCGGTGAACGAGGGGTTGATAGACCACCTCGGCACGCTCTCCGATTCGCTGCGCGAGCTTTACCGGCTGATCGGCGAGCAGCATCGTTCACGGCAGGGGGATTCGCGCTCTCCGGGAGAGGAGCTGTGAGCGATGCTGTATACGGTGGTTCCGATGGAGATAGTTACCGGTGAGACGGCGGACGGCGAAAAGGCGGCGGGCTGCGAGGCTGCGATAGACGGCGGCATCGCAGAGGGAAAAATGACTGCGCGCGGGCTTGTGCTGACGCGGCTGATCTCGACCGACCCGCGCATGTATCTTGACCGGCGGTATCAGCCGGGACGGGTGATACGCATAAAATAACGAATACAAATGGCGCGCGGTGAAACGCCGCGCGCCGGAAAGAGGGCATACATATGACGGTATGGGACGCACTGCTTCAGGGGATTGTGCAGGGCCTGACAGAATTTTTGCCGGTGTCAAGCTCCGGCCATCTCTCGCTGGTGCAGCATTTCACCGGCTTTTCCGGCGAGCTGGGGCTGATGCTCACGATCCTGCTGCACTGCGGCACGCTCGCGGCGGTGTTTGTTGCGTTCTGGCGGCAGATATGGGGGCTTATCGCCGAGCTCGGGCTGTCTGTGGCGGATATCTTCCGCGGAAGATTTTCCTTTAAGACAATGACGCCGCGCCGCAGAATGCTGGTGATGGTGATAGTCTCGCTTTTTCCGTTGATCCCGGCATACTTTATCAGCGGCTGCTACGAGGCGCTGGCGTGCGACAACGACATCCTCGTCGAGGGGATATGCTTCCTCATCACGGCGGTGCTGCTGTTCATTGCGGATAAATGCCCGCGCGGAGCAAATACTGCCGGCGAGATGAAATATTCCGACGCGCTCATAATTGGCGCAACGCAGGCGTTTCTGGCGCCGCTGCCGGGTGTTTCACGCTCCGGCTCGACTATATCCGCGGGCATGATGCGGGGGCTGACGCGCGAGGATGCGGTCGCGTTTTCCTTCATCATCGGCATCCCGCCGGTTCTCGCTTCAAACCTGCTCAACATCCCCGACGCCGTCAACGCGGGCGCGGACGTCGGCGCAGGCGTGCTGCTTGTCGGAATGGCGGTGTCGGCGGTCGTGGGCTTTCTTGCGATAAAGCTGGTGCGCTGGCTGATAAGGACAGACAGGTTCGTATTCTTTGCGTGGTACACGGCAATACTCGGCGTGCTCACGATAATCGCGGCATTCATCGAGAAGATAAACGGACGAACCATCGTCGAGATGCTGTCCAGATAACCGTAAAGGGAGAGATTATAGTGGAGAAGAAAAATATCATTGTCGAAGGGCATCGCGGCTGGTGCGCAAAATATCCGGAGAACACGCTCGCGTCCTTTAAGGCGGCCATTGAGCTTGGCGTGGATGCGTTTGAATTTGACGTGCATTTGACGAGCGACGGCGTGCCGGTAATAATGCACGACGCCAACGCCTATCGAACCTGCGGCGTTGACCGCGCGCTGAAGGAGATGACTCTCGCCGAGGTAAAGGCTCTTGACGCGGGCAAAAGGTTCGCACCGGAATTTGAAGGCGAGCGCGTCCCGACGCTGCGCGAGACGCTGGAGCTTGCGCGCAGCCTTTCGGATACGATACGCCTCGGAGTCGAGATAAAGCGCTACAGCGAGGAGACGGTGGACAAGACTGTCGAGCTGCTCAGAGAATACGACTTCTTCGACGGCTGCTGGTTCTATTGCTTCAACGCCGGCATACTCAAATACATAAAGCAGCGCTACAACGGCCGGACAATGGGCTATCCCGACTTCCAGATGAGTGGCTTTGAGCCGGATTCCTACGATTATTACGACGATATGGGCATCGCGATGAATATTGTGCGCTCGGAGGTTTACAATGTATACGCCGGAAAGGGCAAGCCGGTTCACATCTTCTGCGCCGATAACGATGAGACGGTGGCGCTCGCGCTTTCAAGAGCCCCGGCGCTGATCACGGCAAACGATCCGCCGGCGCTGATGAGGGCTCTGGGCAGGCTGTGAGCCTCGAAAATATACAGGAGAGGGTTTGAAATGGCGAACACAAGAAAGTCCGCAACCAAAAAGAAAACCGGCTCCCGGATCGCGTCAACCGCGAAAAAGGAGGCGCAGGGCGGCAGCGCGAGGTCGAGATATCAGGCGGAAATTCAGGAGAAGGCGCAGCGAAGGCGGCAGTTCTGGGCGCTGATGCTGTTTGCTTTCGGACTCCTCAACATAGGCGTGACCTACATAAAGGGAGAAAATCTCTGGCAGTCGCTGCACAACATCCAGTTCGGGCTGATAAGCTGGTGCGCCTACGCCGTCGCTCCGTCGATGCTGGCGGTAGCGGTGCTGCTGTCGCTGGGCAGGATACACTCCGCGCCGGTGACCCGCGTGGTGCAGGTCGGCGTGTTTCTGCTGCTGTTGTGCGCCACGGCGCAGCTTTTCAGCGAAACCCCGATACCCGAGGGCAGGTTCACCGAGGTTATAAGCAAGGTCTATCAAAACGGGCTTGACCTGAACGGCGGCGGAGTTGTCTCGCTGATAGTCGCGGCCCCGCTGATGTGGCTGGGACAGACCCCTGCGCGCGTCACGGTGCTGGTGCTGCTGTTCGTGATGCTCATGCTCATCACCGGGCTCACCATTGCCGACCTGATGCGCACAGCGTACAAGCCGGTGAAGAAGCTTGAGGAGAGCTACGCGGGACGCATAGGGGAGCGCGGCGCGCAACAGGGGTGTTCCGGAGAGGCCGAGAGCGTCGCAGGCGTTCGGACAGGGAAATTTGCATATGACATAGACCTCGACGACGAGCCGCCAAAGCAGGCGCAGGAGCAGCCTGCTCAGGCGGCGCGCCCGCGGGAGGCGTCGTCGGCAGGCTCGGCGGCGCGGCAGCCCGCGGGGGAGCAGCGAGCAGCGCGCGAGAGCAGGCCAGACGCCGGAGAGCCGCCGTTTGAGCCGGATACCCCGGCGTCGCTGCGCGCGGCGAGAGGAACGCAGAGCGCGAGAGACCGGCTGCTCAATGCGGGAGGAGACGACCTGACCGACGCATGGTCGGGAACGCCGGAAGCTGAGCGGGAGGCTGCGGAGCCGAGACGCGCGAGTCAGTCCTATCCGCGTCCGGTCTCGTCGGACGGCCTGTATATCCGTCCGGAGCCGCAGACAGAGCCGGTGTACACGCCGGACAAGCCGGAGGAGGACGAGGATGCGCGCAGCGCGGCAGAGCTGGACGAGCTTGTCAGCCGCGCGGTGATATCGGACAGCCGCGCTTTTTCAAGGGACGGCCGCTTCCGCGTGACGGGAGCGCCGCAGCCCGCCGCTGCACCTCAGGAGCCCTCCGAGAACGGCGTCGCGGAGGGGGAGAGCGCCGCAGAGGCCGAAAAGGAGGAGGCGGAGGAGCTGGAGAGCGCCAAAAAGAGGGAGGTCCCGGCATATATCTTTCCGCCGCTCGAAATGCTTCCGGAGCAGGAGCAGCCGCGTGACGAGGACGTCAGCGAGGAGCTGAAAAGCAATGCGGCAAACCTGGTGGATACCCTCAACAGCTTCGGCGTGCAGACGAGGATAATCAACATATCGCGCGGACCGACGGTCACGAGGTACGAGCTTCAGCCGTCGGCGGGCGTGAAAATAAGCAGGATAACCGGGCTTGCCGACGATATTGCGCTAAATTTGGCGGCGGCTGGCGTGCGCATAGAGGCGCCGATCCCGAACAAGGCGGCGGTCGGCATAGAGGTGCCGAACAAGGTGCGCAGCGGCGTTTCGCTGCGCGAGATCATCGATTCCGACGCGTTCCGCAACGCGCAGAGCAAGCTGACGGTTGCGGTCGGGCTCGATATAACTGGGCGCGCCATAACCGCCGATCTTGCGAAGATGCCGCACCTGTTGATAGCCGGTTCAACCGGCTCCGGCAAATCGGTGTGCATGAACAGCTTTATCGTCAGCCTCATCTATAAGGCGTCGCCGGAGGAGGTGCGTCTTATCATGATCGACCCGAAGGTGGTCGAGTTCAACAAGTACAACGGACTGCCGCACCTGCTCATCCCGGTCGTGACCGACCCACGCAAGGCGGCGGGCGCGCTCGGCTGGGCGGTCGGCGAGATGATGAACCGCTACAAGCTGTTCGCCGATAACGGCGTCAACGATATAAAATCGTACAACCGCCTTGC
>CANNTZ010000047.1 GCA_947522735.1 uncultured Oscillospiraceae bacterium | reverse complement strand
CTGAGCCGCACGATATCCTCGGCGATGGCGTCGGAGACGGAGACATGGTGGTATTGCTCGTAATAGCCCTTTACGCCGCGAATGACCTCGATGGCGTCGTCAATGGACGGTTCGTTGACCTTGACCGGCTGGAAACGGCGCTCCAGCGCGGAATCCTTTTCGATGTACTTGCGATATTCGTCGAAGGTGGTCGCGCCGATGACCTGTATCTCGCCGCGGGAGAGCGCGGGCTTGAGAATGTTGGCGGCATTCATGGAGCCCTCGGCATCGCCGGTGCCTACGAGATTGTGCACCTCGTCGATGAAAAGGATGACGTTTTTATCCGCCTTGACCTCCTCTATCAGCCCCTTGACGCGGCTCTCGAACTGCCCGCGGAACTGCGTGCCGGCAACGAGCGCCGTCAGGTCGAGCAGCATGATCTCCTTTTCGGCAAGCTTTGCCGGAACCCTGCCCTCCGCAATGCGCAGCGCAATGCCCTCTGCGACGGCGGTCTTGCCGACGCCAGGCTCGCCGATCAGGCAGGGATTGTTCTTGATGCGGCGGTTGAGTATCTGAATAACGCGATAAATCTCCTCGTCGCGTCCGATTATGCGGTCAAGCCGGCCCTCGCGCGCTTTTTTGGAGAGGTTGTCGCAGTAGCTGTCGAGAAACTTGCGCTTGGGCCGTTCGCTCTTCATCTTTTCGGCAGACTTCTTCTGCGCGGCCTTTGGCTGCTCGCCGCCGGGGGCTTTGCCGCCGAAAAGCTGATTAAGGAAAGGAAAGGTCTGCGCGCCGCCCGCCTCAAAATCCCCGTCCTCGGGGTTGACGGTCAGCATTTCGCTCATGTTTTCGGCGTCCTCGTCGGTGATACCCATCTTGTCCATCATGTCGCAGACGGGCTTGATGCCAAGCTCCTTGGCGCACTTCAGGCACAACCCCTCGTTGACAGGGTTGTTTGAGCCGTCCATGCGGGTGAGAAATATAACGGCTATCCGCTTTTTGCAGCGGCTGCAAAGCATATTCATTCAGTTGCTTCTCCTTTTGAAACGGAAAAAATCGTAGCTTCCTACGCTTATAATTATATACTAATTTTGTGAACTTTATATTTACACAATTGCCCTCAATGATTGCTTATCGGTAAACAATGATATTCAGTCCTCTTTGTTTTCCCCGAGTGCGGCAGGCTCGGATATCTCGCGCTTGAAGCGGAAAAATTCGGGGATATACATGATGAAGGAGAACAGCATGAAGCCGCAGGAGACGAGCAGCAGCGCGAATATCGTGCGCTCATCAAGCTCCGGAAAGGCAATAATGCCGAGCATGACCGCGTGGAATACGACGGTGTTGAGCTTGCCAAACCATTTGGAGCTTGGAAGCGGACGATTCTGCGCCTTTTTATAGAGAAACGCGCCTGCTACAAGCATCGTCAGCTCCTTGAGGATAAAGAGGATGAGGATAAAGAACAGCTTGGGGTGGCGGATGGTCAGGCAGACACAGATGGTCGCCTGCGTGAGCTTGTCGGCAAGGGGGTCGAGCAGCTTGCCAAGCGGAGTGATAAGCCCAAAGCGGCGCGCAATGACACCGTCTGCGATGTCGGTCAGCCCGGACAGCAGCAGCACGGACGCCGCCCAACGGTACTGCGCCGTGTTGTCGCCTGCGGTGATATACAGCGCGACGAAAGCCGGAAGCAGCAGCAGCCGTATCAGCGAGAGGGTATTGGGAACATTAACCTGTGATTTTATGTTTCTCATGGCCTGTTGTTCGTTATCCTTCCTTTCAAGAGGGTCTATTTGAAAAGATTTGAGCGGACCAGACGGTAGATATGGCGGTATATAAGGCTGTTTTCGACGACGTTCTCGGAGAGGAGGCCTTCGGGCGAGGAGTGGCGGAGCAGCAGACAGAGCGGCACGGTTGCGGCGGCGACGATGAGTGCACCAAAGGCCGCGCCAAGCAGCGCGCCGAGAAAACGGTTCGCTCCGCCGATGACAGGAGCTTTGTTGACAAGCCCGAGCGACTTTGCGATGAATTTTACAATTACGGAGAGTATAATAAATATCAGAATAAACGAGATGGAGCGCAACAGCCCGATAACGAGCGGCGCGACGAGGCTGTCGACAATGGTCTGCGCTGCGGAGCCGGCTGCTTCGTCGATGATTCGCTCAAACTGCGCGGCCTCGTCGGAGCCGAGTCCGAGCAGCAGCAGGATGCCGGCGGCGAGGGAGGAATCGGACGAGAGCGTTCCGAGCAGCTCGGCGAACGAGCCGGAATCCGGCAGTGCCTGCGTCACCGAGCTGATGAGCTTATCGCGCATGAAATTTTCAAAGAAGAGCTGTGCCGCGACGGAGCTGAGCACCGAGGAGGCAATGAGCGCGCAGAGAACGCCCGCGATGAGAAACAGCATCCGCGCAGCGCCGTACCGCCGCCCGATGAGCAGCGCGGCCACGACGGCGGCGATTAAGATGAGGTCGTAAATATACGGATAAATCCCGGTCAACAAGGCTCAACCTCCTGTGCAGGCTTATTCGCCGGATGTTTTGGGCGGCATGGACGCTTCCGGGGCAGGAGGAGCAATACCGGCGCCGCCGGAAAGCTCGGACGGCACGGATGCTGCGACCGGCTTTAGATCTGCTTCGACTATCGCCGAATCTGTGGCGGCGTAGACGGAGCCGCCGGAGACGGTGAAGCAGTAGACGTCAGCGGATAGCGCGGAGCGCCTGACGAGCGTGCCGCTGTTGTTATAGAGGGATATGTCGCCGTCGCTGAGGATATACAGACCGTCGGCGCATGCAAAAAGTCCGCGGACAAAGCTCATCCTGTGCAGCGTGAAGCGCTCGGTGCAGTCGGCGTTCAGCAGGACGACGACGTTTTTGTCGTTGGAGCCGTCCTCGGAGAAGAGAAGCGCAAAGGAATCGTCCTCGCCGCGGCGGTAGCCTGTCAGCGTGCGCCCGGAATAGCCGAAGCTCTGCGTCTCGTCGCCGTTCGAGGAGAGCAGTGCCGCCGTGCCCTCCATTATAACACAGATGCGCGAGCGGGAGATGAGGTTTAAATCATATATAAGAGTATTGTCATAATATTTTCGAAAATTCTCGTTGCCGCTCGCGACGCTGAAGCTGATGACGACCGAGCGCAGCATGCCGCCGGAGGTCGTCAGCCCGGCGACGGCGACGGTCTTGCCGTCGGAGGATAGGGCGCAGCCGGTGATGTAGTTCTCGGTGGAGGTCCAGGAGAACACCTCGTTGTTGCTCTTGTCGCAGACGGTGAGCAGCGCGAGACAGCGCGCCGACTCGGTGACAAGGGCGCGGTGGCCGGAGCGGGAATAATCGGCGCAGATGAGCTTCTCATCGCAGCCGCTTTCAAACACGGTGTCGGATTTGCTCTCGATGCGGTAGCTGTAGCCGAAGCAGTCATAGATGAAAAAGCGATTTTTGCCGTGGATGACGATGGGGTTGGCGTAGTCGAAATAGGTGTGAGACAGCTCCTTGGCGTCATTTTTGTAGATGTACAGGCCGGTGTCGGTCAAAAGCGCCACGGCGTTTTTTGCGGGATACATCGCGTTGACGGTGTTGCCCGCAAAGTCCAGCGGAAAACCCGGGCCGCTGCCGATGCCGTTTATCGTGTCGGAGATGAAGCCGCCAATGTCGTAGTCCGATGCGTAGCGCATACCGATGAACAGCGCGAATACCAGCGCCGCGATCAGCAGAAAGACAATGAGACGCCTGAAAAACGTCTTTCGCGCACGCTTTTTCCGCAGCTTGTCTATCTCGTCTATTCGTGCGGGCATGGTGGACCCCCTTTGATTGAATACGGATAGTATGTTTTTTGGATTATATTACCGTGTGTAGATTGTCTGCCGCTGCATGGCGGCAAGCTCCGGAGGAAGCGAGTAGTAGACGCGGTCGAGATACAGCCCGTGGGGACGTGCGGTGTCTCCGGCGCGGCCGCGATCCCTCGAGGCGATGACGGCGGGGATATCCTCCGGCGCAAGCTTTCCCTCGCTGACTGCAATCAGTGTGCCGGCGATGATGCGCACCATATTATACAGGAAGCCGTCGCCGGTTATCGAAAGTGTGACAAGCTCGCCGGAGCGCACGACGTGGCACTCGTAGATTGTCCGCACAGTGTCGCCGACGCTGCTGCCGGAGCTGCAAAAGCCCGCAAAATCGTGCGTGCCCTTAAAGTGCGCGGCGGCGCGATCCATCAGAACGGCGTCGAGCGGGCGGGGATAGTGAAGCGCAAGTCCACGGTAGAACGGGCTTTTTGCGGAGGAGTTCCAAATTTTGTATACGTATCGCTTTGCGGCGCAGCTATAGCGCGCGTGAAAATCGTCCGGAACCTCCTCGACCGAGTTGGCGGCGATATCGTCAGGCAGCACGGCATCGAGGGCACGGCGCAGCCTGTCGCAGCTCATCGGCGTATCGGTGCGAAAGCTGATGCAGAACATGTTGGCGTGAACCCCGGCGTCGGTGCGGGAGCAGCCCTTGATATCGCTGCGAACGCCGGTGACGCGCTCTATCGCGTCCTGCACGCACTGCGCCACCGAGACGGCGTTGCGCTGAACCTGAAAGCCGCAATAGGCGGTTCCGTCAAAGCTTATCGTCAGCAGAAGATTTCTCACGCGGATATCCTTTCGTATCGCAGCGCGCCGTCAGATCTTGACGAGCGGCGTGACGAAGATGTTGAGCAGCACGACCGCAGCGATGAACGCCGCGACAACGAGCGCCGCGACAAGATCGGAGGCGGTGAGCTTGAGCTGCTTCATGCGTGTGCGCCCGTCGCCTCCGCGATAGCAGCGGCACTCCATTGCGAGAGCCAGCTCGTCGGCGCGGCGGAACGCGGAGACAAACAGCGGAATGAGTATCGGTATCAGCGCCTTTGCGCGCTGAATGACGTTGCCGCGCTCGATATCGGCGCCGCGTGCCTTCTGCGCGGACATAATCTTGTCGGTCTCCTCGATGAGCGTCGGGATGAAGCGCAGCGCGATGGTCATCATCATCGCCAGCTCGTGAACCGGCAGCTTGATGAGCTTCAGCGGCGACATAAGCCGCTCGATACCGTCGGTTAGCATGATGGGGGAGGTGGTGTAGGTCAGCAGTGAGCTTCCGGCAATGAGGAACAGTATGCGCAGAATCATCAGCACGGCGGTATAGAGCCCCTGCTTGGTGATTGTGAGCTTCCAGAAGCTGACGAGCGTGTCGCCCTCAATGAAAAACATGTTGAGTATCGCGGTGAAGGCGATGATGGGAATGACCGGCTTCATGCTCTTGAGGATAAGCCGGAAAGGCACGCGCGAGAGGATGTACGCGATAATTATAAACGCGATGCCTGCCGCGAGCGCCGAAAGACTGTTTGCAAGGAACAGCATGACGATGAACGCTAAGGTCAGCACGATTTTCATGCGTGGGTCGAGCCGGTGGATAACCGACTTGCCGGGGAAGTATTGTCCGATGGAGATGTCACCGAGCATCGCGCTCACCTCCCTTTAGCATACGCAGCAGCTCGTCGCGGGCGCGCGCGACGGTGTAGACTCCGGCGGGGACGGGGACGCCACGCGCCGAGAGCGTGTCGAAAACGTCGGCAATCTGCGGCGCGGCAAGTCCCATCCGTTTCAGCTCTTTGGCGTGTGCAAAGACGTTGTCCACGGTATCGTACATGAAGATCCTGGAGTCGTTGACGACCAGCGCCTTTGTCGCGTAGTTTGCGATATCCTCCATCGAATGGGAGACAAGCAGCACAAGTCCGCCGGTTTGGCGGTGATAGTCGCGTATCTGGCCGAGGATGCGCTCGCGGCCCTTGGGGTCGAGCCCGGCAGTCGGCTCGTCGAGGATGAGGATCTCCGGACGCATTGCGAGCACGCCCGCGATGGCGACGCGACGCTTCTGTCCGCCGGAAAGCTCGAACGGCGAGCGCTCGAGCAGCTCCTCGCGAAGCCCGACAAACGCTGCGGCCTCGCGGACGCGTGCGTCAAGCTCGTCGCCCGTGAAGCCCATATTCTTCGGCCCGAAGGAGATGTCCTTGTAGACCGTCTCCTCGAAAAGCTGGTACTCAGGGTATTGGAACACCAGCCCTACCTTGAAGCGCAGCTCGCGTATCCGCGACGGATCGGCCCAAATGTCTCTGCCGTCCACCAGCACGCGGCCGGAGGTGGGCTTGAGCAGCCCGTTGAACTGCTGTATGAGCGTCGATTTGCCGGAACCGGTGTGCCCGATGATACCGACAAGCTCGCCCTTTTCAAATTCGATATTTACATGGTCCACCGCAGTGTGCTCGTATGGCGTGCCCTGCGCATAGACAAAGGTCAGATCTTCTGTTTTAAGTATCGACAAGCGTCAAACCTCCGCTTAGACAGGATGTTTTTGGGCGGTCAGCAGCTTTTCCAGCGCGTCCGCACATTCCTCGACCGAGATTATGCCGTCAGGCAGCTCGATGCCCTCTTTGCGCAGCTCGTAGACAAGCTCCGTCACCTGCGGGACGTCGAGTCCGACCGACTTGAGCTGCTCCACGTGTGAGAAAACCTCCTTGGGCGTGCCGTCGAGGATGATTTCGCCGGAATCCATGACGACAACGCGGTCGCACTGCGCGGCCTCGTCCATGTAGTGCGTTATCAGCACTACGGTTATGCCGTTCTCGCGGTTGAGGCGGCGTATCGTTGACATGACCTCGTATCGCCCGCGCGGGTCGAGCATCGCGGTCGGCTCGTCGAGAACGATGCACTCGGGCTGCATTGCGATAATCCCGGCAATGGCGACGCGCTGCTTCTGTCCTCCGGAGAGCTGGTGCGGCGCGCTCTCCCGCAGCTCGTACATGCCGACGGCCTTGAGCGCTCCGTCCACGCGGCGGCGTATCTCTTCAGGCTCCACGCCGAGGTTTTCCGGCGCAAACGCCACGTCCTCCTCGACGATGGTCGCGACGATCTGGTTGTCGGGGTTTTGGAAAACCATTCCGACCGTCTGGCGGATGTCGTAGATGTATTCGCCGTCCCTCGTGTCGATGCCGTCCACGAGGACTGTTCCGCTCGAGGGCAGCAGGATGCAGTTGAAGTGCTTGGCGAGCGTCGATTTGCCTGAGCCGTTGTGGCCGAGCACCGCGACAAATTCGCCGCGCTTTATATCCAGCGAAACGCCACGGAGCACCTCGGGAGGCGTCTCGTCGGTCGGCTCCGCGAGCTCGTAGGAAAATTCTACCTTCTGCACTGATATTATATTTTCTGTTTTTGTCTTTTCCATCAGGATGGTTCCTCCGGGTGAGATTGTCAGACGCGGATGATAAAGTTGCCCTCCACCCACATCAGATAGTCCTGCGAGAGGAGGAGCCGGGCAAGCTCATGGGTATCCGCGGGCAGCGTTTTCGCCGCTATCGCCGAGAGGCAGAGCTGGCCGGAGTGGTGGGCGTCGGTTCCGGCAATGGAGATAAGCCCGTTCTCATGCGCATATTTCGCCGCAAGCCCCGGGCGGGAGTTGTGGTTCGGGTGGAGGTTGAAGGTCTCGATGCCGTCAAGACAGCGGAACGACCGCCGGGTCATGCCGTCTCGGAAAGGGTGCGCTTGGATTATCACGTTGTCCGGGCGCTTGAAGCGGCGGTAGAAGCTGTCTATGCCGCCTGTCAGCGCCGCGCGGATGTCAGGGAGCCGCTCCGGGGGGGAGCCGTAGATGAGATAGTCGTTGTCGTTCTCCGAGAAGCGCAGCTCTGCACCGAAGATGACCCTAACGCCAAGGCGCTCGCCTGCCGCGGCGGCCTCGCTGTAGCCCGCAAGGTAAAATTCGATGTCTCTTTCGGGCGAGCCAAGCCCGTAATCCAGCTTGCAGGTGAAATGGTTGGTTATCGCGACTGCGTCGTAGCCATGTTCGGCGTAGATGCGGATAAGCTCCGCGGGCGGTATGTCCCCGCAGGGGCTTTGCGGCCTCGTGTGGGCGTGCAGCTCTATTTTATAGGGATAATCGGCGGTGTTGACCGCACGGGGAAGGGTGTCAAACATTTTGCGCTCCTGCTTTGTGGATTTTTCAACTCTATATTCAAATTTATATTATACCGTATTTTTATTTACAAATTATGTCCGCAAGCTCAAAATTCACAGCTTTTTTCAGATCCGCCGCGCTCATCTCCACCTGATAGCCAACGCGTCCGGCGCTGAATATGATGCGGTCGAGGTCTGCCGCGGTGACATGGACAAATGTTGCAAACTGCTTTTTCATGCCGATCGGCGAGCAGCCGCCGTGAACATAGCCGGTGAGCGGCAGCAGCTCCTTTGCTTTTATCATTTCGACGGATTTTTCCCCTGCCGCGGCTGCGGCCTTTTTGAGATCCAGCTCCTCGGCAACGGGGATCATAAACACATAATTTTTCTTCGATTTTCCGACCGTCACCAGCGTCTTGAATACCCGTGCCGGGTCCTCGCCGAGGCGCCGTGCCATTTCTGCTCCGCTAACAGCCTTGTCGCAGTCGATGCTGTGCGGGACGTAGTCGAGCTTCAGGCGCTCGATTATTCGCATTGCGTTAGTCTTTATCTCCATCACTGCCGCTCCTCGCTTGTCCATATCGCCGAGCCTCCGCAGGGCAGCGCCATGCCGGTCGCGCGGACGGGCAGCGCTATTTCGGAGGCGCAGACGCACCCGCCGCGATCCCGTCCGACGGTGGAGCCGAGCAGATACGCCATGACGGAGGGAGAGAGGCCGGTGGTGTAGGAGTTGATGAGCACGAACAGCGGATCGTCGGAGAGAGCGCCGCAGGCGAGCTGCATGAAATCGAATATGTTGCTTTCAAGCTTCCAGATTTCGCCGCCGGGGCCCCTGCCATAGGAGGGGGGATCCATGATTATCGCGTCGTAGCGGCGTCCGCGGCGTATCTCGCGCTCGATGAACTTGCCGCAGTCGTCCACTATCCAGCGTATGGGCCTGTCCGTAAGGCCGGAGAGCGCGCAGCTCTCCCGCGCCCAGGCGACCATGCCCTTCGCGGCGTCAACGTGGCAGACGGCGGCTCCGGCTGCGGCGCAGGCAAGCGTAGCGCCGCCGGTATATGCGAAAAGGTTGAGCACCGACACCGGCCTGCCGGAGGCGAGCCGCGCCCGGATGAGTCCGTCCAGCATGTCCCAGTTGACGGCCTGCTCCGGAAAAAGCCCGGTGTGCTTGAAGCCGGTGGGGCTTATCTTAAAGGTCAGCTCGCGATATCTAATGCTCCATGACTGCTGAACGGGCCTTCGTGTCTCCCAGTGTCCGCCGCCGGTCGAGGAGCGCAGATAGCGCGCGTCGTAGCTTTTCCATTCCGGCAGCTCGCGCGGTGTGTCCCAGAGCACCTGAGGATCCGGGCGCACCAGCAGCACGTCGCCCCAGCGCTCCAGCCTCTCGCCGCCGGAGGCGTCCAGCAGCTCGTAATCCCTCCAGCCGGAGGCTATACGGAGGTTTTTATCGTCAAATATCACGTCGGTCGCTCCTTATCTGATCGAATTGAGGATGTCCGGCAGCGTTGCTGCGCACTCGCGCACGAGCTGCGTTATCTGCTCGCCGTCGCTTCCCTCGGCCATTATGCGGATGACGGGCTCGGTGCCGGAGGGGCGCGCAAGCAGCCGCCCGTCAGTGATTTGCTCCGCCAGACGCTTTATGTATTCCGTCGCCGCCGGGTGGTGCATGTTGGCCTTCATCTCCGGAGTGGCATGGATTTTTGTCTCAGACTGCGGATATTTTTTCATTCGGCTCAGTTGTGACGCTCTCACGCCGCTGAGCTTCAGCGTCTCGGCAAGCATCGCGGAGGTGAGCTGTCCGTCGCCGGTTTTCATGTGGTCGAGCAGAATGATATGTCCGGACTGCTCGCCTCCGACTGAGAAGCCGCCCTCGAGCATCCGTTCAAGCACATAGCGGTCGCCGACGGCGGTGGTCTCAACGGTCATGCCATTGGCGCTGGCAAAGCGGGAAAGCCCGATATTGGACATTATCGTCGCAACGATAACTCCGCCGTTGAGCCTGCCGTCGTCCTTCAGTCGCTTTGCGATGATGGCCATAATCTCGTCGCCGTCGATAACGTCGCCGTTCTCGTCTGCGGCGATGCAGCGGTCGGCGTCCCCGTCAAAGGCAAAGCCGATATCGAACCGGCCGGGATTTTCCTTTATAAAGCGGCAGAGCCTGCCGATGTGGGTGGAGCCGCAGCAGTCATTGATGTTTCGGCCATCCGGCTCGGCGCATATCGCCGTTACCGACGCGCCGAGAGAGGTGAAAAGGGTCTCGGCGGTGCGGGAGGCGCTGCCGTTTGCGCAGTCCAGCGCTACGCGCACTCCGTCAAGCGTCGAGACGCAGGAGGCGATGTGCTTTATGTATTCGTCCACGGTTCCGTGGATACGCTTGATACGGCCTATTCCGGTCGCCGGGGTGTCGAAGCTGCCGGCGCGGATGAGCGCCTCGATCTCGTCCTCCTGAGCGTCGGTCAGCTTGAAGCCGCCGGAGCCGAAAAGCTTGATGCCGTTGTATTGATAGGGATTGTGCGAGGCGGAGATCATGACGCCGGCGTCGGCGCCAAGGTGAGGGACGAGATAGGCGACAGCCGGAGTGGGCACCACTCCGAGACGCACGACGTCGCCGCCCGCTGCGCAAATGCCGGCGCAAAGCGCCGCCTCCAGCATGTCTCCGGATTCACGGGTGTCGCGGCCGGTCAAAAACAGCGGACGGGGGTTGAGCCTCTTTTCGATTGTGGCTGCGGCCATGCCGGTCCTGAGCGCAAGGCTACAGCTCAGCTCGGTGTTGGCGACGCCGCGTATTCCGTCGGTTCCAAATAATCTTGACATTTTTCCTCCATAAAGAGATGCTTTATCTCAAGCACAAATTTATTCCAGCGTGAGCTGCTCGAACTGCGGTTCTGGCGGCCTTGCGCCGTTAATGGCGTCTGGGACGGCCATGCCGAGGTGCTGGCAGGCGGGTACCGTGACGCAGCGCCCGCGCGGGGTGCGGCTTAGAAAGCCAATCTGCATCAGATACGGCTCATAGACGTCCTCGAGCGTGACCGCCTCCTCGCCTATGGCCGCCGCAAGCGTTTCCACTCCGACGGGGCCGCCGCCGTAATGTGTAATTATTGTGCGCAGCATCCGGCGGTCGATGGCGTCAAGCCCCAGCTCGTCTATTTCGAGGCGGGAGAGTGCGGCTGCGGCGATATCTCGCGTGATGACGCCGTCGCCGAGCACCTGCGCGAAGTCGCGGACGCGCTTTAGCATACGGTTGGCAATACGTGGGGTGCCGCGGCTGCGGCGGGCAAGCTCCATAGCGCCGTCCGGGTCGCAGTCGATGGAGAAAACGCCGGCGGAGCGCATGATTATCGTGCGCAGATCCTCCGGAGAATACAGCTCCAGCCGCAGCATCATGCCGAAGCGGTCGCGAAGTGGCGCTGTGAGCTGCCCGGCGCGGGTGGTTGCACCGACAAGGGTAAAGCGCGGCAGATCGATGCGTATCGAGCGCGCCGACGGCCCCTTGCCGATTATAATGTCGAGCGAATAGTCCTCCATCGCCGGATACAGCACCTCCTCGACAGCGCGAGACAGGCGGTGTATCTCGTCTATAAACAGTATATCGTTTTCGCCGAGATTTGTGAGCAGCGCAGCGAGGTCGCCGGGGCGCTCGATGGCGGGGCCGCTGGTGACGCGCAGGTTGACGCCCATCTCGTTGGCGATGATGCCCGCAAGGGTGGTCTTGCCAAGTCCGGGAGGGCCGTAGAGCAGCACGTGGTCGAGCGGCTCTCCGCGTCCGCGCGCCGCCTCGATATAGATCGAGAGGTTCTCCTTCACCTTCGGCTGGCCGATATATTCCCGCAGAGTTTTCGGCCGCAGCGAAAGCTCGATGTCCGAGTCCTCCGACAGCGATTCGGCGGCGACGATGCGGTTTTCAAAGTCAAGCTCGTTCTGAAAATTGGGAGACATGGCTCCACCCTGCCTTTCGATTCGGTGTGTTGACGGGTTGAAGAGGTTTTATTTCAGGCCGATGCGCGCCAGCCGGTCGGTCAGGACGCAGCCGAAATATGCAAGCAGAAACGGCAGCAGCAGGCAGAAGCCCGGAAAGACGATGGCGATGAGCACAATCAGGAAAATGCCTCCGAGCAGCGACATCAGCGCCGTGGATATGCGCTTGGTTAGCGGGATATCGTTGTTTTTGGCAAGCTCGAGAAGGCTATCCTTGAAGCCGAGTATCATCCCGCTCACGCCGTCGTCAAAGCGCAGCAGCTTTGCCTGTGCCGCACGCGTTATGTGGTGCTGATAGAGCCTTATCGCCGCGGGATTGTGCTCGAGCGCGGCCATGTATTCCTTGCGGAAGCGGTCGGCGCTGAGCATATCGAACGGCAGCGCCCAAAGCGCTATCATGCCGCAGTTGAGAAAAAATATCAGGAACAGCGCCGTATACAGCAGGACATAGCCCGCGGTGTTCGCAAGGCTCAGCCACGGGCTCGGGTCGGTGTGGCGCACGCGGCGCAGGATTATCAGCGCAAGCCCGATTACCAGCATCGGTATAGCGAGCGGGTGAAAAAACCTGTAAAACCCTTCGCTTTTCAGGACGAAGCCGCGCAGCAGGAACAGTATCGCGCTTGAAAGAAAGCAGAACGGGACTATCCAGAAGGGGCTAACGCCGATTGCGGACAGTCCGGAGAATCTGACGGGAGCCGGATAGCAGCTTTTGACGCGGTGGGCGTCCTTGCGCTGTTGCATGGTCTGGTTTGTCATATTCATCGTGCCTTTCGGTTTTGACAGTATTTTGAACGCTTTTACATCATGGCAAGCTTTTTGAGCGCCGCCTTTATCATATCGTTGACGGAGAGCGTCTGATCGAGCTTTGCCACAACCGCCGCCGCCTCGCTTTGGGAATAGCCGAGCGCCGCGAGCGCCGCTATCGCCTCGCCCGCGCTTCCGGAGGCGATGGGAACCGCCGCAGACGCGCCGGTTATGGCGAAGGAGACGGTGTCCTTGGTGATTTTGTCCTTCAGCTCGAGCAATATCCGCTGCGCCGTCTTTGCGCCGACGCCCGGGGCGCGGGTGAACGCCTTGACATCGCCTGCGGCTACGGCGAGCGCAAATTTGTCGGGGGTCATGTCGGAGAGTATTGCCAGCGCAGACTTGGGCCCGACGCCGGAGACGCCGATGAGCAGCCTGAAGCTCTCCAGCTCGCGCTCGTTTGCAAAGCCGAACAGTTCTATCGCGTCCTCGCGCACAAGCATATGGGTATAGACGAAAACCTCGCCTCCTGCGGGAAGGCTCGCAAGGGTGTTGAGCGTTGCGCTGCACCGGTAGCCGACGCCGGAGCAATCGACGACAAGAAAATCGGATCCTTTTACGGCGAGCTCGCCGCGGAGACTGTAGAGCACGGCTTTCATCCTTTCGTTTTTGATTGGGCAGGGCAGGGCGCACGCTTATCGCTTGAGCGTGGCAAGGCGGGAGCCGGCGCTGTGCGCGTGGCAGATGGCGAGCGCGAGCGCGTCGGCGGCGTCGTCGGGACGCGGTATTGCGTCGAGATGCAGGAATACACGGGTCATCTCCATGACCTGTTTCTTTTCGGCGCGTCCGTAGCCGACGATCGACTGCTTGACCTGAAGCGGCGTATACTCAAAGACGGGCACGCCCGCCCTGACCGCCGAGAGCAGGATAACGCCGCGAGCCTGCGCGACGTCGATGCCGGTTGTGTGGTTGGTGTTGAAGTAGAGGCGCTCCACCGAGAGCGCGTCCGGGCGCACACGCGCGAGCAGCCCGGTCATCCCGTCGAATATGTCGTTGAGGCGGAGGTCAAACCGCACGCCAGCGTCGGTCGTTATCGCGCCGTATTCCAGCGTTTTAAAGTGACAGCCGTCATATTCGACCGCGCCGAAGCCGACGATGGCGTAGCCCGGGTCGATGCCGAGTATCCTCATCCTTTTTCACCTGCTCCTGATTTTGACGGGCCGCAGGCCGTGCGCCTGTGCCTATGCCTATAACTACAATATTATATCACATCGGCGGAAATATCTCAACTAATATTTATGGGCAGGCGAGCCGAATTGCAGCGGCCGCGGGGAGCGTTGAGGAAACTGCAAATATCCGGCGGGTAATTTACAGAATGATATTGAAATTATCCGCAGAAGTGGTAAAATATAATATAGGGCGTTCATTTGCAGAGGGTCTCGCCCGAGAAACGCAAGGGATGTTGGTATATGTTTGCGGCACAGCTTATGAGATACGCTTGGCTGGATTCAATCGCCGAATTTTGGAACCAGATATGGAAGGCGATACTTGAGATCAGCGTATTCGATATATTGGATATCGTCATCGTGGCGTTCCTGCTGTACAAGCTCATCGGGGTCGCGCGTGAGACGCGCGCGTCTCAGCTTGTCAAGGGCATGATACTGCTGATAGTCGTGTCGCTCGTCGCGCGACTGCTCAAGCTCAGGGTGCTCGACTATCTGCTGACGAACCTGCTAAGCTACGGAGTGCTGGCGCTGATAGTGGTGTTCCAGCCGGAGCTGCGCCGTCTGCTCGAGCAGGTGGGCCGCTCGAAGGTGTCTAAGCTGGGCATATTCTCGGTCTCACAGCCCGACGAGCGCGACTCGGAGCAGTATAAGCACGCGGTCATCGACCGTATCTGCACCGGCGTGGCGACAATGTCGCTGCAAAAGATCGGCGCGCTCATCTGCATCGAGCGCGAGACCAAGCTCGGCGACGTCATCCAGACCGGCACAATAGTCAACGCCGATATCACCTCGGAGCTTATCGGCAGCGTGTTCTTCCCCAATTCGCCGCTGCACGACGGCGCGATGGTGATACGCGACCTGCGCATCTATGCCGCGGGATGCTTTCTGCCGCTCTCCAACACCAACGAGATCAACAAACAGCTCGGCACCCGCCACCGCGCGGCTCTTGGCATGAGCGAAAATTCCGACGCGCTGGTCATTGTCGTCTCGGAGGAGACAGGAGTGATCTCAATCGCCGAGAGCGGCCAGCTCAAGCGAGAGCTGGACATTGTGACGCTGCGCAAGGAGCTGGAGGCCGTGTTCCTCCCGGTTAAGCAGGCCGAACAGGGGGAGAAAAAATCGATGTTCCGGAGGGTGATGCAAGGTGGCAAAAACGGAAAAGATAAGCAGTAGATCGAGGAGCCTTTTTTACGACAAGCGTTTCCTGAGGATATTCTCGCTGGTCTGCGCGGTGATCGCGTGGTTTCTCGTTATATTCTTCGTCAGCCCCGAGACCGACGAGACGATATACGACGTTCCCGTCAGCGTGGTGCTCTACGACACCGCAGCGGAGAGGATGGGACTTCAGGCGGTGGAGGGGACCGCACAGACCGTCGCGGTCAAGATTCACGGCAACCGCCGCAAGATAAGCGGACTTACCGCAGACGACATCGTGCTCACGGCGTCGCTCGCAAGCGTCAACGGCCCCGGCGCATTTGAGCTGCCGGTCAGCGGGAGCAACGTCAGCGGCGTTGAGTTCGACATCGTCTCCATCTCGCCCTCCACGATAAACGTGCGCTTTGACAGACTTGTCTCCAAGACCTTCTCCATCGAGCTCGACCTCGAGGGCGTCAACGTCGGCGAGGGCTTCATGCGCGGCGAGGCGGTTCTCAATCCCGTCGAGGTGGTCGTGACCGGACCGCAGGAGGAGATAGAAAACATAGCGAGCTGCCGCGTCGGACTCTCGGTGGAAGAGACGCTGACTCAGACGCTGATTGTCCGCGACCAGAAGCTGCGCCTGTACGACGAAAACGGCGACGAGATCGACTCCGACACCGTCAAGCTCGACACCGAGAGCGTCTCGGTTACTGTCCCGGTGCTTCAGGTAAAGGAGCTGCCGGTCAAGCTCAGCTTCATCAATATGCCGGAATATCTCTCGGAGAGCTCGCTGAAATACACCCTCTCAAACACGAGCATACTCATCGCCGGGCCGCCGTCGCTGGTCAACAGCTACAGCCAGATAAGCGTCGGCTATGTCGATGTGAAGAATCTGACGCCGACAAGCAGCTATCTCTTCGACGTGAATCTGCCGACCGGCTTTGTGAATATGGAAAACATCCGCAGCATCTCGGTCAAGTTCGAGATGAGCGATTACGTATCCAAGACCTTCGACGTCAGCGATATCCGCATTGTCAACGCGCCTGCGGATTACGACGTCTCGGTCACAACCAAGGTCATCGACAGCGTGACGGTCTACGGCCCGAAAACGGTGCTGGAGAGCATGACCTCCAACGACCTCGTCGCGGAGCTGGACATAAGCGGCCAATCGGTTTCGCTGGGACAGTACCGCTACCCGGTCTCGATCTACGTGCCCGCCAAGAACAGGGTCTGGGCGTGCGGCGAGTACACCGTCATGATCGTGGTGGAGGAGACAAAGTGAGCGAAGGGGCCTTTCAATGATAATCGTACCCGACATACGCTGCTCCCCGGACGAGGAGCTCTCCGCTGCCATCGAAAGGGCGGCAAACGGACTGGGGCTTCGCGAGGGCGAAATCAAAAGTGCGGTGCTGATCCGCGAATCGGTTGACGCCCGACACAAACGCGTTGCGCTGCTGCGGTCGATAGGCCTTGAGCTTTTCGGAGACGAATCCGAAAAGCTCAAAAATTCTGCGTCCGCGCGTCTCGCAAGGCCCGTTCCGGAGCTGAAAGCGGCTCCTTGCCCCGATAAGCTCGCGCCTCCTCCGGTTATAGCGGGCTTCGGCCCGGCGGGCATGTTTGCGGGCCTGCTGCTGGCGCGCGCGGGATACCGCCCGGTGATAATCGAGCGCGGCGGCAGTCTGGACGAGCGCACCGCGGCTGTGCGACGCTTTGGAAGCGGCGGCACGCTCGATACCCGCTCCAACATCCAGTTTGGGGAGGGTGGCGCCGGCGCCTTCTCCGACGGCAAGCTTACGACGCGGATAAACGACCCCGCCTGCGGTTACATCCTCCGCGAGCTGGTGCGCTTCGGCGCGCCGAGGGAGATACTTTACAAGGCAAAGCCGCACGTCGGCACCGATCTGCTGGTGAACGCCGTGCGTGGTGTTCGCGGGGAGATCGAGAGCCTTGGCGGACGCGTCCTCTTCAACGAGCGCCTGACCGGGCTTCGGGAGCGCGGCGGCAGGCTTTGCGCGGTTGTGACCGAGCGCGGCGAGCTTGTGGCGGAAGCGCTGATACTGGCTATCGGCCACAGCGCGCGCGACACCTTTGAAATGCTGCACGCGGGAGGGATAACGCTGCTGCCAAAGCCGTTTTCGGTCGGCGTGCGCGTCGAGCACCTGCAAAGCGAGGTGGATCGGGCGCTCTATGGCGAATTTGCCGGACATCCGGCGCTTGGCCATGCGGAATATCAGCACTCGCTGCGCGACGCTGTGTCCGGGCGCGCGGTCTACACCTTCTGCATGTGCCCCGGCGGCTACGTCGTTCCGGCGGCCTCGGAGGAGGGAACGGTCGTTACAAACGGCATGAGCTACCATGCGCGCGACGGCATAAACGCAAATTCCGCGCTGGTAGTCTCGGTTGACGGGCGCGATTTCGGCACGTCGGCGCTGGGAGGCTTGGAATTTCAGCGCCGTCTCGAGCGCGCCGCCTACGCCGTCTCCGGCAGCTACCGCGCGCCGGTTCAGACGGTGGGCGAATTTCTCGGCGGCAGCGCAGGCCATGGCCGCGTACAGCCGACCTACCCCATCGGCGTGGAGCGATATGATATGTCTGGGCTGTTTCCGCGGGAGATATCCGAAATGCTCGCGGCCGGGCTTCGCGCGTTCGGCAGGCGGCAGGCGGGCTTCGACGCACCCGGCGCAATATTGACCGGCGTCGAGACGCGAACCTCGTCGCCGGTGCGGATACCGCGCGGGGACGACATGCAGTCGGCGTCGCTTGCGGGACTGTATCCCTGCGGAGAGGGCGCGGGCTACGCCGGAGGCATAATGAGCGCCGCGGTGGATGGGCTTCGCGTCGCGCTGGCGCTCGCGGAAAAGGTCTCCCGCGCCGTTTGACCTGCCGTGCCCGCGCATTTTTACGCAAAGCAAGAGCTCCGGGCCTTATCCGATCGGACATTGGCCCGGAGCCTCGTTTGCCTTTATCCGCAAGACTGACGGAGCGTAAAAGCTTAGCTGCGCATTTCGGTCAATTTTTTTCCCGGCGACGCCTTGCCCAGCCGTTCTTGACGACCTGACGGGCACGCGCTATCGCCAGTGAATCCGACGGAACGGTGTCGGTTATCGTCGAGCCTGCCGCGATATAGCTGCCGTCCTCGACGGTGACGGGCGCAATGAGATTAGTATTGCAGCCGATAAATACGTTGTCGCCGATGACCGTGCGGCTCTTGACCCTGCCGTCGTAATTGACCGTCACGCAGCCGCAACCGAAGTTGACCCTGTCGCCTACGTCGCTGTCGCCCACGTAGGTCAGGTGTGCAACAGAGGTTTTTTCGCCTATCACCGAGTTTTTCAGCTCCACAAAATCGCCTATCTTCACGCCGTCGCGCACGGTGCAGCCCGGACGGATATGCGAAAACGGCCCGATCCGCACCCCGTTGCCGATGCTGCTGGAATAGACCTGCGACGCGTTTATCGTGCAGCCGTCTCCTATGCTGCTGTCCTCTATCACGGAGCTCGCTCCGATAACGCAGCCGCCGCCTATCGTCACGCCGCCCTTTATAATAGTGCCCGGAAGTATCTCGCTGCCGCTGCCGATAACGGCGTCCGGGCAGATGAGTATGCCGTCGAGAGAGCAAAAACGCACGCCGCACGCCATCAGCCGCAGGATGCTCTCGCGGTTGAGGCGCTCGCTCAGTGCAAAGCGCTCGTATTCGGATGCGGAGGCAAGAAAGCCGCGTTCACAATCGACGGTTTCGTATTTTGCAGCGTCCGGCGCACCGTTTTCGAGCACGCTCAGCACCTCATTCGCCGCGGCGATGCAGCCGATCAGCTCACCGCCGGGCAGCCGCAGCGCCAACGTCCCGCCGGCAAAGTCGCCTAACGCCCGCACAAGCGCGCCCATATCCCTTGGCACGGCGTCGGAACGCAGCGCGAGCACCGCGCCGCCGCTCCCGTCAAATTCGTCTGCGCGGGCTATCCGCGAGAACCCCGCGTTGCGCAGACGGTCGGTCAGATACTGCGCCGGTTTTTTCCAGAGCAGCTCGCGCCCGAAGCCCTCTTCTCCGTATATCAGAGCGGCATTTTCAATCCTTGACAAAAAGTCAACCCCCTAAAATCCGTCTGCGCACAGCTTTTGTTAAATGCTATGCGCAGAGTGCCTTTTAATATATCACGGGCGGGCGTCCCGTCCGGTTTTTTTCGTCGATGCGCGCTATCATGTCGTACATATAGTATTGCTCCCGGCAGAAAAGGTTTATCCTCAACGCGACGAACATCACGATGAGCAGATAAAGCGCCGACGCAATCAGCCCGAAGGAGCTAAGCGCGAACGCCGGGACGACACACAGCGCACACATCAGCGCCGACAGCGCCGGATACCAGAAGCGCCGCGCGCGCAGCCCGTACATCGAGACTATCACGT
>CANNTZ010000046.1 GCA_947522735.1 uncultured Oscillospiraceae bacterium | reverse complement strand
GGTCGGCGAGCTTGATTATGATAACACGCACATCCTGCGCCATTGCAAGCAGCATTTTGCGCACATTCTCCGCCTGCTGCTCCTCCTTGGTCGAGAAGGACATCTTGGTCAGCTTCGTCACGCCGTCCACAAGCGTCGATACCGATTCGCCGAACTGCTTTTTGATATCGTCGAGCGTTACCGGCGTGTCCTCCACGACGTCGTGAAGCAGCGCCGCCGCTATCGTCTCGGAATCCATGCCGTATTCGATGAGAATCAGCGCGACGGCTGTCGGGTGTGCGATATACGGGTCGCCGGATTCGCGCAGTTGTCCTGCGTGCGCCCTCTCCGCGAGATCAAACGCCCGTTTTATCAGCTCTTTATCATACTGTTTGCCGCTCCTGTCCATCGCGGCCTCGATCTTGCCGTAAAGCTCTTCCATAGTATCTCCGTTCCGATCCGCCGTCACATTACTCCGGCTCGCAGCTTTATCAGGGATATTGCCGACGAGCTCTCTATATCTACCTTTCCCTCAACAGTTTTCATTATTATCCTCTCGCCGCCCTCCGGCTGGCCGTTCGTACCGTATTCTATCAGCCCCAGCTCCCTGAACGCGTCCAACGCGACGCGCAGCGCGCAGTAGCCCGCCGCCGGAAGCTGTTCCTTCATTCGGCAGTAAAGCTCGTCCGGGTCGGACGCGGCTCCGCCGGCGCTCCTCAGATAACGGTAGACCGCCGCGAGCGCCGCTCTGTCCGGCACATCCGATGCGCTTACGGCGCCGCTTTCTCCGCGGCGGAAGCTCTCGTAGCGCTGCCGCCCCTCTATCACCTCATCCTGAAGCACGCTCGAAAGACGCACGTCGCGCAGCTTGACGCTGACGCGCTCCTCGCCGTTGTAGGCGTTGACGTCACAGGTGGCGACCGCGTCCACAATATCGCCGCGCTTATACGGGAAGCGCTCGGCGGTCATGCCGAACCATACGGCGTAGAAGGAGCTTTTCCCCTTGGAAAATTTGATGCGGATGTGGCGGTTCTCACCGATGGGATATACCCCGTCCACCCGCAGCTTGCGGAACGCGAACACCGGCGGCTCGTTTTTGCAGCCGAACGGCTCCAGCACGCTCAGACCCGCGATATTTTCGACGGACAGCTCCGCCGGCTCGAGCATTCTGTCTATCTTTATTGTGTACACCGGCATAATCGGATGATTTTTGCGCGCGTATTCCTGCATCCCCTCTCGGAAAAACGGGATATCTGCGGCGTTCAGCGAAAGCCCCGCCGCAAGCGCGTGTCCGCCGTAGCGCGTCAGGTATTCCTGGCAGGATGCGACCGCATCCACCATCGAGAAGCCCTCGACGCTGCGCGCCGAGCCTCTCGCCTCGCTCCCCTCGACCGATATCAGCACGCACGGCTTACCGTAGCGCTCCACCAGCCGCGCGCAGACTATGCCTATCACGCCGTGGTGCCAGCCGGCTCCGCTGAGCACCAGCACACGGTCCAAAAGCGTTTCCGGGTGCGCCGCGATATATTCGTTTATCTGCGACATTATCCCGTGCTCCAGCTCCTGCCGGACACGGTTGCGCTTTATCAGCTCCTGCGTCAGCTCCTCGGCATATTCGCCGTCATCGGTCAGCAGCAGGTTCACGGCCTCCGCAGCGCTTCCGATGCGCGCGGAAGAGTTTATCCTTGGCGCCAGGCCAAAGCTGACGCTCTCGGCAGTTAGCTCCTTCTCATCCAGTCCGCTCGCCTGTATCAGCGCCGCCATACCGCGGCGGTCGGTATACTGCATCAGCTCTACGCCCTTTCGGGCTATCAGGCGGTTTTCGCCGAGCAACGGCACCACGTCGGCGATAGTGCCGAGAGCCACTATGTCTCCGTACTGGTCAATCAGCGTCTCGCCGCGTTCGCCCTCGAGCGCGCACACCAGCTTAAACGCAACGCCGACGCCTGCCAGCTCCTTTTCGGCGCCGTTGCAGTCCTCGCGGTGCGGATCCACCACCGCCGCAGCCATCGGCAGCTCCGGGCGCGGCTTGTGATGGTCGGTCACAACGACGTCCACGCCCTTTTTCATCGCATAAGCTATCTCCTCTATCGCCGATATGCCGTTATCCACGGTCACTATCAGCCTGACTCCCGCCTTTTTCAGCCGGTCAATCGCCTTTTTGTTCAGTCCGTAGCCCTCGCTATAGCGGTCGGGAATATAATATAGCACATCCGCGCCGCAGTCCTCGAAATAGGAGTAGAGCAGCACCGTCGCGGTGACGCCGTCGCAATCGTAGTCGCCATAGACGCATATGCGCTCGCCCTCGTTTATTGCGCGTCCGATACGCTCCGCCGCCTCCGCCATATCCGCATACTCCAGTGGGTCGGAAAAATTATCCTCGCCGCCAAGAAACTCCCGCGCCTTTTCCGCGCTGTCTATGCCGCGCGAGACAAGCAGATCCGCCGTGAGCCGCGGAAAGCTCAGCTCCGCAGCAAGACGCGCCGCCGCCGCTTTGTCAAACCGCACAAGGCTCCATCTTTTCACCGGCAAGCCGTCACACCTCCGAAGCCGAATTTGCCCGCAGCGGCGTTCATTTCACGTCCTGCGCGCCATCGAAATTTATATAATATATTATTTTATCATTTTTTTGCGCTTTTCGCAATAGTTAACGCAGAAATATTGTAATCCGGGTGGTTTTTTGCCGAAAAAGTCCCTACGCGTGGTTTTTATCGGCGGTATTGGACATCCCTGCGGACGCGTGTTATAATAAAAGGCGGCAAACAATCCTTTCATGCACGCATTATCGCGCGCCACGACAAAAGCTTTTAAAAGGAGCCTTGAATATGTACAGTATCGGCGTATCGAGCATCGGAGAGCGGATCGATGCGGAGCTTATGAGAGCTTACGCTGGCAACGGCGTCGAATTTATGGAGATATCCGAAAGGAGCTACGAGGGCTTTGACTACGGGGCAGTCAAGGCGCTTGCCGCACGCTTCGGCGTGAAGCTCTGGTCACTGCATCTGCCCTTTGGAGGCGAGCTTGATCTGTCCTCCACGGACGGCATGGCGCGCGGGCGGGCGCTCGATGCCCTTGCGGATATCATCGCGCGGGGAGCGGATATCGGAATAGATAAATTCATCATACACCCAAGCTACGAGCCCATAGGCGACGGTGAGCGCCCACAGCGGCTGGATATCGCCTGCGGCTCGCTTTCACAACTTGCCGAGGCCGGTGCGAAACACGGCGCTACGCTCTGCGTAGAGGATCTGCCGCGCTCCTGTCTTGGCAATTCGGCGTCGGATATGGAGCGACTGCTCGGCGCGGACGGGCGGCTGCGCGCATGCCTTGACACCAACCACATCGTTCACGAAAAGCCTGACGGGCTTATCCGTAGGCTGGGTGCAAGGCTTGTCACGCTGCACGTCTCCGATTTCGATTTTGTCAACGAGCGGCACTGGCTCCCCGGCGAGGGCGATATCGACTGGAACGGCGTTCTGGCTGCGCTGAAGGATGCGGGCTACAGCGGCGTCTGGATGTACGAGGTTTCTTTCGCCTGTCCAAAAACGATTTTGCGCGACCGCCGTCTAACCTGCGCGGACTTTCGCCGCAACGCGTCAGAGCTGTTCGCGGGCGTCCGTCCGACGGTATTCTCCCGCCCCAAGCCTAATCTGGGCTTTTGGGAGTGAGCGCAGCACCAACGACCTGCGCTTTGAACGTAAAAGCGCTTTCACCGGAAATGCAGACCTCTCACGGCGAAAGCGCTTTTTTGTTGAATTGTCGATACGCGCTTCGATGCTTCCACCCGTATGAAGCGCTCCTCCACAGTCCCGACAATGACCCAACCATCTGTAAAGCGGTTGCCATGACGCTTCAACCGGAGATACGCTCCACCTCCTCCGGCTCGTCTTTGGCGGGCCTGCGGTTCCTTTGCCATGACAGCGACAAGGTGCGCTTTTTAAAACAAAAAACGAGCGTCCTTACAGCTGTTCAGATGCTGTATGAACACTCGTTATGATGGCAGGGGCAGAAGGATTCGAACCCTCGGCACGCGGTTTTGGAGACCGCTGCTCTGCCAACTGAGCTATGCCCCTATTTGGTGGACCTGAAGGGATTCGAACCCACGACCTCTCGGATGCGAACCGAACGCTCTCCCAACTGAGCTACAGGCCCATATACCGCTGCGATTTGTTTTTTTATCACAACGCTTATATATTATATAACGCATTTTCTAAAAAGTCAACCCTTTTTTCTAAAGTCCCCAAATTTTTTTGAGCCGCAAGAGCGTCGCAAGCCGGCCTCTCTGCTCTGCGGCTCAAAAAGCTTTGGCGTTTACAGCTTTTCCGCCGCCTTTATCGCCTTGTATATTGCGTTTGACGCCGCGAGCCAGCGAATCATCTCCCGGTCTGAGGAATAACCGCGCGCGAGGTGCAGCTCGTGGCTCTCGCAGCCGTTTTTGGTGCTGACGCCGATATAGACGAGCCCGACCGGCTTTTCCGGCGTTCCTCCGCCCGGACCCGCAAGCCCCGTCGTCGAAACCGCAATATCAGCGCCAGAGACGCGCCGCGCGCCCTCCGCCATCTCGCGCGCCGTCTCCGGCGAGACCGCGCCGCATTTTTCGAGCGTCTCGCTCGAAACGCCGAGCACCCGTGTCTTTATGTCGTTCATATAGCAGACTGCGCCCAGCCCAAAAACCTCCGACGCGCCGGGGATCTCGGTTATGCGCTTCGCTATCAGTCCTCCGGTACAGCTCTCGGCGGTCGCGACGGTGAGCCCGCGCTCGCGCAGCAGCTTGACGAGCGCGTTTTGCAGGCTTCCCACGTCCACGCCGTAGACGTATTCACCAAGGCGCTCGCGGACAAGCTCCATCGCAGGCTCCGTCATCGCATCCGCGTGCTCGTATGTATCCGCTGCCGCCGTCACGCGCAGCACCACCTCGCCGTCCTTTGCGTAGGGTGCGACCGTTGGGTTTGTCATGCCGCGCATGACGTCTGCAAGCGCGGCCTCCGCCGCCGATTCGCCGATTCCGAACAGCTCCAGCTCGTGCGAGACGAAGGTTCTGTCCGAAAATTTTGAGAGATACGGCACGACGCTTTCGACAAACATCGGCGCCATCTCCTTCGGAGGCCCCGGTAGCAGTATGGCTGTTTTGACGCCAAGCTCCGGCTCGCTGCGCAGCAGTCCGCGCACCGCAAGCCCGGGAGCAGTGCCGTTATGGTTTTCAAATATCTCGACGCCATCGCCGTCCGGCATCAGAGCCTGCTTTTTGTTGTTCTCGGTCATGACGCGGCCGACTCTCCCGAAAAACGCCTCTATGCGCCTGAGCGACGGCTCGTGCATGACCATCCCGCGTCCAAACAGCTCCGCCGTCGTCTCCTTCGTCAGGTCGTCGTAGGTAGGCCCCAGCCCGCCGGTCATTATCACTATATCCGCGCGCGAGAATGCGACGCGCAGGCTGTCGCGCAGCCGCTGCGGGTTGTCGCCCACCACCGACTGGTTATAGTTTTCTATGCCCATCGCCGCTATCTGACGCGCTATGAACTGCGCGTTGGTGTTGACGATATCTCCGAGCAGTATCTCCGTCCCCACGCACAATATTTCCGCTTTCACTCCATCACTCTCTTCCCGTAATTACTGGACGTTATATAAATGATACCGCCGCTTTTGCCTCAAGTCAAGTTTTTTGCGCCAATTTGTTTGCAATCCCCTTACACATATGCTATAATTGAATAACTATCGCCGAATACTACAGAAGGGTCTGGTCTCTCAATGGAAATCGCGCTCATCACCGGACGTCAGTGTATTATAATGCTTGCGCTGATGGCGGTCGGCTTCACCGCGTTCAAGCTCAACGTTCTTGACAAAAACTCCTCCGCTCAAATCTCCAACTTTTTGATGAGCATTGTCGTTCCCTGCCTCATAATCAGCTCTCTTCAGCAGGAATACACCCGCGAGACACTTGGCGGCTACCTTCTCGCGCTCGCCATCGCGATAGCCGCCCACATCATCGGCATTGCAGTCGCCTATCTCGTTCTGCGCAACAGAGAAAACTCGCTCGACATAAACATCGCGCGCTTTGCAACCATCTATTCAAACGCCGGTTTTATCGCTTTTCCCGTTGTGGCCGCCATCTTTGGCAGCGAGGGCATTTTTTATGCGAGCGCCTATGTTGTCGTCTACAATGTTCTCTCATGGACACAGGGCGTGGCGCTTTTCAGCGGAGGCTGGCGCAGGGTTTCCTTTAAAAAGGCGTTCCTCAATCCCGGCGTCATCGGCGTTGCGATCGGACTTTTCCTCTTTTTCACGCAGATAAAGCTGCCCTCCCTCGTGCTTGACATCGTCAACTATGTCTCCTCTCTCAACACGCCGCTCGCGATGATTACCACCGGCACCTTTCTCGCTCAGGTAAGCTTCGGCGAGACCGTCCGTGACAAGCGCACCTATCTCATTGCGCTGCTGCGTCTCATCTGCATCCCTCTTATCGTCCTCGGGCTCTGCAAGCTGCTCGGACTGTTCACCATTACCCCAAGCGCACGCTTCATCATCGGCACCGTTATGGTCGCCTCCGCCGCGCCCACTGCCGTTGCAACCAGCCTGCTCCCCTCCAAGTACGGTCTCGACGGCCGCTACGGCAGCCGCATCGTCGTTCTCACCACGCTGCTCAGCATGGCCACCCTGCCGCTCATCATGTTTCTGTACGCCCTTTGCTAACCCAAAAAACAGCATCAAAACCGCCGGAGCTGTTATTTCTCCGGCGGTTTTATTATGCGCGGCGCCATCCGGCGCTTCAGGCTCTTCCCGGGCTGTCGCCACCTCATGTGCCGCGCCGCGCCTGCTCTCCGACAATTTCCGGTAGGTCTACGCCATAATATGCCGCCTCTCAGCTTTGCGCGACTGTGCGCGTTCATTCTGGTTTTTACCCGTTTTTCTCCTGTTTTCGCCTCCCCGCTGCTCAAAAAAAGCCGGACCCGGGCGCGCCTCTGCGCGCCCGCCGCGGCTTTCGCTTGCGAAAGCCGCGGGCATGAATTTATTCATGCGGTCCGGCGGCCCTGAGGACAGGAACGGCCTTTCGGGAACGGAGCTGTGCCGGACAGGATAAAAAAATCCGCCGCATCCTCAAACGCGGCGGTCATGATATTTTCGTTCAGACGCTTCAGCCTGCTATACGCTTCATATAATTATAAGCGGCCCGCAGCGCGTCGATGTTTTCCTCCATGCCCTCGAACTCGACGGTGAATTTCCCGTCGTAGCCGGCGTTTCCAAGTATCGCCACGCACTGAGCGACCGGGATGACGCCATGTCCGATGACAGTGCCGCGGATATAGTTGCCGCCTCTGGTTCTGAACCAGCCGTCGCCGGGATCCTTCTCCGTACCGGGCTTATAGAGGAAGTCCTTGACATGGACGTGGAACGCGTAGGGCGCGGCGGTGCTTACGGCATGTATGCTGTCCTCGTCGGCGCATCTGAAGTTGCCGATATCGACGAGCCAGCCGTAATTCGGATCGTTGACGGCGAGGATCAGCGCCTCGACGCGGCTGCTGTCCTGCATGAAATAGCCGTGGTTCTCGGTGCAGGTTCTGATACCGAAGGAAGCCGCATACTGTGTCACCTCGCGGATAGCGGGTGCAATCACCTCTATGACGTCGCGATAATTTCGGAGCTTTTCCCTGCCGCCGGTGCCGCTGGCGGAATCGTGGCGCATTATCTCCGCTCCGAGCGCGCGCGCTATATCGACCTTATGCTTTATGGCTGCAATCTCTGCGTTGATATCGCCGCCGGAGCCGTTTATGAAGTCTGCGCCGACGGTATAGCAGCCTATCTCAAGCCCGATCCGCTTGCAATAGTCGCCGAGTATTTTCGCCGCCTCCGTCTCGTCCGTCACTCCGGCGCGTTCCGGGATGATGTCCGTGACATCCAGAAACTCGTAGCCAATCTCCTTTGCAATATCGCAGACCTTAAAATAGTCCGCCCCTGTTTTGCGGAAAAGCTGTTCAAAGCTGTATGTTGTTACGCCTATCTGCATATCCGTTGCCTCCATTTCAGGTTTTATCCGAATTATATCAGCAAAGCCGTCCGGCTTCAATCCTGCGGGATGATTTTGTATTTTTTATCAACTCTTTTGTTTATCGTGGCAACTCGTCTTTTTTCGTCCCGCTCAGCTCGTAGCTGAGATACCGCGACGGCGAGACGCCCTTGAGCTTTTTGAAAACCCGTGAAAAATACAGCGAATCCTCGTAGCCGACGGAATTTGCGACCTCAGTCACGGTGAACTTCGCCTCGTGCAGCAGCGCACACGCCTTGTTCACGCGGTAATTCATCAGGTAATCGCTCGGCGATATCCCCATCTCCGACATAAATATGCGGTATAGGTGGCTCCGCGATATTCCGGCGGAATCGGCTATGTCGTTGACGTCGATCGGGCTGGAATAGTTGTGGCTGATGAACTGCACCGCGTGCTTGAGATAACGTTTTCCCTGCGTCTGGGCGATATAGTCCTTTCCGGCGATCTCAATCAGCCTTGCCAAAAAGATATATAGTCTGCCCAGCATCAGCGCCTCGTTTTTGGATTCGTTGCCGCGGCTGGAATAGATATTGAACAGCAGCCGTTTTAATTCCGGATACTGGCCGTAATCCACCACCGGATAGTCGCGTTCAAAGTTTGTCAGCTCAATAAGCCGCTTTGCCTCCGCTCCGTTGAAGCCGACCCAGTAATATTCCCACGGAAATGTCTCGTCGGCGCTATATGAGACGATCGTCGAGGGATAGACAAGGAACGCGTTTCCCGCAAATATCTCGAACTGCTTGTTCTCGACGCGGTAGGCTCCCCTCCCCGCCAGCACGTAATGTATCAGGTAGTGATCCCGCAGCGCCGGTCCCCATGAGTACCCCGGCTCGCACCGTTGATACCCGGTATTATAGACCGCAAGCGAAAGATTCTCCCTCATCGGCGATTTGAACGAATGCTTGAACGTGTTTTCCGCCATCTGCTCTCTCACCCTATCCTTTCACTCCCCCGCGCGTGGCGAGGCCATATAATTATACAAATTTATTATATCATTTTCTACCTGCATATGCAACAATAATCCATAAAAAAACACAATAAATGATTGAAATCAACGCCGTCCGGCGTTATGCTATATATGGGAAGATAAGCACCACGTTCAAACAACATCTGAAAGGTATGACGATATGAAAAAGGCTACCATCGATATCCGAACCTTTGAAAACGCGCTCGAGAAGCTCTATGGAGCGGACGCCACCCGCCAGAAGGCGCGCTGGCTTGGAGCCATTGACGAATTTGAGTCCATATTCGGCGCGGGCCGCGAGCTTGCACTGTTCAGCGCGCCCGGACGCACCGAGATCGGCGGCAATCACACCGATCACCAGCACGGCCGTGTGCTTGCAGCAAGCGTCGATCTCGACGTCATCGGCGTTGCAGCGCTCAACTCCGACGGCGTTATCCGCATAAAGTCCGCCGGTTTCAGGCAGGACTGCGTCAAAATCGACGAGCTCGAGCCTCAGGAGCGCGAACGCGAAAAGGCCTGCTCGCTCATCCGCGGCATGGCCTCCGGCTTTGCCTCCCATGGCTACGCTCCCGGCGGCTTCGACATGTATACCACCTCCGAGGTGCTCAAGGGCTCCGGCCTCTCCTCCTCCGCCGCGTTCGAGATGATCGTCGGCGCCGCGATGAACAGCTTCTTTGCCGGCGGGGCGCTCTCCGCGATGGACGTCGCAAAGCTCGGCCAGCGCTCGGAGAATCTCTTCTTCGGCAAGCCCTCCGGCCTTATGGATCAGGCGGCAAGCGCCTCCGGCGGCTTTATTCGCATCGACTTCGGCAACATTGAGGCCCCGGATGTGGAAAAGCTCGATTTCGACCTCTCCGGAACCGGCTATACCCTCTGCATTGTCGATACCGGCGGCTCTCACGCCGATCTCACCGGCGAATACGCAGCCATTCCCGGCGAGATGAAGCAGATTGCCTCGCACTACGGCGCGCCGGTGCTGCGCGAGGTCGATCCCGCACGGTTCCGCCGCGATATTCCTGCGCTGCGCCGCGAATTTGGCGACCGCGCCGTGCTGCGCGCCTGCCACTTCTTCGACGAGAATGCCCGCGTGCTCGAACAGGCAAACGCCCTCAAGGCAAACGACTTCGAGCTGTTTCTCAGGCTCGTCAACGAATCCGGAAACAGCTCCTTCAAGTATCTTCAGAATGTATTCTGCTGCGCCGCTCCGCAGGAGCAGGGGCTTTCCCTCGCGCTCAACATCTCCGAGCGCGTGCTCTCCGGCCGTGGCGCCTGCCGCGTCCACGGCGGCGGCTTCGGCGGCACGATACAGGCCTACGTCCCCAACGAGCTCCTTGACGGCTACCGCGCGGCGCTCGAGGCCGTCTTTGGCGAGAGAAGCTGCAAGGCGCTGCATGTGCGGCACTTCGGCGCGATAAGACTCGACGTCTAAGCCACGACCGCCGGACAATATTTTCAGATCAGAAAGGAGCGCTTCCACGCCGAAACTGCCGCTCCGGCGCGAAAGCACAATAAAAAAATGGCAGAACTAAGATGGAACCCCATGACCCGCGACTGGGTCATGATCGCCTCTCACCGTCAGAACCGCCCGCAGATGCCCAAGGATTGGTGCCCCTTCTGCCCCGGCTCCGGCAAGGTGCCCGAGCACTACGACGTTTACAAATACGACAACGACTTTCCGGCGCTCAGCCTGACGCCTCCGGAGCCAGACGACGTCGCCAACGATTTCTTCAAGGTCTCGCCCGCCTATGGCAAATGCGAGGTCGTGCTCTATTCGCCGGATCATCACGGCTCGCTGACAAAGCTCTCCGACGAGCATCTCGGCAAGCTTGCCGCGCTCTGGATCGAGCGCTTCAAGGCGCTCTCGGCCGATGAAAGGATCAAGTACGTATTCATCTTCGAAAACCGCGGCGACGTTGTCGGCGTGACGATGCCCCACCCGCACGGCCAGATCTACGCATACAGCTTCATCCCCAAGAAGATCCAGCTCGAGGTTGAATCCGCCAGAGACTACCATGACGAGCACGGCTCCTGCCTGTTCTGCGATATGCTCGCGAATGAGCGTGCGTTCGGCAAGCGCGTCATCTTCGAGAACGACTGCTTCACCGTTTTCCTCCCGTTCTTCACCGAATATCCCTACGGCGTCTACATCATGCCACGCCGCCACGTCCCGGATATGGCCCACCTGAACGATGCCGAGCGCGCCGCTCTCGCCCCCACCGTTCGTGACGTCGTCGGCATGCTCGACAGCCTGTTCGACTACTCCTTCCCGTACATGATGTGTATGCACAACGCGCCCGTCAACAGCGGAAGCCTTGACGAGATCTACCACTTCCACATCGAGTTCTTCCCGCCGATGCGCTCCGCCACCAGGCAGAAGTTCAATGCCTCCAGCGAAACCGGCGTCTGGGCCCACTGCAACCCCACCTGCCCGGAGACCACCTCCGAGGAGCTGCGCGCCGCCTATAAGAAATTCCTCGCGGGCAGAAAATAACGCCAACGGCAAAAGCCGGTCGAATGGGTCACACGCCCCGACCGGCTTTTTTGCTGATTTTTTTCTCTACTTGTGCCGGACGCGCCCGCATTTTTCAAGGCTCAGCTTATATAATCCTCTATCAGCTCCGAGAGCGCCGCATAGCTTTCGGCGTAGACTCCCTCCTCAAGCTGCCTCCTGTCATATTCCGGGAGCGAGTGCAGATAGACGTCCTCGAATATTATCAGCGGCTTTTCGCGGTCGGCCTCGCGATAAACGGCGAGCACCCCCTCATAGCCGGAGATGTAGTAGCCCTCCTTGACATTATCCGCAGCCGCTCCTGCCGCAGCCGCCTCCTCGCGCATTTCACCGCCTGTTCCTCCCTGCGGCACAAACAACAGCCTTGCGGTGGCCACGGTCGCCGATACCGAGATAACTATGGCCGCTGCCGCCGCCAAAAATGTCTTTTTCATCCTTTGCTCACCTCTCTGGCGTATTATGGACATACGGGTGGAGGAATATTCCTGCAAAATGAAATCTTTTCAAACTAAATTAACATCTTGTCCCGCTTTTGTGGTATAATAGATTATAAGTGTTTTTCTATCCTATTTTTATCCGGAGGCATTTTGATGGAACAAAATTCTAATCAGGCGGCCGCCGTCGCCGGCAAGAAGAACGGTGTCCTGAACGGACTGATGTTCTCTCTCAAATCGGTTGGCTGGCTGCTATATACGGCGTTGACGATAGTTCTCTCAACGTTCATGGTTCTGGTCATAACCGGCTGCATAGTCGCGTCGGTGCTGTCGGTCTATGTGCTGGGCATGGTGGACAAGACGACCGAGATCGACCTGCGCAACATCGACCTGAGCTATACGACGATAATGTACGCCAAGAATGTCGAAACCGGCGAATATGAGGAGCTTGACCGGATGCAGGCGAGCGAGAATCGCGAGTGGGTCGATATCGACAAGATCCCGCAGATCATGGTGGACGCCACCATTGCCGCCGAGGACAAGCGCTTTGAGACACATCAGGGCGTGGACTGGCAGCGCACCATCTTCGCGTTCCTGAACTACTTCTTTCACATCAAGGATAACACGCAGGGCGGCTCCACGATAACGCAGCAGCTCATCAAGAACGTCACCTCGGACAACGCCGTGCGTCTTGACCGCAAGGTGCGCGAGATTTTCCGCGCGCTCAGCCTTGAGAAAAACTACTCCAAGGCGGAGATAATGGAGGCGTATCTCAACGTCATCCCATTCGGCCACAACACCAACGGCGTGCAGGCCGCGGCGAACTATTACTTTGACAAGGACGTCGGCGAGCTCAACCTTGCCGAATGCTGCGCGCTGCTGTCAATGACGAACAGCCCGACCAAATACAACATAAAAACCGAGAAGGGCGCAAAAAACAACGCGGAGCATCGCGAATACATCCTCGGCGTCATGAAGGAGATCGGCAAAATCACCGACGCTCAGTACAAGCAGGCGCTGAGAACCCGAGTCGTCGCCACGAACAAGACCAGCTCCGGCTCCACAGGCTCGATCTACAACAGTTGGTTCGTCGATCACGTCATAAACGAGGTGCGTGACGACCTGATGAAGGAATACAATTACACCGCGGCGCAGGCCATGAACCTGCTCAACAACGGCGGTCTGCGCATCTACACAACCGTTGATAACCGCGTCCAATCCATCCTTGAGGACATCTACTCCGATCCGGACAACTTCCCGGAGGTCAAATATGACGTGCGCCCACAGTCCGGCATGATAATCCTCAACTACACCGGCGAGATTGTGGGAGTAGTCGGCGGCATCGGAGAAAAGGAGGGCAACCGCCTGTTCAACCGCGCGACGATGGCAAAGCGTCAGGTCGGTTCGACCATCAAGCCCATCTCCCCCTATGCGATGGCCTTTGAGAGCGACCTTATCACCTTCTCCACCATCGTGCCGGACGAGCCGGTCTTTACCGTCGAGGACGACGGCTGGGAGTACGACTACCCGACCAACTTTGACGAAAAATATCTCGGCGATATAACCGTCGAGGAGGCGCTGCACCGCTCCAAGAACACCATTGCGGTCTATCTCACCAACATTCTCGGTCCCGAAAGGTGCTACAACTTCCTCACCAACAAGCTGCACATCACCACGCTCGTCGGCCAGGGCGAGCTCAACGACGTTGGACTTGCTCCGATGGCGCTCGGCGCTCTCACCAACGGCATGACGATGCTTGAGCTTGCCGGTGCGTATCAGATCTACGGCAACGGCGGCCTCTACTTCAAGCCGCATTCCTACACCGCCGTCGAGGACAGCAACGGCAACGTGCTGCTCAAAAACGAGGTTATCCCGGAGCGTGCCGTCTCTCCGGAGACCGCCACCATTATCAACAAGCTCATGCAGGGCGTCGTCTCCGCACCCGACGGCTCCGGCCGCGCCGCCAATTTTGACGGTATGCAGATCGCCGGCAAGACCGGCACCACCTCCAGCAACGTAGATCTGCTCTTCGTCGGACTAACGCCGTACTACGTCGGCGCAGTCTATCTCGGCTACGACGAGCCGGAACGCATTCAATACATCCAGTATTCCTCCACATTGACTTGGAGAAACGTCATGTCCCGCATACACGAGGGGCTTGAATATGCCGAATTTCCCGAGTGGGGCAACGTCGTCAGCAATACCTACTGCAGGCTCTCCGGGGACCTCGCGACCGAGGCCTGCGAGGAGACAAGCACCGGCTGGTATAAAAAGAGCAACGTCCCCGGCTATTGCGTCGAGTGCCTTGGCGGCGGGAGCGACTCCGGCGAGGTCGGAGGCGGCACTAACGGCCAAGGAAGCACCGGCCAGGGACACATCCCCCCTCCCTTTGCAGACGACCCCTATGAACAGGACTGATCTTAAATGAACGGCTCCTTTGACAAGAATCCCTGCAAAATCTATATCTTCCGGGATGCGCTCGGCTTCGACGACGTGGCACTCAGACGTGCCGGCACCTCCGGGCTGGACTGCATTGCTTCAGCCATTTCCGGCAAGCGCTCCCCCAAGGCGTGCAGACACAGTCTTGCAGGCGCTTTGCTGCTGCTCTTTGCCGCGGAAAACAGCTTTGGACTTGCGCCCGCGCAGACCTCGCTTGCTCGCAGCGCAAACGGCAAGCCCTTTTTTGCCGCCGCGCCCGAGCTCTGCTTCAACCTCTCCCACAGCGGCGGCGCCGCCGTCTGCATCACCGCGCCCTTTCCCGTCGGGGTCGACATCGAGCGCGAGCGCAACGTAGACATCTCTGTCATGCGGCGCGTCTGCACCCGGACCGAGCTTGCGGATATCCACTCTGCGCCCTCGCCGCGGACACGCTTTCTGTGCTTCTGGACTCTCAAGGAGAGCTATGTCAAGGCTACCGGCGATGGGATGAGTTTTCCCATGAAGCACATCGAATTTACCATAACGCCGGACAGTATACGCGCGACGCTGCCCGGCTGCTTTTTCCAGACCGCGTCCGACGGCTATATAATTTCCGCTGCCGCGCTGATACCAAACGCTCTGCCACAGCAGCTTGTGCCGGAGCTGATTGAGGTTGATGCCGACGCGCTCAAACGCTATCTCGAATAGTATACAATTAACACATCTAAAGCGTCAACAGAATCAAATTTACTGTCGATTATGTCCGTGACGATTATTGCGCGCGCTGCTCTCAGCGCAATCGCTCCCATCCGTGCGGGCATTTTTGCCGGAACGAACCGCGTCTGCGATAGGGCTATCTGCCCGCGCGGTATACCGCAGAGCCCGTCACGCCCTTTGACGCAGTCCCCGAAACGACCGCCGCGGTACGCTTCGGGTTTGGCAGATTGCTTTGAAAAATTTCCGCAGCGCCTGCCGCGCAATAGCTGCGGAGCCGAATGAGGGATGATAAAGCGTGAACACTGCACTGTATATTCTCACAAAGCCGATCCCGGCGGGGTCGGTCGGCATTTTCTGGCTTGGACAGGCCGGCTTTGTCTTTAAGCTGCACTCCGGCAGGCTCATCGCCGTAGACCCGTATCTCTCCGACAATGTCGGACGCACCGGCAGCTTCAAGCGCATTGTTCCAAGCGTTCTCGGCTGCGAGGAGCTCATCTTCGACTATATTATTGCAACGCACGAGCATCAGGATCACCTTGACCCCGACGCGATACCGCTGCTGATGACCAACAACGTCACCCGGCTGCTTGCGGCAAGGCAGGCCGCCATAGACGCGCACGAAAAGCTTGGCGTCGCGTCCGGACGCATCGTCACGATGGTTCCCGGCGACTGCTTCGAGGATTCCGAGTTCTCCGTCGTTGCAATGCCCTGCGACCACGGCGACGCCAGCCCGACGGCTATCGGCCTGCTGCTGCAATTCGGCGGCAAGCGCGTGTATATTGCCGGTGACACCTGCCCGCGCCCCGACACCTTTTCCGACAAGCGCATTCGCGGCTGCGAGCTGGCGATATTCCCCATCAACGGCGCTTTTGGCAACCTCAACGAATATGAGGCGGCTGAGGCGGCGCGTATCGTCGGCGCAAGGCTGAACGTTCCCAGCCATTTCTGGTGCCTTGCGGAGCACGGAGGCAATCCCGCGCGCTTTGCCGAGGCGATGGACGCTCTCCCGGACAGCCCCGCATACTACATCATGTCGCACGGAGAGGCGATTATAATCTGAAGCCATGGGAAGCAAAGCGTCCGCCGTGAAAAACGTTTCCGGCGGGCGCTTTTGCGCAACAAAAAAGATAAACCAAAGGCGCTGCATTTAATTGCAGCGCCTTTGGTTTATGCAAAATCGTATCAATTGAGAGTCGCAAACGGCAAGCTATTACTCGTAGATCTTGGTAACAACGCCGGAACCAACGGTGCGGCCGCCCTCGCGGATAGCGAAGCGGAGTCCCTCCTCGATAGCGATCGGGGTGATGAGCTCAACGTTCATCTCGATGTTATCGCCAGGCATGCACATCTCAACGCCCTCATCGAGGGTGATGATGCCGGTAACGTCGGTGGTACGGAAGTAGAACTGCGGGCGATAGTTGTTGAAGAACGGAGTATGACGTCCGCCCTCGTCCTTGCTGAGGACATAAACCTGACCGCGGAACTTGGTGTGCGGATGGATGGAGCCCGGCTTGCAGATAACCTGACCGCGCTCGATCTCGGTACGCTGGATACCACGGAGAAGAACGCCGATGTTGTCGCCGGCCTCTGCGTAGTCAAGGATCTTACGGAACATCTCAACGCCGGTAACAACGGTCTTCTTCTTCTCATCGGAGAGACCAACAATCTCGACTTCGTCGCCGGTCTTAACCTGTCCACGCTCAACTCTACCGGTGGCGACGGTGCCGCGGCCGGTGATGGTGAATACATCCTCAACAGGCATAAGGAACGGGAGGTCAGCCTTTCTGTCCGGGGTCGGGATATAGGAGTCAACAGCGTCCATCAGCTCAATGATCGGGGCATAGGCCGGATCGTTGACGTCGGTGCTGGTGCACTCAAGAGCCTTAAGAGCGGAGCCGCGGATGATGGGGATCTCATCGCCGGGGAACTCGTTCTCGGAGAGGGTCTCACGGATCTCCATCTCAACGAGGTCGAGCAACTCAGGATCGTCAACCTGGTCGCACTTGTTCATGAAAACAACGATGGCGGGAACGCCAACCTGACGGGCAAGGATGATGTGCTCGCGGGTCTGAGCCATCGGTCCGTCGGTAGCGGCGACAACGAGGATGGTTCCGTCCATCTGAGCAGCGCCGGTGATCATGTTCTTGATATAGTCGGCATGTCCCGGGCAGTCGACGTGAGCGTAGTGACGCTTGTCGGTCTGATACTCAACGTGAGCGGTATTGATCGTGATACCACGGGCTCTCTCTTCAGGAGCCTTATCGATCATGTCGTATGCTACGAACTCAGCGTCGCCCTTCATGCCGAGCACCTTGGTGATAGCCGCAGTAAGAGTGGTCTTACCATGGTCGACGTGACCGATGGTACCGATGTTTACATGAGGCTTGGTTCTCTCAAATTTCTGCTTTGCCATTAGTATTTTCCTCCCTTATCTGATTATCTTTGTTCTTAGCTGTAATTGTACCATAAATACAGCAAAATTCAATAGGTTTGCAAAAAATTTAATAACTTGATGCCAAACCGGCTCCGTGTCAGTTGTTCCTGCCGCGAACGCTCAGAATCTTCTCCATTACACTCTTCGGAACCTCGATATAGTGGCTCGGCTCCATGGTGTACTGGCCGCGTCCCTGGGTCTTGGAGCGCATGTCGGTGGCGTAGCCGAACATCTCGGAGAGCGGCACGAACGAGTTAATCTGCTTTGCGCCCATGCGGTCGTCGATGCCCTGTATCTGGCCGCGGCGAGAATTCAGGTCGCCGATAACGTCGCCCATATACTCGTCCGGGACAATGACGCAAACCTTCATGATCGGCTCGAGTATGACTGGGTCGGCCTTGCGCATGGCCTCCTTAAAGGCCATAGAGCCTGCGAGCTTAAATGCAAGCTCGGAGGAGTCGACCTCGTGATAGGAGCCGTCGTAAAGAGTTACCTTTACGTCCACGACCGGGTAGCCCGCGAGGGTTCCGGACAGCATGGCGCCTCTGATACCGGCATCAACGGCGGGGATATATTCCTTCGGGATGGCGCCGCCGACAATTTTGTTGATAAACTCATAACCCTTGCCGGACTCGTTCGGCTCAAGAATGATCTTGACATGACCGAACTGGCCGCGTCCGCCGGACTGACGCGCATATCTGAAGTCGACATCCGCGCTCTTGCGGACGGTCTCCTTGTAAGCGACCTGCGGGCGGCCAACGTTCGCCTCAACGTGAAATTCGCGGAGCAGACGGTCGACGATGATCTCCAGATGCAGCTCACCCATACCGGCGATGATGGTCTGCCCCGTCTCCTCGTCGGTGTAGGTGCGGAAGGTCGGGTCTTCCTCGGCAAGCTTGGCAAGACCAATGCTCATCTTTTCCTGGCCGGCCTTTGTCTTGGGCTCGATGGCGACGCGGATAACAGGATCCGGGAACTCCATCGATTCAAGGATGATCGGCTTCTTGGCTGAACAGAGGGTGTCGCCGGTCGTTGTGTTCTTGAGGCCGACAGCCGCCGCGATATCTCCTGCGTAGCATGTTTCGATATCCTGACGGTGGTTCGCGTGCATCTGAAGTATGCGGCCCATGCGCTCGTTGCAATCCTTGGTGGAGTTGTATACGCTCGAGCCGGAATCGACGGTTCCGGAGTAAACGCGGAAGAAGCAGAGCTTTCCGACGTATGGGTCGGTCGCGATTTTGAAAGCAAGCGCGGCAAACGGACCCTCGTCCTCCGGGTGCCTGTATTCCTCTTCCTCGGTCTCGGGATTTATCCCCTTGATGGATTCAACGTCGGTCGGAGCGGGCATGTAGTCGATAATAGCGTCAAGCAGCTTCTGAACGCCCTTGTTGCGATAAGAGGTTCCGCAGACAACTGGAACCATCTCGTTGGCAATTGTGGCCTTTCGGATTGCCGGCTTGATCTGCTCCGGCGTAAGCTCTTCTCCGTCGAGGTATTTCATCATAAGCTCGTCGTCCTGCATCGCGACGGCTTCGAGCAGCTTGAGGTGATACTCCTCAGCCAGCTCCTTCATATCCGCAGGGATCTCCTCGACACGTATATCTTGTCCGAGGTCGTCATAATAGACATAAGACTTCATCTCAACCAGATCGACGATACCCTTGAAGGTATCCTCGCTCCCGATGGGAAGCTGGATCGGAACGGCGTTGCACTTGAGTCTGTCGTGCATCATTTTAATGACATTATAGAAGTTTGCTCCCATAATGTCCATTTTATTGACATATGCCATTCTTGGAACATGGTATTCGTCAGCCTGTCTCCAAACTGTCTCGGACTGCGGTTCAACGCCGCCCTTTGCGCAGAAAACGGTGACAGAGCCATCAAGCACACGCAGTGAACGTTCCACTTCAACGGTGAAATCAACGTGTCCCGGAGTGTCAATGATGTTAAGTCTATGACCCTTCCAGAAAGCTGTTGTGGCGGCGGAGGTGATAGTGATACCCCTCTCCTGCTCCTGTTC
>CANNTZ010000045.1 GCA_947522735.1 uncultured Oscillospiraceae bacterium | reverse complement strand
AAACAGTATTATGGCAAAAATTCTTGCTCACGGCGAAGAGGCCCGCAAGGCTCTTCAGGCCGGAATCGATAAGCTCAGCGATACAGTTAAGATCACCCTCGGACCGAAGGGACGCAACGTTGTTCTTGACAAAAAGTTTGGCGCTCCGCTGATTACCAACGACGGCGTGACCATCGCCAAGGAGATCGAGCTGGAGGACGCCTTTGAGAATATGGGCGCTCAGCTCGTCAAGGAGGTCGCAACCAAGACCAACGACGTCGCGGGCGACGGCACCACCACAGCCACTCTGCTCGCGCAGGCTCTTGTCCGCGAGGGCATGAAGAACGTCGTTTCCGGCGCGAACCCGATGGCCGTCAAGCGCGGCATCGCAAAGGCAGTAGACGCCGCTACCGACGCTATTATCGCAAACTCCAAGAAGGTCGGCTCCTCTGCCGATATCGCACGTGTCGCCACCGTTTCCGCAAGCGACGAGACCATCGGCAAGCTGATTGCCGAGGCAATGGACAAGGTATCCTCCGACGGCGTCATCACCATCGAGGAATCCAAGACCGCCGAGACCTATTCCGAGGTCGTTGAAGGAATGCAGTTTGACCGCGGCTATATTACCCCGTACATGGTCACCGATACCGACAAGATGGAGGCCGTCATCGACGACGCGTACATCCTCATCACCGACAAGAAGATTTCAAACATTCAGGAAATCCTCCCGCTGCTCGAGCAGATCGTGCAGTCCGGCAAGAAGCTCGTCATCATCGCCGAGGACGTCGAGGGCGAGGCGCTGTCCACCCTCATCGTCAACAAGCTCCGGGGCACCTTTGTCTGCGTAGCCGTCAAGGCTCCCGGCTTCGGCGACCGCCGCAAGGAGATGCTCCGCGATATCGCCATCCTCACCGGCGGCGAGGTCATCAGCGAGGAGCTCGGCCTCGAGCTCAAGGAGACCACTGTAGCGCAGCTCGGCCGCGCGGCTCAGGTCAAGATTCAGAAGGAGAACACCATCATCGTCGGCGGCAAGGGTGAATCCGCCGAGATCAAGGCGCGTATCGGCCAGATCCGCTCCCAGATCGAGACCACAACGTCCGATTTCGACCGCGAGAAGCTCCAGGAGCGTCTTGCGAAGCTTTCCGGCGGCGTAGGCGTCATCAAGGTCGGTGCTGCAACCGAGATAGAGATGAAGGAGAAGAAGCTCCGCATCGAGGACGCTCTCGCAGCCACCAAGGCGGCTGTGGAGGAGGGCATTGTCGCCGGCGGCGGCGTGGCCCTGCTGAACGCTATCCCGGCTGTTGAGAAGCTGCTCGCGAGCTATGACGGCGACGAAAAGACCGGCGTCAAGATCGTCCTCAGAGCGCTCGAGGAGCCGATCCGTCAGATTGCCATCAACGCGGGCGTAGACGGCTCCGTCATCATCGACAAGATCCGCCGTTCCCGCAAGGTCGGCTACGGCTACGATGCCAACAGGGACGAGTACTGCGATATGCTCCAGAGAGGCATCGTGGATCCGACAAAGGTCACCCGCTCCGCGCTGCAGAACGCAGCCTCCGTCGCCGGCATGGTGCTCACCACAGAGTCCCTTGTCGCCGACAAGAAGGAAGAAAACCCCGTGGCCGCCGCTCCGAACCCCGGCATGGGCGGCATGTATTAAGAGACACCAAAGGCTCCTGAGATTGCTTGATTTTTGCGTGGAGAAAAGGCGGATTGACGCCAAACCTGCTCCGCTTGCGTCAAAAATTCAAGAGCGCTACAGGGTAACAGAGACCGGCACCTGCACAAATGCAGGCGCCGGTTTTTTTATTTTGTCTCAGCCCTTCAGATCGCAATAAAAGCGCGAGACTTCAATTTGTTAAAGAAATAAAGCCGCCGCAGGAGGCGGATGAGCGGAGGGCTGGTCGCCGCCGTAATCGAATATGCGCAGGAGGGTAGGGCTTCAAAAGAGTATACATCCCATCGGAAGGGCTGGTTTTTATGAAAAATACGGCTTTGAGGGGATGGACGAGCCGGCAAAGCACGCGGGGGATGCGGAGAGCTTATTAGCGCGTGATATTCAGGCAAGCAAAACAGGCGCCTGTACAGCATACGGGCGCCTGCGTTTTTTCTGCCGTGGCTCAGTCGTGATAGCCTGTGTATCTGGAGCGGGAGTAGCGGCCAAGACGGCGGCTGCGATAACGCCGAAGATTGACGGCGCGAATGACGAACAGACCGATTATCAGGAGCGCTATTACGAGCGCGACGGCCAGGAATACTTTTGCGGCGGGGGAAAGCTTCGGCACCTTTTCGACCGGACGTATCGCGGCGGCATAGCGGCCGGAAAAGTCGCTCTCCACGCGGCTGTAGCTGTAGTCGAGCGGATAGGTGCCGAGCTGCGCGCGCATATACCGCCCGACGTCGCCCTCAAGCCTGAGCGTGACCGTCGGCACATTTTCCGTGACGCTGTCGGCGGAGGGATAGAACTCGGGCGCGGAATAATCGACGTCTATTTCGTTTCCGGCGACGGCCTTGTGCAGCAGCAGCTTCATCGTAAAGCTGCCGTCGGAGATAATCTGACCCGTCGTGATGGAGTTCTCGACGACAGGCACGACCAGCTCGGACATGTTGCCGAGACTGACCGGAACATAGCTGAAATTGTCAAAGCAGTAGTCGAACAGCTTGGTGGTGTCCTCGTATTTGTCGTGTGCGCCGTTGGTCTTGAGCGAGACGCAGATCAGCTCGCGGTCGCCACGGTTGGCAACGGTGACGCAGGTGCATTTTGAGGCGGCGGTCCAGCCGAGCTTGCCGCCGGTCGCGCCCTCGTAATAGTAGATGGACTGCGCTATCATATAGTGCTGGGTGCCGATGTTGCGGGCGACGCTGTTGAGGTTTGTGGGCTGGATGGTGTACTGGATGCGCCCGAATACCTCGCGGAAGCCGTCGATGCCAAGCGCGTATTTGGTGATGAGCGCCATGTCGTAGGCGGTGGTGTAATGGTTGTCGTCGGGCAGGCCGGAGGCGTTGACGAAGTGGGTGTTGACGGCGCCGATTTCGGCGGCGGTCCGGTTCATCAGCTCCGCAAAGCCGGAGAGTCCGTCGAGCTCCAGCTTCTGCGCGACGTGCTCGCCAAGTCCGTTGGCGGCGTCGTTTGCGGAGGGGAGCATCGAGGCGTAGGCGAGATCCTTAACGCTTATCTCTTCGCCCTCGAGCAGCGCAATATGCGATGAATTTGCAGGCAGACGAACCGCCTCGGCGGTCATCGTGTGCATCTCGGACTGGTCGCAGTATTGCAGCGCGAGCGCTACGGTCAGTATCTTGGTTATGCTTGCCGGATAGAGCTTCTCGTCCATGTTTTTTTCGACGAGCACCTGGCCGGTTCGGGAGTCCATCACGACGTAGGCCTCGGAATAAAGCCCCTCCGGGACGGTCTCGTAGCCGTCGTCCTCGCCGCCGTCTGCGGAGACGGAGCTTTCGGAAACAGACGACGCTCCGGAATCGTCGGCAAGAGGGCATATCGTAAATGAAAGCAGCAGGAGCGTCGCGATAATAATTGAAAGCATCGTTTTCGGGTAGCGCATTATACAGGTTCCTTTTGAATGATCTGATATAATTATATAATTACATAATTATACCGGGGAAAACCGTGATTGTCACGGGCGTTGCCGATAATTTCAAATAATTTTATGAAAAGTTAAATTTTGTATGCAACCGTGATGTGAAAAGTGGCGGCTCAGTCGATGTCGGCGTTATCGAAAAACGCCGGGATGATGACACGGCGCTCCGGAGAGCCTCCGGATATGGCGTCGAGCAGCGACGAGACGGCGATGGCGCAGAGGTCGGCGAGGCGGTTGTCGATGCTGGGGAGGGGCGGGGTGGCGCATCTGGCCAAAATGGACGCGTCGAAGCCGAGGATGGGTATGTCGCGCCCGGCGAGTGCGTGCTGCGCGCCGACCGAGAGCAGGTCGTCGCTGGCGAGCACGACGTCGAAGGCGGCGTTTTCGGCGAGCAGCGAGCTCACGGCGTCGCGGGCAGCGTCAAGGCTGCGGTCGACGAATACGGTGCGCAGGGTACAGCCGGTCTCGGCGGCGGTTTCGGTTATGCCGTCAAGCTTTTGTCTGCCGCTGTAGGTGATGGCGTCGTAGAGATACAGGATGCTGCGGCGGCCCCTCGACGCGAAGTGTCGCACCACCCTGCGAACCGCGCCCTTCTCGTCGCAGAGCGCGCAATAGACGTTGGGGATATCTACAAAGCCGTTGATGCTGGCGACGGGAACGTGCTGCGCAGCGGAGGCGATGTGCGAGTTGTCGTCAAGCTCGCTGAATATCGAGCCGATGAGGATGATGCCGTCCACATATTTGCTCATCAGCAGCGAGATGCCGCGCTTTTTGCCCTCGAGAGAGTTGCCGGTGCAGCAGAGCAGCGAGTCCATGCCGTGCTCGCGCAGCAGCCGCTCCACCTCGGAGACGGCGCGCGCATAGTGTATGTCGGAGACGTCGGTGCAGAGCACGCCCACCATGCTCATGCTGCCGCTGCCAAGCCCGCGGGCAAAGGGGTTGGGAGTATAGTGCTCGCTCTCGATTATCTCCATCACGCGCTGGATCAGCTTGTCGCTGACGCCCTTGCCGCCCGCGAGCACGCGCGAGACGGTCGCGGTGGAAACGCCCGCCTTTGCGGCTATATCATAGATGTTTGCCATCAAAAACCACCCTCACGGTATCATATATAGATAAGTATAATAGATTTTGGGCAAAAAGGCAAGCGGAGATTTTAAAATGTGCGCGGTGATTCAGGTTTTTTATTGCCATATAAAGCTTTTTTTATTTGGTTGACATATAAATTCGGGGAGTGTATACTTTAGTTGCGCAAAAGGGCGCACTATTTTGAAAAATAAGGAAAAGAGGTCGTAACATGGCGAGGATAAGCACTCAGACGGAGTCGTTGACCGTGGCCTACGGCGAGGAAAAGGCGCTGGAATTTATAGCGCGCGCGGGCTTTGACTGTGTGGATTTCAGCCTCTTCAACCGGCTCAGCTACGGCGATATTGTCAAAAGAAGCCTGACCGGGCCGCTCTTTGAGCCAAAGGAGAAGCTGCTTACGCATTATCGCGAGCTAAAGCGCAGGGCGGACGGCTTGGGGATCGGCTTCGGGCAGCTTCACAGCCCGTTTCCGACGCTCGTGCCGGGACATCCCGAGGACGACGAGACGATGATCGAGGTCGCGAAGCGCTCCATAGAGATAGCAGAGGTGCTTGACAGCCCGTATATTGTCATCCATCCGGTTCACGACCGCATAGACAGGGCGGACTATTTCGGCGTCAATATGGATTTTTACGGCAGACTTGCCGAGACCGCGCACAGAACGGGCGTCGGCATCTGCCTTGAGAACATGTTCCGCGGATACCCGACCGGCAAGCTGCTGGACAGCGCCTGCTCCGCGCCGGAGGACGCGATAGAGCTCATCGACGCGCTGAATGCGAAATACGGCGAGGTTTTCTCGTTCTGTCTCGACGTGGGACATGCGCATATCTGCGGCTACGATCCGGCGCAGTATGTTCGCAAGCTCGGCAGCCGCCTGACCACGCTGCACATACAGGACAACGACGGTCACAGCGACCGCCACGTCATCCCATACCTCCAAAGCATCGACTGGGACGCCTTTTTCACGGCTCTCAGGGAAACCGGCTACAGGGGCACGATCAACTTTGAGGCGGACGGCTTCACCGGGCGCTTCCCGAAGGAGGTCATGCCGGAGGCGATAAAGCTGACAAGCGCGCTTGGACGCTATTTTGCGGAAAAATACGAGCTGTGAGCGCGAAGGATGACCGGTGTAAACGCGCTAACGCCCGGAGCTTTTGAAGCCTTCCGGGCGTTAATGCTTGCAGCAGACGGATTTTTTCGCGGCTTTCCGCTATATTTCCGGTAACGGAGCGGTGAGAGAGGCAGCCTTGAAAGGAGATGGAGAAATTGCTTGATTTGAGACCCTATAGGGAGAACGACGCGGAGCGTATTCTGTCGTGGTGCGGAGATGAGAGGACGTTTTACAGGTGGACCGCGGGCGTGCTGGGCGATTATCCGCTTACCGCCGTACAGTTCATCAACAGGATGAGCGGGCTGACGGCTTTTACGGCGGTGGAGGACGGAGAGCCGGCCGGCTTTTTCACGCTGCGCCGGCCCGGAGAGGCGCCCGGCGAGCTGCGCGTCGGCTTTGTCATCGTGGACGCTCAAAAGCGCGGAAGGGGCTATGGAAAAGAGCTGCTCCGGCTGGCGCTCAAGCTTGCGCGCGAGATATACGGTGCGAAAAGGGTGTCGCTGGGCGTGTTTGAGGACAACCGACCGGCCCGTTGCTGCTATAGAGCGGTGGGGTTTGTGGAGGTCGCATCGGAAAAAACGGAGACGTATCACGTGATGGGCGAGGATTGGAGCTGTGTGGAGATGGAGCTGGTCTTTGAGCCGAACGGCTGCGGGCTCCACGAGGCGTGTCCTGCTGCCGGTGAACAGAACCTCATATAAATGGCCGGGAGCCCGATATCAGGCTGACAGCGCGGAGCGGTCAGCCTGTTTTTTTATGCGCAGGGCTCTTGGCCGGATAAATTGCGGCCATAGCCGTGAAAAATCCGTCGCCTTCCCAATAATAAAGCGGCCCTTCGTTCATCCTTGCCGGGACGGAGGCAAAGCCGATATGCCGGGAGCAGGACGTTTTGCGCTCCGTTAACGGGGGTCAAAGGAAGCTGCGCCAGCCGGGAGCCGTCGCCGTGCTCCGCTTAGCGGATTGGATGGTTCTCTATCATCCGGGGGAGGCGCGTATATTCCCCGGACGCACTCCTCGAGAGCAGCTATGCCTGTTGTTTGTGATTATTTCTGATTTTTTATGAGCGTTTATGTATTGACGCTTTTTATTTTGTATGCTATAATTGAGCTGGAATATTGAACCGCAACTGAAACGGAGGAATGATAAATGTCAGATATCGGCGGAATACTCAGGCGATTCTGTCTCACGCTCGCGCCGTCCGGCTACGAGGGCATGATGGCCGCCGCGCTCGGCGACGAGCTGTCGCCCTACTGTGACGACGTCTCCTGCGACCGTGCCGGAAATGTCGTCGGCTTCATCGGCGGCACCGACGACGAGCCGCTCAACGTGATGGTGTTCGCGCACATGGACTCGGTCGGCTTCGTCGTGCGCAGCATCGAACCGAACGGCCTCATCCGGATTGACCGTCTTGGCGGGATTCCGGAAAAGGCGCTCCCGGCGCTTGAGGTTTCTATCCTCACCGAGGACGGCGAAAGGGTGGACGGCGTTATCGGCATAAAATCCCACCACGGCATGACTGCCGAGGAAAAGCTGCGCGTGGATACCATCGGCGCGCTCGCCGTCGATATCGGCGCCACGAGCGCGGAGGAGGTTCGAGCTGCGGGGATAGAGATCGGCTGCTTTGCGGCGTATCGCCCGAGGTTCCGGGAGCTGCTCGGCTCCCGCGTGTCCGGCACGGCCATCGACGATCGCGGAGGCTGCGCTGCGCTTGTCGAGATAGCCCGGCTCGCCCGCAGAGACCCGCCTCCCTGCAACCTATATATCGTCGGCACCGTGTGGGAGGAGTTCAACCTGCGCGGAGCGATGGTGGCGGCGCGCTCCATTGCACCGGACGTTGGCATAGCGCTGGACGTCTGCCTGACCGGCGACACGCCCGAGAGCGCCGGGCGCTTCGAGACCGCACTCTCCGGCGGCCCCGTGCTCACAGCCTATTCCTTTCACGGGCGCGGCACACTCAACGGCACCCTCTCGCACCGAGGGCTGATGAACAGCGTCAAGGCGGCGGCGCTTGAACGCGGCCTGCCGCTCCAGCGCTTCGCCTCGACCGGTATCCTCACCGACGCCTCCTACCTCCAGCTTGAAAACGACGGCGTCGCCTGCGTCGAGCTGGCCTTTCCGGCGCGCTACACCCATTCGCCGGTCGAGGTCTGCGACACCGAGGATATCCTCCGGCTCGCGCAGCTCGTCGCGGCCACACTCGAGCGGCTCGATTCCGGCTTCGACCCGGCGCGCTACCGCATATAAACCCGATATTATAATGAAGGAGACCACAGACATGAACGCTTCCTGGATGAAAGAGACCTTTGGCAACGAAAAGCCCATCGTCGCGATGTGCCACCTGCGCGCGATGAAGGGAGACCCCGGATTTGAGACAGACCTTTCCGAGGGCTCGATGGAGAAGGTGGTAGAGCTTGCCCGCCGCGACCTGATCGCGCTGCAAAACGGCGGCGTCGATGCGGTCATGTTCTCCAACGAGTTCAGCCTGCCGTATCTCACCAGAACCGAGCCCATCAACGCGATGTGCATGGCACGCGTCATCGGCGAGCTGCGCCGCGATATCACCGTGCCCTTCGGCGTCAACGTGCTCTGGGACGGCGTCGCCTCCATCGAGCTTGCCGCCGCCACCGGCGCAAGGTTTGTCCGCGAGATAATGAGCGGCGTTTACGCAAGCGACTTCGGCCTGTGGAACACCAACTGCGGAGAGCTTTCCCGCCGCCGCCAGCGCATCGGCGCATCGAATGTGAAGCTTATCTTCAACATCGTCCCGGAGGCCGCCTCATATCTCGGCAACCGCAGCATCGAGGATATAGCGCGCAGCACCGAGTTCAACTGCCGGCCGGACGTCATCTGCGTCTCCGGGCTTATCGCCGGAGCCAACACCGACACCCAGACGCTGACCCGCGCGCGCTCTGCCCTCAAGCATACGCCGCTGTTCTGCAACACCGGCGTGCGTCCCGAAAACGTCGCCGAGCAGCTTGGCGCGTCCGATGGCGCGGTCGTCGGCACAACCTTCAAATACGACGGCAAATTTGAGAATCTCGTGGACGAGGAGCGAGTAGAGGCGTTCATGAGGAGGGTTCGCGAGTTTCGCGGCGAATGACAGCAGGGCATTAAAAAGCGTAAAGGCATATCGGGGGATAACAATTGGAAAAGACACTGTTTCAGGAGGAACGGCTGCGGCTGATGGCGGACTACATCCGCCTCAACGGCCGCGCGGACGTCGGCGAGCTCAGCGAGAAGTTCGACGTCTCAAAGGTGACGGTCCGGCGCGACATTGACGCGCTGGTGGAAAAGGGATTGGCGGCCAGAGCCCACGGCGGTGTGCTGTCGCTCGAAAACAAGCTGAGCTATGAGACGCCGTTCAGCGCCAAGGTCGCAGTCAATTCCGCGGAAAAGCGACGGATAGCCAGGCGCGCGGCCGCGCTCGTCAACGACAACGACATAATCCTGCTGGACGCCGGAACCACCTGCTGCGAGCTGGCGCGCTGTCTGGCCGGGGAGCCGCGCCGCAATCTGACCGTAGTCACACACGACGTGCTCATCGCCTACGAGATAGCGTGTTCCGGCTGCGCGGAGCTGATTGTCGCGGGAGGGACGCTTGAGCCGGGGGTTTTTACGCTGACCGGCAGCGGCACGGTCGATTTTTACCGCCGCCTGCACGTCAACCGTGCTTTCATCGGCTGCGACGCGATAGACGCGGAATTTGGCATGTCAAACCGTCTTGCGGGCGAAACGGAGATCAAGCGCGCGATGGCGGCGTGCGCCGACGAAAGCTATCTGCTGTTCGACGGCAGCAAATTCGGCAAACGCGCGTTCTCGCTGGTCTTTTCGCCGGAGGAGCTGAAGAATATTTCCGGCGCCGTCACCGACTGCCGGGAGGAGAGCTGCCGCGAGCTCTTTGCCCGCGCCGGAGTCGAGCTGACGAGCTGCTGAAGCCAAAACTGCGGAGGGATGACTGTGGAAAAATATTTTATCGGCGTGGACGTCGGAACCTACGAATCCAAGGGCGTTGTCACCGACCTTCACGGACGCATACTCGCTTCCCGTATAATGAGGCACACGCTGAGCGTCCCGCAGCCCGGCTGGGCCGAGCACGACCCGGAGGGCGTCTGGTGGCGCGACGTCTGCGCGATAATCCGCGGACTGCTTGAAACGGACGGCGTGTGTCCGCGCGACGTCGCAGCGGTCTGTTGCAGCGCCGTATCCTGCGGGCTTGTCGCCGTGGACGCGGACGACCGGCCGCTGCGCCCCGCCATCCTCTATGGCATAGATACCCGCAGCACCCGCGAGATTGACGATATTATCCGCGAATTTGGACGCGATAAGCTGCTCGACGTCTGCGGCGAGCTGCCGTCGGTGGATTCCTATGGCCCCAAGCTGCTTTGGCTGCGCCGCAACGAGCCGGACGTCTTTGCGCGCGCGCGCCGCTTCACCTTTGCACAGGGCTATATCAACCTCCGGCTGACCGGGAACAACTTCATCGACAGCTACTCCGTATTCTTTTCGACGCCGCTGTTCAACTGCGCCGCGCGCGATTGGGACGCGGAGATGTGCCGCCGCATCCTCGGCGAGGAGGGCCTTGACCGTCTGCCACGCATCGCTCCGCCGTCGTCCTTTATCGGCACGGTGACTGCGCGCGCCGCGCACGAGACGGGGCTTGCCGAGGGCACTCCGGTCGTCTGCGGCGCGACCGACGCCGGAGCGGAGGCGCTGAGCGTCGGCGTGTTCGAGCCGGGAGATACGATGGTCATGTACGGCTCGAGCCTGTTTGTCAACCGTGTCACGCCGTCCGTCATTATCCGCGACAACCCGCTGTGGAAGGCGTATTTCCTCTTTGGCGATTCCGGCTGCGTGCTTGCCGGAATGGCAACCACCGGCTCGCTGACCCGCTGGCTGCGCGATAACCTCGGCAAGGAGCTTCTTGAGCCGGAGGCGCAGGGGCGCATCAATGCCTACGACGCGCTTTTTGCCGAGGCGGACACCGTTCCTCCCGGCTCCGGCGGCGTCTTTGTGCTGCCCTATTTCGCCGGCGAGCGTATGCCCATAATGGATGCGAGCGCCAGGGGGATGATCTTCGGGCTGACGCTCGCTCACACCCGCGCGCATGTGCTTCGCGCGGCGCTTGAGGGCGTCGGCTACGGGCTGCGGCAGAACTTCGAGGTCATGCGCGCGATGGGCTGTGCGCCGGAGCGTGTGACGGCGGTTGGCGGCGGCACCAAAAGCCCTGAGTGGATGCAGATCATGAGCGACGTCACCGGCTGCGAGCACTGTATCCCGGAGATAACGACCGGAGCCTCCTTCGGCGACGCGATGCTCTGCGCCGCCGCCACAGGAGCCGTAAGCGACGTCTCCCGGCTGAAGGGCTGGAACCGCATAGTCCGGACGGTGACGCCGCGCGCGGAATACGCAGCGCTTTACGAGCGCGGGAGCCGCATATACCGCGAGCTTTACGAGCGCACAAAGGACCTGATGCAGGCCGCGGGGGAGCTGCGGTGAGGCACGGCCTTTATCCCCCCGCCGCACCGGATACCGGCGCGGTGGGGGGATTGACTTTATCTAACTCTATGGATATAATTATTGATATATTAAACGTCTGAAAGGATACTGCTATGGCAAGGTATAAATTCAAAAGCCTCGGCGTGATGATCGACATGTCCCGCAACGCGGTCATGAGCGTCGAGGGCCTCAAGAGATTTCTCCCGCTGCTCAAAAGGATGGGCTACAACTGCGTGATGCTCTATACCGAGGACACCTACGAGGTTAAGGGCGAGCCGTACTTCGGCTATATGCGCGGCAGATACTCTGTCGCCGAGATGAAGGAGCTGGACAGCTTTGCCGCTTCGATGGGCATAGAGCTGATTCCCTGCATCCAAACGCTGGCGCACCTGAACGCCGCCATCCGCTGGAAGACGTTTCCTGTCGACTGCGACGATATCCTGCTCACCGACGATCCGCGCACCTATGAGCTGATCGACCACATGTTTGCCACCCTCTCCGAGTGCTTTCACTCCCGCCGCATCCACATTGGGATGGACGAGGCGCACATGCTTGGCCGCGGCGCACACCTTGACATCCACGGCTACGAATCCTCCAACGTCTGCATCAGACGCCACCTTGACAGGGTGCAGGGGCTCGCGCAAAAGTACGGCTACACCATGCTGATGTGGTCGGACATGTTCTTCCGCCCGATTAACGACGGCGGATATTACATGGGCAGAACCGAGATCCCGCAGGAGACGAAGGACGCCTTGCCCGGCGGAGTTATCCCCGTATACTGGGACTACTATCACTCCGACGAGGGCTCCTACGACGATATGATCTACAACCATTTGCAGCTCTCGAAGGACGTCTGGTTTGCGGGCGGCGCTTGGAGCTGGTGCGGGCTTGTCCCACTCAACCGGATATCCATCGCCAGCATGACGCCCGCTCTTGACGCCTGCCGCAAAAACAGGCTGCGCAACGTGGTTTTCACGATGTGGGGAGACGACGGCGGCGAGTGCTCGCATTTCAGCCAGCTTCCTGCGCTGTTCTATCTTGCGGAGAGGGCGCGCGGCAACGACGACGACGCGCTAATCCACGAGAGATTCCGCCGCATGTTCGGGCTGTCCTTTGAGGATTTCATGGCGCTCGACCTGCCAAACGAGCTTCCCTCCGCAGAGCTGCACCCGAACCCCTCGAAGTATATGCTGTTTTCCGATTACTTCAACGGCTTTCTTGATCCCACCGTCTGCGCGGACGGCGCGAAAAGGTATGCCGAATATGCCGAGCGGCTTTGCGCCATTGCTAAAAGATCCCGCCGGTACGGCTATCTGTTCGACACCGAGGCCAAGCTCTGCGCCGTGCTGGCTATCAAATACGACCTTGGCGTCCGCACCCGCGCCGCTTATGAGAACGGCGACCGCGAGACGCTCCGCAGGCTTGCCGAAACCGACTACAGAGAGGTTGTGAAGCGCGTCCGGCTTTTCTACACGGCGTTTGAAAAGCAGTGGTTTGCCGATAACAAGCCCTCCGGCTTCGACGTGCAGGATCTCCGCATCGGCGGCCTCATACAGCGCACCGAAGCCTGCCGGCGCCGCCTGCTGGACTATGCCGCAGGCAAGCTCGACAGTATCCCGGAGCTTGAGGAAAAGCTTTTGCCCGTCGCCGGGGCCGAGCCGGGGATGGCGGTTACTTTCAATAATTACGCTCTCAACGCGACCGCAAACGTCATGAGCCTTATGTGAGCGCAATGAAACACCCTCAGGTTCTGCTCCGGCTGTCCGGGAGCGTCGGAAAACGGAGAAGCGGACGCGGCATAGTGCTTGAGGGGACTGCGCCGGACTGCGAGGAACGCGCAAAAGCCCGGAGTGCTCAGAAATTGAGCGCTCCGGGCTTTTCTGTCGGCGCGCTGTTACAAAACGGAGCGCCGGGGAGGCTTGCAGCCAAGGCGTTGGAGAGGTGGAAAACGCAGAGCGGCTCTCCGGATGATTTCCCGGCTGTGCTTTAACACGGGTGAGCCATATCGCTTTACTGCATTTTTAATCGCACGTCACCGGTTTTCCGCGGATTTTTTATCCTCCGCCGACAGCCGTTTTTCCAGAGCCGACTGCTTGGCGAGAATGGCATTGACCTTATCATAAAGATCCTCGATCATGATCTCGGTTTTCAGGTTGACCTTATAGTCGTTTTCCGCTCTGCGGCGATCCTTTTCCTCCTGACGGTTCTGGCTCATCATTATAAGCGGGGCCTGAATTGCGGCAACACAGGACAACACCAAATTCAGCAGAATGAACGGATACGGGTCAAAGGCGGTTGTTGCCAATATGACGTTTATGACCATCCAGAGGAACAAAACGCCTGTAAAGGAAAAAATGAACGCCCAGCTTCCGGCAAATTTTGCAATGGCATCGGCAGCGCGCTGTCCGAGTGTATATTTTTCCTTTCCGTTTTCGGGACGTATTGAAATCTTGCTGTTCGCCAGCAGCCTCAGCACCTCCTCATCGGTCATGTCGTGGTGAATATCGTCAAGAACCTCTTTTAACAGCTTTCGGTTTTCTTTCATGGTGTTTGCTCCTCTCTCTCGCCTTGTGGCGCGGCGTGCAGGAAGAAATCAGGCCCCTTGTCTTCAAAAAGGAGCAGGGACACCCCGAGCAGCAGCTCGGTGTGCATGGCCGGCTCATCAAGCGGGATCGCGAAATCGTCCAGCATTCTGCGTATGCGGTAAAGCACGGTATTTCGATGTGTGAAAAGGGCGTCGCAGGTTTTTTTTAGCGAACGGCTGCAAATCAAATAGTAATATAGCGTTTCACAATATTGGGTGTCCATTTTTCTGTCATGCGCGGCGAGCGCGCGGAGCTCCTTTGCGATGAGATCGCTGCGCCCATCCAGATTTTTCAACAACAGCGGGGTTCGCAGCTGCTCCACTGTACAGACGTTTTCACTGTGGAAGCGGCTGTCCAGCATCAGCTCCAGCGCCTCGCGCGCGGTGCGGTAAAGAGCAGGCAGCTCAAACAGATCGTCAAGCCCGTTCGAGACGATCACCTTCAACCGAAATTCCCCGGCCAGAGCGGAAAAGCTGCTACAGGCCTCCTTTCCGTGCAAAAACAGAAATACATCGCCTCGATAGAAAAATGAATGGGAATACGGAAAGCGGGACGCAAGCTCGTTTTCGAGACGCCGTTTTCCGAGATACTCGCTGTGATAGGCGGTCAGATCAAGCAACGCAAAGCCGGACGGATGAAGGTCCGCAAGATAGGTTCCGGATATCTGAAGCCGAAAATACGGCGCCGAGGAAAAGCCTCCGTCCAGCAGATGCATCAGGATATCCTCTGCGGTTTCAAAGGGCTTGTCCTGCCGGCTTGCTTCGATGAAGGCTTGCTTTGCCAGTATTCGTTCAACCGTGTCCCAGATTTCCTGCGGGATTTTTTGCAGATGTCCGTCGGTGTCTACGCATATGAGATAACCGAGACGGACGCCGGAGCTTATAAGCGGCGCAAAGCGACGGAGATAAGCGCTGCCTTCAAGCCTTACATAATCCGCCTTCCCGGCAGAAAGCGCCTCGCTTTTGCTGATTACCGCCCCGGCCTCGTAGGGGATCACGCCATGATTGACGGTGCCCTGAAAAAGCTGATCGGAAAAGCCGAGCGGCTTGTAATGGGACGAAACATGAAAGGCGTCGTCCAACACAAGAAGCGGACATTCAAGCAACGCCCCGGCCTCGGCAGTTAGAGCCTTCAAATCGTCGCGGGCAAAAAATTCAGCCAAAAGCGCGCCGGCGCCGCCGTTCTTCCAGCTTGTTTTTTTCATCTTCATCTCCTTTTCATTTGTGCAGACAGCACAAGTGCTTTGAATATTATTATACTGCAAGCCCGTTGTCATTTCAAGAGAAAAGGGTTAAAATGTAGACAGAAAACAAAAGAGGACAAAGGGTAGTCGGAAAGGCGGTGCAGATGATTATGACATCCAAATCCATGAGGGCTTTAAATATTGTGTCCGGCGTGCTTCTGATAATCTCGGGTGTCTACTGCCTGTGCAATCAGGACGTTGCAGCGATGACCGCGGGCTTGATGGCCGGAATATTCATGCTGGCCTCCGGCGTGATCGAAATAGCCGTATTTGCAAAGACCAGAGGCTTGCTTTTGGGCTCCGGGTGGCTGCTGCTTGACGGCATACTCACCGTGATCCTGTCGCTGTTCCTGCTGTTTAACCGGTGGTTCACAATGCTGTCGTTACCGTTTTTGTTTACGATCTGGCTTTTGTTTTCCGGCATTTCGCGGTTTGTCAGCGCCTTTGACCTGAAAGCGCTCGGTGTTCGCGCCTGGGGATGGGTTTTGGCCATCGGGATTATATTGATGGCAGCAGGCTTCGTCTGTATGATGGATCCGTGGGTCAGCGTGGCGGCGCTCGGCGTGACGGTGGGTCTTGTGTTCCTGCTTGAAGGCGTCAATTCCATTGTCTATGCCTGCATCCCAAGGGCGAAATAATTTTCCGCAAAGCAATGCTTTGGCGCGGCAAGCCGTGCCGCAGAGCTTTTATAATAAAAAAACAATCGGAGGAATGTATTATGTTACCCAGTGTTTATGGTGAAAATATGTTGGATGATTTCTTTGGCGCCGGTTTCTTTGGCGGCCGCGACCCGCTGTTCGGCAAGAACGGCAGGAACCTGATGAAGACCGATATCCGCGAGACGGATGATGCCAAGAGCTATCGATTCGCCGTGGATCTGCCCGGCTTTACAAAGGATGAGATCCATGTGGACGTCAAGGACGGTTATCTGACCGTCAGTGCCGAAAAGGGCCTGGACAAGGACGAGGAGGACAAAAAAGGCCGTATCCTGCGTCAGGAGCGTTATGCGGGCGCTTGCTCCCGCAGCTTCTATGTCGGCGATGTAAAGCCGGAGGATATCAAGGCAAGGTATGAGTCCGGTGTTCTCACCATTCTGGTTCCGAAGCACGATCCTAAGAGGCTGTCCTCGGGCAGTAAGGTCGCCATCGAATAATTCCTGTTTAATCAGGCTGCCGTCTGCATTGCGCAGGCGGCAGCTTTTTTGTGTGAAGGCAAGGAGGTTTTTTCACCGAGCTCCTGCAAAAAGCAGAGGAGGCACGCCATAATATGGCCCGAGGAGCCGAAGCGGTCATTTTTGCAGGGGCGCTGACTTGACTTTTTTCGGCACAAACCAATCTTGCCGATTCAATCCCCGGGCATGGCCTGACACATACGATGTGACACAATGCATAAAGGAAGTCGATTTTTTTTGTCTGCTCCCTTATTGCGGAGTGCATTTACAAAAGCAAACAAATGTGCTATGATAAAACTATTAAATGTATACATCGGGATGTGATCTCCATGTACCCTGCTCATATCCGCGAAACCGGAGAGCGTCAAACCGTTCGGGAGCATTGCCGGGGCACAGCGGCGCTTGCTGCAAACACGCTAAGCTCGATTGGTCTGGAAAAAAGCGCCTATCTTGCCGGCCTGCTGCATGACGCCGGAAAGAACAAGGATGAGTACGCGCAATATCTGTCTAAGGCCGTGAGCGGCAAAAACGCCGTCCGCGGCAGCGTCAACCACACCTTTGCAGGTGTTCGCTTCCTCTTGGAGCGATGGCACTGCGCCGGTGCCGGGGAGGAGTTCTCATATTCCGATGTCGCGGCAGAATTGCTGGCCTTTGCCGTCGGCTCGCACCATGGCTTGTTTGACTGCGTGGATTCACAGCGGCGCAGCGGCTTTTTCCGCCGTCAGGCCGGGGAGGGGATCTTCTACGACGAGTCAATCCGAAACTTTTTGGAGCAATGCGCCGGCATAGAAGAATTGGACGGCTTGTTTCAGGCCGCTGTTCAGGAGATGACCGCGATGCTGAACCGGCTGTCTGCGCTTTCCACCCAAGCGGACGGAAACGAGGCGAATCGGGAGACCGCGTTCTATATTGGGCTTCTTGCACGAATGCTCCTGTCTGCTGTGATCGAGGGGGATCGTGCGGATACCGCGTCCTTTATGGCCGGACTGAGCATTCCTCAATTTCCGGCGGATATGCGGCCGATCTGGGAGGAACGGCTGGCCTTCATGGAGAAAAGGCTCTCAGGGCTCCCTCGGGAAAGGCCCATCGACCGCGCGCGACGGCACATCTCCGACGCCTGCGCCGCAGCGGCCGCAGCAGCCGCCAATTCCGGCGGGATCTACCGCCTGAATGTCCCCACGGGCGGCGGAAAAACGCTTGCCGGCCTCCGCTTTGCGCTGGCGTATGCCGCGCGATTCAATTGCTCCCGCATCATCTTCACGGCGCCGCTGCTGTCCATCATAGATCAAAACGCCCAGATTATCCGCCGCTTTGTGGGAGATGATGCGCTGATTTTGGAGCATCACTCCAATCTTGTCGAGCCGGAGGAAACGCCCGAGCGTCTACAGGAATTGGAGCTGCTGACCGCTTCTTGGGCCGCTCCCGTCGTAATCACCACGCTTGTTCAGCTGCTGAACACATGCTTCAGCGGAAAAACCAGTGCAATCCGCAGATTCCACGCCCTGTGCGGCAGCGTCATTGTCATTGACGAGGTGCAGACCGTTCCCGGCAAAATGCTGACTCTGTTTGATCTGGCCGTCAACTTTCTTTCTGAGGTCTGCGGCGCCACGGTCGTATTATGCTCCGCGACCCAGCCTGATCTGAACGCGGCCCATCACCCGCTGTGTAAGGAGCCCACGGAGCTTGTTCCGCAGCAAAAGTGGCTGTGGGATGTTTTCAAGCGCACGGATATCCAAAACGCGGGATGTGCCAGACTGGAGGAGCTCCCGCAAATCGTCGTGCAGGCATTGGAGCAGTGCGGCAGCCTGCTGGTCGTGTGCAACACGAAAAAGGAGGCGGCGTTTTTGTTTGAGCAGCTACAGGCCGAGGACTGCCTGTGCTTTCATCTGTCCGCTGCAATGTGCGTCGAGCACCGCAGGCAGATTTTGCGGACGCTACAGGCGGCGCTGGACAGCCCTTCCGCCGCCGGACCAAGGGTCGTCTGTGTATCCACGCAGGTAATCGAGGCGGGTGTGGATATTTCCTTCCAGCAGGTCATCCGGTTTTCCGCCGGAATGGATAGCGTCGTGCAGGCGGCGGGCCGCTGCAATAGGCATGCCGAACAGGCCGTGCCCGCTCCTGTCCGCATTGTGCGCTGCACCGATGAAAAGCTGTGCCGTCTGGATGACATTATTCGTGGGCAGAATGCGACCGCCGCTCTTTTGACCGCCTTTTCTCGTGAGCCGGAGAAATTTCGGAGGGATCTTTCTTCCGGAGAAGCCATCGGGTTTTACTATCGCCGGTTATATGCGGAAATGGAGCGCGGCTTTCAGGATGACCAGACGCTGGAGCACGGCTCTATCTATCATCTTTTGGCGGACAACCCCCGATACGCGGACGCCAATTGCGAGCAGGCCGGACGCTACTTTTTGCGTCAGGCGTTTTGTCTGGCAGGCAGTCTGTTCCGGGTGTTTGATGAGGATACGGTCTCGTTGCTTGTGCCATACGGAAAAGGACGCGAGCTTCAAGGCGCGCTGCTTGCCGCTTCTCGGAATTATGGACAAAGGGACTGGACGACAATCGACCGCTGCATCCGCGAGGCAAAGGGCTATTGCGTCAGCGTCTATCGCCACCAGCAGGAGCAGCTTCAGGCCCTTGGCGCCGTGACCGCCCTGTTTGACGGTGGTATTCAATTGTTATCCGACGGATTTTATAACGAAAATACAGGCTTTTCACTCGAGGCCGGTACGCTTGGTTTTCAGGAGGTGTAGATATTGAAAACAAGGTATCCCAATATCGTAGAATTTGAGGTATACGGAGACTATGCGCTCTTCTCCGACCCAATCATGCGTCTGGGCGGCGAAAAATGCAGCTATCAGGTTCCCACCTATGAAGCGCTGAAAGGAGTTTTGGCTTCCGTCTACTGGAAGCCCACGTTCATCTGGCGGATACTGGATGTGCGGGTCATGAATCCGATTCAGACCGAGGTGAAGGGCATTCGCCCCATCAGATATGGCGGAGGCAACGAGCTGGCCTACTACACCTATCTTAAAAACTGCCGTTATCAGGTTCGGGCCTGCTTCGAATGGAACGATAACCGTCCGGAGCTGAGCTGCGACAGAAACGAAAACAAGCACCACTGCATTGCCCGCCGGATGATCGAAAAAGGCGGACGGCGGGACGTTTTTCTGGGCACCAGAGAATGTCAGGGCTATGTGGAGCCCTGTGCGTTCGGAAGCGGCGAGGGCGCCTATGATGCGCTGTCGGAGCTGAGCTTCGGGCTGATGTACCACGGCATAACCTATCCGGATGAGGCCTACTCCGAGGAGACCCGCGGACGGATGACCGCGCGTTTTTGGTATCCGGTCATGAAAAACGGCGTCATTCATTTTCTTCCGCCGGAGGAATGTCCGGGGCAGAAGCCTCTGAGGGAGATGCCCATGAAGGTTTTTTCCTCTGACACGGGCAGCTTTATCGGGCTGAAGGAATTTGGGGAGGTGGAGTGAATGGGACTGATCAGGCAGGCGTATGACACCTACTGCGCAATGGAAGGGCAATATGCCGGGGTCTACGGGGAAGGGAGAGAGCCGTTGGTTCCTGTATCCCACCAAATTGCAG
>CANNTZ010000044.1 GCA_947522735.1 uncultured Oscillospiraceae bacterium | reverse complement strand
ATATTGCGGCGCTGGCGCTTCAGCTCCAGCGCCATCGCATCAGCAACCTCGGCGTCAAAGCGCTTGACAAAATCAATGGAATAATCGGCAAAGCTGTTCATCTGTGCCCTCCTTGGGTGAATTTATTTTTTATTCGACCGAGATGATGAAGTAATAGACCGGCTGGCCGCCGCTGACCATCGCAAGCTCGACGTCCTGCGGGAGCTTTTCGCGCACCGCCGCCTCAACCTCCGACGCGGCCTCGTCGGAGACGGAGGAGCCGTAATACATCGTCACATAGCTGCCGCCCTTGATGAGAAGCTGGCGTATGAGCTTGACGCTCGCCTTGACGAGATTGGGCGCGACAAAAGAGACCTTCCCGTTTTCGAGCGCCATGATGTCGCCCTCGCGTATCTTCATCCCGCCAACCTCGCTGTCGCGTGCGGCATAGGTGATGCTTCCGGTCTGAACCGACTCGTAGGATTTGGTCATTGCAAGGCAGTTTTGCTCGACAGAGACTCCGGGGTCGAAGTTGAGCATCGCGGTGATGCCCTGCGGAATGTTTTTGGTCTGGATGACGCAGACGTTGCGGTCGGCAAGCTTGACTGCCTGCTCGGCGGCCATGATTATATTTTTGTTGTTGGGCAGCACGAACACCGTCTTTGCGGGCGTCGCCTGTATCGCGCCGAGCAGATCCTCGGTGGAGGGGTTCATCGTCTGGCCGCCGTTGACTATTTTGTCCGCGCCAAGCTGGGTGAATATCTCGGAAATACCCTCGCCTGCCGAGACTGCGACAAAGCCGTATTCTCTCGTCTCATCCACCGGAGCATACCCGTATTTTTTGCTTCCGGCAGCCGGCGCCTTCGCCTCCTCCGTCCTTGGCGCAGCTTCCTTCTGGAGGCGCTGGTGCTGCTCGTACATGTTTTCTATCTTGATGGAGGAGAGCATACCGTACTGTATCGCATGCTCCAGCACCTGACCGGGGTTGTCGGTGTGAACGTGGCACTTGATGATGTCGGTGTCGTCCACGACTACGGCGCTGTCTCCGATGGACTCGACAAAAGCACGAAGCTTGAGAGCGTCGGCGTCCTGTCCATGCCGCTGCTCGCTCTTGTTGATGAGGAACTCGGTGCAATAGAGGAAGGTAATGTCGAAATCGGCGTCGCGCGCGGCGCTGGGCGCGGGAGCGTCGGCGTCCGCTTCGGCGGATGCGATTATTTTGCCGTCGCGCAGCACGCTGAGCATACCCTCGAGGATGTAAACCAGACCCTGACCGCCCGCGTCCACAACACCGGCCTTCTTGAGCACCGGCAGCAGCTCGGGCGTTGTGGCGAGGGTGGCCTTTGCCTCCTCGTAATATTTTTCAAATACGGCGAGCGCGTCGTCGTTGGTGGCGGCAAATTCCGCGGCCCTTTCGGACGCGACGCGCGCGACGGTAAGTATCGTGCCCTCGGTGGGCTTCATGACCGCCTTGTATGCGGCCTCGACACCGAGCGCAAAGGCTCTGGCAATATCGTGTCCGTCGGCCTCTTCCTTTCCGGCAAGTCCCTTGGAGAAGCCGCGGAACAGCAGCGAGAGAATGACGCCGGAGTTGCCGCGAGCGCCCCGGAGCATCGCCGACGCGGCGGTGTTGGAGATGGCGGCGACGGAGGAGGACTCCTCGCGTTCGAGCTGGCGTGCCGCTGCGGACATCGTCATGGACATGTTGTTGCCGGTGTCGCCGTCAGGGACGGGGAAAACGTTAAGCTCGTCCACCTTCTGTTTCAGATTGCAGATGTTGTTTGCGGCGGATATGAACGCCGATTTCAAAGTGTTTCCCTGTATCATTGTTTATGCTCATCCTTCCAAGCTACAGCCGTATCAGGCGTCGTAATTTTCCACCTTCATGGTATCGACATAGACGTTGACCTTTTCCACCTGTAACCTGGTGGTATCCTCCACAACATAGCTGACCTTGTGGACGATGCTCTTGACGATCTCCGCAATGTTAAGACCGTAGGATACGGCGATATGCAGATCGATATAGAGCTTCCCGCCGGAGGAGCGCACCTTGACGCCCTTGTCTATGGGATCCCGGCGGAATACATAGGAGTTGATCTCCTGTGTGGGCGTGGTCGCAACCATGCCGGCGACGCCGAAGCACTCGGTAACGGCATGTCCGATCAGCTTGGAAAAGTAATCGTGCGATATTTCGATCACGCCTAAATGATTTTCTACGCGTATCATCTATACAGCCCTCTTTCATCGGTTGGATTTTTTATTTTATCCGTCGCGCCGCGCGTCCGAAAAGCGGCGGCGGGCGGAGCAAAAACCGCTTCACTCATTATTATACTACAACGCTTTGAAAAAATCTATTACCAATCTATTATATTATAAAAAATATCCTGCTCAGTTGAAACGATATCATACGAAAGCGAACGCGAGAAGGAGACAAGCCCGCAGCGGAACAGCAGCGGTATGAACGGGGTCTGTTCGGCAAAGGCGCTGTTGAAGGAGCCAAGCGAGCCTCCGGAGCGCCATTTGAGATAGGCGGCCATAAATTCCTCGTCTGCGGCCGTGGAATAGGCCGCCTGTCCGCCGGGCAGCAGCGCCGCTATAGACATGTTGTATTTGAGCCGCAGCTCGCCGAGATAGAGGTCGTAATCTCCGGCTGCGAGCAGTGCGGAATATTCCGAAAACGGCTTTTCGACAAGCTCCGTCTCGAGGCCCACCTCGTTTAGCTGCTCCGCGATAAGGCTCGCTGCGGCGATACGGCGGTCGTCCTCGCTGTTGACGAGCAGCCGGAGTGTCAGCCTTCGATCCCTTTTTGCGAAGAAGCCCTCCTCGTCCCTTTCAAATCCGGCCTGGGTCAGCAGCGCTTCCGCGGCATCTCTGTCCGGCGCGTCCGGCTTCGCGTTGGAAAATAGCGGATTCTGCGGCGTATATGCCGCCGTGGCCATGCCGGAATACGCGCTCACCAGCGCGCTGCGGTCGATAGTCAGCGATACCGCACGGCGCACCGCCGCGTCTGCAAGCTGGCGGGAATAGCCGTTTACGCCGATAAAGATCATATTGTTGAGCTGCACAAGCTGCGAGCCGCTCGCTGCGCTATACGACATATCGGCGGAAAAATCGAAGAACGCAAAGTCGATGGAGCCGGTCTTGAGGCCGTACATCAGCATGTTGCCGTCCTCCACCTCGACGAGAGATATAAGCCGGATCGGCCCGCTGCCGGAGTAGTGCTCGTTTTGCAGCAGGCGCACGCTCTCGCCGACGAGTATCGGGCGATATCGGCCGGAGCCGACGTAGGCCTGATTGTCGCCGCTGCCCTTTTTGACGATGGGAAAGCAGAGCAGGCTTGCAAACATCGCGTCGGGCGAATGGAGCCTGAAGGTGATCCTGTTCGGCTCGGATCTTGTGTAGCTCACAACGTTCGAGAGCTTCGTGGCGAACACGGAATCCTTTGCCATCGCCAGCGATATCGAATAGAGCACGTCTGCGGCCGTAACCTCGTCGCCGTCGGAGAACAGCGCGCCCTCGCGCAGCGTGACAACGCAGAAATACGCGGTCTCGTGCTCCGAGAGCGCCACGGACGAATACTCCGCCGATTCCGCGATGCAGGGCTGCGGCTGATAGCTCCCGTCGATGCGGAACAGCGGGTCGTAGACGAGCGCGCAGATATAGCGGTTCGCCGAGGTCTGGCAGTAATATGGATCAAATATCCTGCCGCCGTGCGTGTCGGACGGGTCGTAGGGCAGGTCGAGCTCGGTCACCGGCGTCGGCTCGCGCGGCTCCGATGCGGAGTCTCCGGTCCCGTCCAGCTTGAACAGCGCCTGAAAGCCGTTTTCACCGTCGCTGCCTCCGGAGCAGCCGCACAGCGACGCCGCCAGCAGTGTCGCCAGCAGCGCGCACAGCGTTTTTCTGAACAAATTCGTTACCTGTAATTGCTTCAAGGGTATTCCTCCCGGGGTCAGCGCAAATTTATGCGTTCTATGCGTACAGTCTTGCCGGTGGTCTCATCGATCTCGGCGAACACGCCGTTTATCATGCCCTCCCCGGTCGCGGTTCGGGTGGCCTCCGGAATTTTTGTGATGATGCGGCGCATTGCAACGCCGGTGTTCATGCCGATTATCGAATCGCGCGCGCCGCACATTCCAAGGTCGGTGATATAGCCGGTGCCGCCGGGCAGTATCCGCTCGTCGGCGGTCTGGACATGGGTGTGCGTGCCGAACACGAGCGAGACTCGGCCGTCGAGCAGCCATCCGAGCGTCTGCTTTTCGGAGGTTGCCTCGGCGTGGAAGTCTATGAGGACGGCCTTACAGTCGTTTTTGGCGAGCAGCCGCTCGGCGCAGGCAAACGGCGATTCATATGGCGCGTCCATGAAGAGCTGTCCCGCAAGATTGATTATCAGCGCCCGGAGCCGCCCCTTCTCAAAGCGGAAGCAGCCGCTCCCGGGGGCGTCGGGGTGATAGTTGGCGGGGCGGATGACTCCGGCGCCTCGATCCAGCTCGTCGAAGATGTCGCGGTGCCGCCAGACGTGGTTGCCGGTGGTTATGACATCTGCGCCGCTGCGGAAGAGGGCCGCCGCAGTGTCGCGACTGATGCCGATGCTTTCGGAGGAGTTTTCGCCGTTGACGACAGTGAGATCCGCAGAATACCGTTTTTTCAGCTCCGGCAGCGACGTTCTCAGCTTTTCACAGCCGCAGCCTCCAACTACGTCGCCGAGTGCAAGTACACGCATATGGCACAGCTCCGTTTCTTCGGGTTATTATTCTATCATTATATCAGAAAAATGTTAATTTATAAACAACAAAAACCCCCTTCTCGGAGGTTTTTGTAATATTATACGCTTTATTTTTATTTGGCGTACTCGATGGCGCGGCTTTCGCGGACGACGTGCACCTTGATCTGTCCGGGATAGTCAAGCTCTTTCTCGATGTTTTTGACAATCTCGCGTGCGACAAAGGATATCTGATCGTCCCGGATGACGTCCGGCTTGACGATGATGCGTATCTCGCGGCCCGCCTGAATGGCATAGCACTTGTCGACGCCCTCGTAGGCGTTGGCAATGGCTTCAAGCTTTTCAAGACGCTTGATGTAGTTTTCGAGATTTTCGCGGCGTGCGCCGGGACGCGCTGCGGATATGGCGTCGGCGGCCTGAACGAGACATGCGACGACGGTCCGCGGCTCCACGTCTCCGTGGTGCGCCTCGATGGCGTGGATGACGTCGGGGTTTTCCTTGTATTTCTTGGCAATCTCGACGCCGATGTTGACGTGGGAGCCCTCGACCTCATGGGTGAGCGCCTTGCCGATATCGTGGATGAGTCCGGCGCGGCGTGCGAGGTTGGCGTCTGCGCCAAGCTCCGAGGCCATCATACCGGCAAGCTGAGAGACCTCGATGGAGTGCTCAAGCACGTTCTGACCGTAGCTGGTGCGGTAGCGCATACGTCCGAGCAGCTTGACAATCTCGGGATGCAGGCCGTGTACGCCGGTCGCGATGATAGCGCGCTCGCCGTCCTGCTTGATCTTCTGCTCGACCTCCTTGCGCGCTCTCTCGATGGACTCCTCGATCTTGGCGGGGTGGATGCGTCCGTCCTGGATGAGATGCTCGAGCGCAAGGCGCGCAATCTCGCGCCGCACGGGGTCAAAGCTGGATATGGTAATAGCCTCCGGCGTGTCGTCGATGATGAGATCAACGCCGGTCTGCGACTCTATTGCGCGTATGTTGCGGCCCTCGCGGCCGATTATACGGCCCTTCATCTCGTCGTTGGGCAGCGGCACCACCGACACCGTCGCCTCCGCGACATAATCGGACGCGCAGCGCATTATTGCCAGCGAGATATACTGCTTGGCCTTTTCCTCCGATTCCTCCTTGAGCTGCTGCTCATACTGGGCTATCTTGACCGATTTCTCATGGTTCAGCTCGCCGTCAAGCGTGGAGAGGAGCTGTTCCTTTGCCTGCTCTATGGTCAGCCCGGAGATGCGCTCGAGTATTTCAAGCTCCCGCGCCTTTAGCTGCTTGGATTCCTCGAGATAGATTTCCGCCTCCTTCAGCTTGTTCTGAAGGGTCTCTTCCTTTTTTTCAAAATTGTCAAGCTTTCTGTCGAGCGATTCCTCCTTCTGCTGGAGACGGTGCTCCTGCTTCTGGATGCCGGAGCGTCTTTCTCTGAGCTCTCGTTCGTTTTCCTGCTTGAGCCTGTGGATCTCGTCCTTCGCGTCCACAAGCGCTTCTTTTTTCTTTGCCTCCGCCGTCTTGATTGCGTCCGAAACTATCCTTTTTGCCTCTTCCTCAGCGGAGCCAAGCTCAGCCTCGGCAACCTTGCGTCTATATGAAACGCCGATAAAGAAAGCGCAGATACCGCCGGCAAGCAATCCGGCAAACGCAGCGACGACCAGCCAGACGATGCTAACCTGTGTCATGTGACAATTACTTCCTCCGATCATAATAATTGCGTATTCTTTTTTGGTCTATGACAAAGGGAGGAGCCCCGAAATAATCATATAAAAAGCATACTACATATATTTTAATGCTATTGCAGTCCGTTGTCAAGAAATTTTGCTCATTAATTATTGACAAATGTTTAATTTTAATATATCGCTCCCTGTAAAAAATGACGCATTTTGTTGCGAATATATGTTTGGTAATTATTAAACAGCATGAAGTCGAATGCTTTTTTGATGAATTTTTGTTGCAATCGATGAAAAGCTGGCCTGCGAAAGCTGTTTTAGCCGCAGGGCAGGCCCAAGCGCCAACCATAATAAAAAATCAGAGCCGTGCTCCGCCGTCTCGCGGGCAAGGCGGCAAAGCTGACGGTGCAGGGTATCCGGAGCGCACGCGTATATGCGCGTATGCCGCCGGGCGCTTACGCTTCTCGCTGCGGACACGGGCGCGGCGCATTAACAGGCGGGCAAAGCCGCGGCATCGCCGGTTTTGTCCGCGGCTGCTCCTGTGCGCGCTGCGCGGCGGCTTTTATTGCCGGCCGGTTGACCTGCGAGCGCTGCATGTGATATAATTAGTTCAATCTCCGGCGGCGCGCATGCGCATGTAGTGAAAAATATATTGCTGCGCAATCCCGGCTTCACGGACGGCGCACTCGGGCAGCCCCGCCGGGAACAGCTCCGACATCGCGCGACGAATCCAGACGTCGATGGGGAAGCACTCGGTGCGCCCGAAGCCGTAGAGCAGCGTGCACTCCGCTACCTTTGGCCCTACGCCCCTGATGCTCATCAACGTCCGGCGCGCTTCGTCAAGCTCCATATCGCGCAGCGCCGCAAGGTCTATCTCGCCAGACGCGACCTTTTCTGCGGCGTCGAGGATGTATTTTGCGCGGAAGCCGCAGCGCAACGGTGCGAGCGCCTGCTCGTCGAGCGTTGCGAGCCGGCCGGCGGACGGAAATGCGTAGCCGCGCCCGTCGCAAAGCGGTTCGCCAAAGCTCTCGCACATCCGCGCGATAATGCCTTTTATCCGCTTGATATTGTTGTTCTGGCTGATTATGTAGCTGCAAAGCGTCTCCCACGGGCGCTGGCGCAGCACACGAATGCCCGGCGCGAACGCGAGCGCCGCACGGAGTGTCTCGTCCGTGGAAAATTCCCTCCTCAGCGCCGCATAATCGCGGTCAAGATCGAAATAATCCCGCCACAGCGCGTCAAAATCCTCCCGCGTCGTCGAGAGCAGCAGCGTATCGCCCCGCTGTTCCGCGTGACAGAAGCGTCCCTCGACGATGCCGTCGAAGCCGCCGCCGGACTCGCTCCAGCGGAAGCACTGGCCGCAGTCAAGGGTGTCCTTCAGCGAAAAATCGCCGAGCCCGCCGACGTGTACGGCGCCCTCGGAATAGATAATATCCATAATAATCGCCCCCCAATAGCTACATTATACCGCCAAATCCGGCCGGTTTCAATACAAAAAAACAGGAGTTGACCGACAATGAGAGACACCATCTACACCATACCGCTGACCGACGTGTTTGAGCCGCGCGACGGCTGCCCGCTCTGTCGGCTGTACGATATTCTCGAGCAGCGCTGCGTCGAATACATTATGGGAGCGGCGATGATGGAGCCGGACGTCCGCGAGGAGACAAACCGGCTGGGCTTTTGCAGGCGGCATTTCGACATGATGCTCGCGCGCAAGAACCGGCTCTCGATAGCGCTGATGCTTGAAAGCCATCTCGACTACGTCTCGAAGGAGCTTCTGACAGCAAGGGGCTCCGCACCCGGCAGAAAGGGGCGCAGCCCGGCGGCGGAGCTGGCGGACAATTGCTACGTCTGCCGGAAAATAGACGGCGTCATGGAGACGATGATGAGCAATCTGCTGACGGTCTGGGGGCGCGACGTGAGCTTTCGCGAGCTTTACGCCGAGCAGCCGCTGCTATGCTGTTCCCACGCGGCGCAGCTTCTTCAGGCGGCGCCGGCGGAGCTTTCCCGCAAGCTGTTGCCCGAGTTCCGCAGCGTGACGCTGGGGCTTGCCGGAAAGCGGCTCGACGCGCTGAAAACAGATATCACGGCGTTTTGCCGCAGCTTTGACTACCGCAACGCCTCAAGCGCCGCCGAGCTTGGACGCTGCCGCGACTCGGTGGAGCGCGCCATCGATTTCCTCGCGCCACGTTAAAGCGCGGCGGAAGCTTTCCCCGATATCCGGTTACGGTCGGTGCCTCGCGCCCGAAACGACCTGCGTGTCAAGGGCGTTTTTCGTCCTTGGGACATGCAGCGTCCGTGCCGGGGGCTCCTCCCTTCGCGGCGCAGGGCGTTAAGAGATAAAACAGCGGCTTTCGTCCGGGGATAACCTCCCCGAGGCGAAAGCCGTTTTTATGAAGCGTAGCTAAGGCAGGGACTCAGCGCATCGGTCTCAGCAGAGCCGCCTCTCCCGCTTCGAGCAAAAGCTCCCGCGGGGCCGGAACGAACCGGCGCGCCGCCGGCTCAAAGCGCAGCAGCCCGTCGGCAGGGAGAACGAAACGGTTCGGAGCGCCGCAGTCGCGATTGACAAGGTAGACGCTGCCGTCGTCGAAAAGCCCGGCGACGCCGTTGTCGCCTTCGAGCGCGGGCAGGCCGCAGCCCGGCTCGGCGCTGTGAAAAAGCGGCTCTGCGGCTCCTCCTATCCGCCACACCCCGGCGGAGCGCAGCCGGTAAAGCAGCTCGCCGACGGGGCGAAGCTGCGCCGCTATAGCCTGAATGTCGTAATAGTGCGGCATGGGACGGCCCTCGGTGTCGCACATGGCGTTGGCCCAGCGCCAAAAGTCGTCGTGATACGGCTCCCAATATGTGAAGTAGGACAGCCGCTTGAAGCCGTAGCACAGACACATGTTGCTCTCCCACAGCAGCTCGGCGCGGGTGAGGTTGCGGTATGGGCCGTGCTCGGTCAGCAGGGCGATCATCATTGCGGGCAGGCCGTGCCGGAGCGCCGCCGTGCGCACCTGCTCCGCGTTGGTGAAGAAGCCGGCGCGCTCCTGCGTGTTCATTGCGGCCTCGCGGATGAGCCGTTCGCGCTCGTCGCAGCAGCTCGCGGTGTGCCGTGCGTCCTTGCGCCCCATGAAGTGGTAGTGGTCGTAGCTGAGATAGTCCGGTGAGACCTCGCGGATGAACCGTTCGAGATATTCCTCGTAGTCCGGCGTGCCGAGCTGTGCCGGCGTCGCGTAGTTCGGAAACAGGTTTACGGTTGTCTCAAGCCCCGGCGAATATCTGCGCAGCGCCTTCACCATCGCGCCGAGCACCGGGAAATCGGCTGCGGACGGCTCATCCACGATATCCCAGCCGCAGAGCGCCGCAAGGCTGCCGTAATCTTCGACTATGTCCCTCATCGCCTCGTCCGCGCGGGCGGGCTTCTTCGACGCGTATACCTCGCCGAAGCGCGGGTCGTGGACGATTGCGCGAACGCCGGGCCACCGTTCGCCGAGCAGCCGCAGCACGGCCTTGTTGGTCTCGGTTCCGTAGCAGAGCGGAAGCAGCGTCATTCCGCTCGCTACGATGCCGTCAAGCACTCCGGGGCGCAGGATATACTCCTCGAAGGGCCCGTGAAAATAGGTGATATCAAAGCGATCCACGGCTTTCCCTCCTTCATATCACGCGCGCGGATATCGCGGACATCATAAGGTTTGCAAAGCGCGGATGGCCGTTTGCGGTGAGTATCTCGCCATAGAGGAAGCCGCAGACGCTTTTTGAGGAGATCTCCGGAACCATGCTGCGCAGTCCGGCGCAGCCGAACACCAGCTCGCCTGGAACGCCGAGAAAGCCGTCCAGCCTCCGGCGAGCCTCCTCGTCGCTGAGCAGGCCGATATGCACCCTGCGGCTGTCAGGAATGTCCGAGCCGGTGCACAGGCAGCCCTCACCGCCGGAGAGATGCAGGTTATAGCCGTCGTCCGTCGTCAGCGTGACGTTCTCGAAGCTCTCGGCGCGGCAGGCGTTCGCGGACCTGAGCGCGTCGAGCCACGCAGGGGCAGCCGTGTGCCCGCCGTCGTTGACATATGTTACGGTGCGGCTGTCCGGCCCCTCGAGCGCAACGGTGCGCGTGGAGATATCGTGCAGGTTGCGAAAGCGCAGCGTGAAGGAATAGCGTGCGTCACGGATTAGCAGCAGCGCTGCGTCGCCGTTTTGCGGATAGAGCGCAACAAGTCCGTCGCCGCCGGGAGCTGCGCCGCCGCCGCAGAACGGCACGCCCGGAAAAATTTCGTCAAGACGCGCGAGCGTAGCCTCGATGCGGTGATTCCGGCTGAAAAATGCTATGACGGCGTCCGGGACAAAGCCCTCGCGCTCAAGCGCCTCCGCCTCCGCAAGCACCTCGTCGCAGTCTCCGCAGAGCGCGACGCCGCGCGGGGATACCGCCCACACGTTATCGCCCGGAACGCTCGCTGCGGTGCAGCCGAAGCGCCCCTCTCCGCCGTCCTCCATATTGAAGCCGATCTTCCATTCCCGTTCATCATAGCGCATTGCCGCAAGTCCCCTTTTCGTAAAAGCTGTATATTATATATTGTAAAATACCGCGGGCAGAGTTGTCAACAGTGCGCCGGGGAAATTTTTAAATTGGCGGGTAAGGTTGTTTTTTCGCGCGGAATTTGGTATAATACCAGTATCATCGAGCAGCGCTACCCATTATACAAAGGAGAGGTGAAGGCAATGTCAAGGATAAAAAAGGCGGTCATCCCGGCGGCGGGACTTGGAACGCGGGTGCTCCCGGCGTCGAAGGCGATGCCCAAGGAGATGCTGCCTATAGTGGACAAGCCGGCGATACAATATATAGTCGAGGAGGCTGTGCGCTCCGGCATCGAGGACATCCTCATCATAACCAGCCGCGGCAAGACGACGGTGGAGGATCACTTCGACCGCTCGCCGGAGCTGGAGGAGCGGCTGCTACAGGCGGGCAAGGTGAAGATATACGACGAGATGGTTGCGATATCGAAGCTTGCGAATATACAGTACGTCCGCCAGAAGGAGACGAAGGGACTGGGGCACGCGGTGCTCTGCGCAAGGGCGTTTGCGGGCAACGACCCGTTCGCGGTGCTCTACGGCGACGACGTGATAATCGGAGAGTCTCCCGCCTGCGGTGAGCTGTGTGCGGCCTACGACAGATACGGCCTCGGTGTGGCGGGGATAAAGCCGGTGCCGCGGGAGCAGCTTGCGAAATACTGCTCGCTGGCCGTTGAGAAGCTCGCGGAGCGGACCTTCAGGGTCAGCGACATGGTGGAAAAGCCGGAACCGGACGAGATCTTCTCTGAATATGCGATACTTGGCCGCGTGGTGCTGCCGCCGGATATATTCGGTATTCTCGAAAAGCTCGGCCCGGGCGCCGGAGGCGAGATACAGCTCACCGACGCGATGAAGCAGCTTGCGCGGGAGCAGGGCATGATCGGCGTGGAGTTTACCGGCGAGCGCTACGACATGGGCAACAAGCTTGGTATACTCAAGGCGATAGTCGAGGTTGGGCTGCGGCACCCGGAGGTCGGAGAGGAATTCCAGGAGTATCTTAAAAGCGTAAGGCTCTGAGGAGCAAAATCAAAGGGCTTGGGAAACGCGTCTCCCAAGCCCTTTTTGTCTGCACGAAAACCGGCGCGCACAAAAAGCCGTGCGCGCCGTGATGAAAAATTACTCGTTGATTTCCTCAGCCTCGGTCTCAGCCTCGGCCTCTCTGTCGAGCAGGACGGCCTTGATGGAAAGGCTGACGCGCTTCTTCTCGAAGTCGATGTCGATGATTTTCGCATCGACCTCGTCGCCGACGGACACCACGTCCGCAGGCTTCGCGACGCGCTCGGTGGAGAGCTGCGAGATGTGGATGAGACCGTCGATGCCCGGAATAATCTGGGCAAATGCGCCGAAGGTGGTCAAAGATACGATCTTGACCCTTACCACGGTGCCGACGGGATATCTCTCGCGCAGGATCTCCCACGGATTGTCCTCGGTTTTCTTGTAGCCGAGCGAGATCTTCTTATTTTCGGGATCGAGATCCTTTACGTAGACCTCAAGCACGTCTCCGACCTTTACGACGTCGGACGGATGCTTGATGCGCAGCCATGAGAGCTCGGAGATGTGAACCATGCCGTCCACGCCGCCGAGATCGACGAACGCGCCATAGGAGGTCAGGGATTTGACGGTGCCCTTAAAGACGTCGCCGACCTTGATGGTCTCCCAGAATTTGTCGGCTGCCGCGCGGCGCTCGTCGAGGAGCACGCTGCGGATGGAGCCGACGGCACGCTTGCGCTGCGGATTTGCTTCAAGGATCTTGAAGCGCACCTTGGTTTTGAGAAGTCCGTCAAGGCTCTCGCCCTTGGTGAGGGTAGCCTGAGAAGCCGGGATGAACACTCGAACGCCGTTGTAAACGACTATAACGCCGCCCTTGACAACGTCTGCGACGGTGCCCTCGAACACCTCGCCGGTTTCGGCCGCGTTCATGATGCGGTCAAGATTGGCCTCTGCGTCCACCTGTCTCTTGGAGAGAACCATGGTGCCCTCCACGTCGTTGACGCGCAGAACCTTCAGGTTGAGGGTCTGTCCTACCTGTACAATATCCTCGGGCTTGAGGGTAGGATCGTCGGTAAGCTCATGAAGCGGAATATAACCGGTATGCTTGGTGCCGATTTCAACGGAAACCTCGGTCGGTCCGATACCTGTGACGACGCCTATCACCTTCTCCCCCGTGTATGTACTTTTGAAAGTCTGGTCCAGCATTTCCTCGAAAGTCATTTCTTCCGTGCTGTTTTCAAGATTTTCAGCCATGCTTGTTTGTACCTCCTTAATTATAAGAGCCGGGGTCGATGCGCCGGCAGTGACACCAATTTTATTATAACCCCTGAGATCCAGATATTCAAGCTCGTCCGCCGATTCTATCAGGAACGTCGGGCAGTATTCGCTGCAAATGTCTCGGAGCTTGGCGGTGTTGGAGCTGTGTCTGCCGCCGACGACTATCATAGCATCGACGCGTCCTGCAAGCTCCGCCGCTTCTTTCTGGCGAACATCAGTCGCACTACATATTGTATCAAAAATATCAAGCTTTGTACATACATTTTTGATACACTTAGAGCACTTTCTCCATTCTGACGTATTAAAGGTCGTTTGCGCGACCATAATTGAACTTTTTGACGAATTTATGGCTCCAGAACGGATCAAGACCTCGAGATCTTGAAGATTTTTGAAAGAAAACCACTCGCCGCAGCAGTGTCCGATGATGCCCTCGACCTCCGGGTGAGTGCTGTCTCCGGCAATGAACACCGTCCTGCCCTCGCTCGAGGCGGCGCTGACGATGTTGTGTATCTTTTTGACAAAGGGGCAGGTCGCGTCGATGCAGCGCAGCCCGCGGGCGGCTATATCGTCGGAAACGCTCTGTGCGACGCCGTGGGAGCGGATAACGACGGTAACGCCCTCCGGCGCCTCGCCGACGCTGTCAAGGATGAGCGCGCCGCGCGCGGCAAGCTCACGGTTTATCTGCGGGTTGTGGATTATCTCGCCGAGAGTGGCGATGCGCTCGCCTTTAGCGAGCAGGTCGAACACGATATCGATCGCGCGCTTGACGCCGAAGCAGAAGCCGGCGTGCTCGGCGACGGTCACGGTTCTCTTCGTCAGCTCTGCCACAGCTCTCTGATCCTCTCCATGATATATTTCGAGGCGGCGTGCAGGCTGCGCGGATTGTCCGGGTCAAGCCTCAGCGCGGCGTTCGGGATGAGGTCGCCGTAGCGAACGTATACCCTTGAGCGAAAGCGCCCGCGGTGCTCGTATCTCACCGAGGCGGGAAGCACGTCCGCGCCGGTTTTCATCGCCACAAGCGCCGCTCCGGAGCGCGGACGCAGCAGCTCGCCGGTTTTGGAGCGCGTACCCTCCGGGAATATCAGCAGATTGCCGCCGGAGTTTATCGTATCGATGGAGACGTTGATGGGCGTCATGTCCCCGGAGCCGCGCGAGACGGGAAACGCGCCAAGCCATCTTATTATATGGCGCAGCACCGGCACGCGGAACAGCTCGGCCTTCGCCATGAAGCGGAACTGCGGCTTTATCCGGATCACCAGCAGCGCCGGGTCGATAAACGAGACATGGTTGCTGCAAAGCAGAAAGCCGCCCTCCGGCACCTTGTCAAGCCCGGAGTATTCCAGCCTGTAGTATATCCTTGTCGCGAAATTCAGAAATCCTTTTGCAAAGCTATAGAACGACATGGCTGTAAAAGCCTCCTTCTTTTGCGGCTTATTTCAGCCCGAGACGCTCCGTTATGGTGTCGTAAATTATCCCGACCGATTTTTCCAGCTCGTTGCCGGTGGTGTCGATGAGCACGGCGTCCGGCGCGCGTGTGAGCGGAGATATCGCACGGTGGGAATCGTTGTAGTCGCGCCTGTTGATATCGGCGAGCAGGCTGTCAAGCTCGACGTCGAAGCCCTTTTTGCGCTGCTCAAGATAGCGGCGCATCGCCCGATCCTCCGGCGTGGCGGTCAGGAATATCTTGAGATCGGCGTTCGGCAGCACGGTGGTGCCGATATCGCGGCCATCCATTATTACGTTGGCGGTTTTGGCGAAGCTCCGCTGTGTTTCGAGCAGGAATTTGCGCACCTCCGGTATCGCCGACACCGCCGATGCCGCAAGCGACAGCTCCGGACGGCGGATATCCTCCGAGACGTCGCGTCCGCTGAGATACATCCTCTGCTCGCCGCCGGTATAATCAATGGCGAGATGCACGCCGCCGAGCGCCCCGGCAACCGACCTCGCGTCGGACGGATCTATGCCGTTCTCGAGCATATACAGCGCGACGGAGCGGTAGAGCGCGCCGGTATCGACATAGATAAAGCCGAGCCTCTGCGCGACCCGGCGTGCGATGGTGCTTTTGCCCGCGCCGGACGGGCCGTCTATTGCAATGGAGAGCATACTGTTCCCTCGTTATTATATATTATCCGCCGCAGCCTCGCCCGCGGCAAAGCCGGTGGAAAAGGCTATCTGCAAATTGAAGCCGCCGGTGCGTGCGTCGCAGTCGATGACCTCGCCCGCAAAGTAGAGGTTAGGGACAAGCCGGGAGCGCAGCGTTTTCGGCTCCAGCTCCCTTGTCGCAACGCCGCCCGCGGTCACGACCGCCTCGTCTATCGAGCGGAACGCGCACGGAAAAAGCGAGAACCGCTTGAGCGTCTCGACGAGCGCCCGCCGCTGCAGACGCGTCACCTGCTCCGCGCGGACGCCGGGCGGAATCCCGCACATCTCTATTATAGGCGCAATCATCGCTTTTGGCAACAGTCCGGACAAAGAATTTACAAAATTTCTCCCGGAAAATTCGCCGAGCTCCCGCAGCACCCGCGCGTCCAGCTTTTCACGGTCAAGCCCCGGCTTGAGGTCGATATCGAGCCGGTAGCTCGCGGGCGGCTTCGTCATGGAGCCGCTTGCCGTGAGTATAAGCGGGCCGGAGACGCCGAAGTGGGTGAACAGCAGCTCTCCGAGCTCCGAAAAAACCTTTTTTCCGCTGTCGAGATCAACCATTGTGAGCGTAACGTTTTTGAGCGTAAGCCCGGAAAGTCCGGAATAGGCGGGCTTTGTCACGAGCGGCACAAGCGACGGCCGCGTCGGGATGACCGTATGCCCCGCCTGCCGCGCAAGCCCGTAGCCGTCCCCGGTGGAGCCGGTGGCGGGATAGCTCAGCCCTCCCGTCGCGACTATGACCGCGCCGCACTCGATGCGCCTGCCGTCCTGCAATATCACTGCGCGGACAAGCCCGTCGAGGATATCCAGCGCCGCCGCGCGGCCGCGGACGAGCCTCGCCCCGGAATGTCTGGCGTAGCGCGCAAGCGCGTCCACTATATCTATTGCCCTGTCAGACGCCGGAAATACGCGGTTGCCGCGCTCGGTTTTAAGCGGCACGCCCTGCTCCTCGAAAAAACGCATGACGTATTCCGGAGGAAAGCGGTGGATGCAGGAGCGCAAAAACTTATCGCCCTGCCGGACAAAGCGCAAAAGCTCGTCCGGCGGGCAGTTGTTGGTGAGGTTGCAGCGTCCCTTGCCGGTTATGCCGACCTTTCTTGCGGGGCGCTCGTTGCGTTCGAGCAGGCAGACGCGCGCGCCGTTTTGCGCTGCACGTCCCCCGGCGACGCAGCCCGCGGCTCCCGCGCCGATAACAACGACGTCGAAGCGTCCGCTCACGGGATTACTCACGCTCGTCCTCCTGCTGGTAGACGTTGTATTCGTCCCAGACGCGTTCGAGCTTCTTGAAGGTCTCGGAGAGATCGGCCTCGTGACGCAGGCCGACGGCGACGATGAGCGCGTTGATGATGCTCAGCGGCGCGACCAGCGAATCGACGAAGGAGGCCATATCGCTTTTGGCGAACAGAGGGATATCGGAATAGGGGACGATGGGCGAGGCGGGGGAATCGGTGACGGATACGACGGCCGCACCGCAGCCGTGAGCGTATTTCGCCGCCTTGACGGTGCGCTGGGAATAGCGCGGGAAGGTTATGGCGATGAGCACGTCGCCGGGGCCGATGTTGAGTATCTGCTCGAACATCTCGCTGACGCTTGTGGTGTTGACGCTGCGGACGTTATCGAAGATGTGGTTGAAATAGAACGCCATGAACGACGCGAGCGACGCTGAGCTGCGCACGCCGATGACATACAGCCGGTTCGCCGCAGCGATGGCCGCGGCGGCGCGGTCGAAGTCCACCTTGGAAACCTCGTCGAAGGTGTGGCGCAGGTTGTCTATGTCCATGCCGACCACCTTTTCGAGCACGTCGGAGCTGTCCATGCGGTTCCCGGCAAGCTCGATGCGCTGCACCGAGGTCAGCCGGCTGCGCGCAAGGGTCTGGAGCGCGCGCTGAAGCTGCGGATAGCCGTCGTAGCCAAGCTCGCAGGCAAAGCGCACAACGGTGGATTCGCTGACGCCGGCCGTCTCGCCAAGGCGCGCCGCAGTCATGAACGCCGCCTTGTCATAGTTGTTCGTTATATAATTGGCTATGCTGCGTTGCCCCTTGGACATGCTGTGGTAGCGCTCGCCGATAATCCTGAGTACGTCGTGATTCATGGGAATAACCTCTCAATGGCGGTGATAAATATACATATTAATTTTACATCTTTATCACGGAAAATGCAAGTGCAAAACCGTGTTAAAACGAGTATTTCCCGTCAAAAAGGCTTCCGTGGGGAGGCACTTCAGAAAAATTTAAGAAAATACGCGGAGGCGATGTGTTGCAAACGCCGGTGAGGCGTGATATAATATATCATATAATAGTATGCAGAGACCGAGAAGGGAAAGAGTAGCCCGAAAAGACGGCGAAACAGAGAGGATCCGCGATACGCTGAGAGCGGAGCCGGAGCGCGGCGGGCGAAGTGCGTCCCTGAGTCCGTGCGGCGAAGCGCAAAGCGCGTGTGTAGCCGTGCGCGTACCGCTCCGCGTTAAGGAGTGACGAGCAATAAACAGGAGTGGGACCGCGGATATGCCGCCTCCGGAGTATCGCATGATACCCGGAGGCTTTTTGCGTTCCCGTTACGGATATTTGGAGGACGGCTTATGTCTCTTTTGGCACAGGATATACGCGCGGTGAAGGAGCGCGACCCGGCGGCGCGCAGCAGCGTCGAGGTTTTTCTGCTATATTCGGGGCTGCACGCAATAATCTGGCACCGCGTTGCGCACCGGTTATATAACGCGAGGCTCTTTTTTACTGCAAGGCTGCTCTCGCAGACGGCAAGGTTCCTGACAGGCATAGAGATACACCCCGGGGCGAAGATAGGGCGCGGAGTCTTTATCGACCACGGCGCCGGGGTGGTGATCGGCGAGACCGCCGAGGTGGGCGACGGCTGCACGATATATCAGGGCGTGACGCTCGGCGGAACCGGCAAGGACAAGGGCAAGCGCCACCCGACGCTCGGCAAAAACGTGCTTGTCGGCGCGGGCGCAAGGATACTCGGGCCCTTCACCGTCGGCGACAACGCAAAGATTGCGGCGGGCGCCGTGGTGCTCAGCGAGGTGCCGGACAATTCCACCGCCGTCGGCGTTCCGGCGAGGATAGTGCGCCGCAACGGCGTGCGTGTGGAGCAGCTTGACCAGGTTCACATCCCGGATCCCGTCTCGCAGGAGCTGTGCCGGCTCGAGCGCGAGCTTGAGACGCTGCAACGCCGGCTCGGCGAGCTGAACGAGCGGCTTGAGCACCGCGGAGAATGAGAGAGATTTGTTCTGAAAGGATGCTTTAGGAGTATGAATATCAGAGATTTTGCGGCCAAGCTGGCCGCAGCCGCTCTGGCGTTCGCCATAACCGCCGCATTTTGCGGCTGCGAGCGCCGGATACTGACCGGCGGCGAGACGGAGTCTCTGGCCTTTTCGCAGCCGGAGGAGAGCGTGGACGGTGCGCAGGAGGACGGGAGCGTTCCCTCGGAGGACGGCTCCTCCGAGGAGCGGGAGCCGGAGCGGTCTGCGGCGGAAAACGACGGCGCGCCCGGAGTGAGGATAGACCGCTTTAGCGCCTATGCAACCGACATTTTCGTCTATGACTGCATTACCGGAGGCTTGACGGAGCTTACCTACGACGGAAATCCCCGCGTCTATCCGGCAAGCACGACCAAGCTGCTGACGGCGCTGACGGCGCTGGAGGTGCTCGACGAGGATGAGATTATACAGCCGGGAGACGAGGTTTTCATGACCGGCGAGAACGCGTCGTTCGCATATATCCGGCCACAGCACAGACTGAGGGTAGCCACGCTCGTCGAGGGAATGCTGCTGCCCTCCGGCAACGACGCCGCCTACGCGCTCGCCGCGGCGGCGGGACGGAGGCTTGCGGGAGACCCCGCGCTCGGATATGAGGCGGCGGTCAGCCGCTTTGTGCAGGGCATGAACGACTACGCCGAAGGGATCGGCTGCACCGGCTCTTATTTCACCGCTCCGGACGGCTTTGACGGAGACGACAACTATTCCTGTCTGGCGGACATGGCGCTGATAGCGCGGCTTGCCGCCGAAAACGAGGTCGTCATGCGCTATGCCGGGCTGCGCTCCGACGATGTGACCTACGCAAGCGGCCACCAGATAACATGGGTCAACACCAACAAGCAGCTCGATCCGGAATCGGAGTTTTACAACGAGCATGTCACCGGACTCAAGACCGGAAGTCTGAACGGGAACTGCTGCGTCATAACGAGCTACGACGACGGAGCATACCGCTTTATAATCGGCGTTTTCGGCGCAGAGACCGACGAGGGGCGCTACAGGGACACAAAAGCGCTGATAAAGCTGCTGACGAAGGATTAAAAGAATAAACGCTCAAAAAGATCAAAGTGAAAGGATTTGGATATTCATGAAGCTCTACAACACGCTGACCCGCACCAAGGATGAATTTGTTCCCAACGAGCCGGGCGTCGTCAGGATGTACACCTGCGGCCCCACCGTCTACCATTTTGCGCATATCGGCAATCTGCGCACATATATAATGGAGGACGTGCTGGAGAAATATCTGCGCTGGGACGGCTACGACGTCAGGCGAGTGATGAACATCACCGACGTCGGACACCTCTCCAGCGACGCCGACACGGGCGAGGACAAGATGCTCAAGGGCGCGCGCCGCGAGCACAAGACCGTCGCGGAGATAGCTGAGTTCTACACCGACGCGTTTTTTGCCGACTGCAAAAAGCTGAACATACGCATCCCGGACGTCGTCGAGCCTGCGACGAGCTGCATCGGCGAGTATATAAAGATTATCTCCGCGCTGCTCGAAAAGGGCTACGCCTACCTCGCGGGCGGCAACGTCTATTTCGACACCTCGAAGCTCGAAAAATACTACGTATTCGGCGATTTTAGCGGGGAGGATCTCGCCGTGGGCGTGCGCGAGGGCGT
>CANNTZ010000043.1 GCA_947522735.1 uncultured Oscillospiraceae bacterium | reverse complement strand
CATGCACACACACGCATAAATGCGTGTAAAAGTAAGTGCCCGCCCGGCACGAGGGCAAGTCAGCGCCAAAGCGCAGTTATTCCTCGCCAAAGGCGAAAGACAAAGCCAACCATAAGATAAAGATAGAACACCCCAACTCCGCGCGAACCGGTCGGCGCACTCGCTAACGTAAGCCACCGCGCAAAGCGCGGAGGCGCTCCGCGTCCGGTCGAAAGATGAGAGGAGATCCAAGGGGAGAGAAGAAAACCGCCCGAACGGTTTTCTTCTCTTTCCTTGGTGCGTTTTTGCCTACTTTTGTCGCAAAACAAAAGTAGGTGCCCGCGCGGCATGAGCGCAAGTCAGCGCCAAAGCGCAGTTTATCCTCGCCAAAGGCGAAAGACAAAGCCAACCATAAGATAAAGATAGAACACCTCAACTCCGCGCGAACCGGTCAGCGCACTTGATAACGTAAGCGCCTTAGAAAAACTAAGAAACCACCACAGTGCGCTTTCGCCCAAGGCGGGCAGTCCCGCCGATTAGCCCTTGACGGAACCGATCATGATGCCCTTGACAAAGTATTTCTGGAGGAACGGATAGACAAGAGTTATCGGGAGAGTTGTGAAAACCATTGTCGCAACACGGACGGTGACGGGCTTGATGGTGACGAAGCCGTCGGCAGCGCCGCTTGCCGCCAATTGCTCGTTCATCTCCTGGAGCGCCTCGGCGGATTTTATCATCTTCATCATGATGGCCTGAAGCGTCATCAGCTTGTCGGACTTGGTGTAGATTACCGTGTCGAACCACGAGTTCCATTGCGCAACGCCATGGAACAGTGCAATCGTCGCGAAGATTGGCATTGACGCAGGGAAGATGATGCGGATAAAAATTCTGAAGTGCCCCGCGCCGTCTATGCGCGCCGCCTCCTCGAGCGCGACCGGAATCGAATCGTAGTAGGACATGATGAGGATAGCGTCGTAGAAGCTGAACATCAGCGGAATGATGTAGACAAGGAAGTTGTCGATCAGCCCGAGATCGCGGATGAGCAGGTAGTACGGGATCAGCCCGCCGCCGAAGTACATCGTGATAACAAAGATTATCATGTAGAACCGGCGGCCCATCAGCCAGCGCTTGGAAAGCCCGTAGGCTACAATGCCGGTGAACAGCACGTGGACGACGACGCCAATAACCGTGCGCAGCACCGAGACGAAGAAGGCGCTGATCGTGCGGCTGTTGGAGAGGATGAACTGATAGTTTTCAAACGTCCATTTGCGCGGCCACCAGAAGATGGGAGCGGTCATCGCGTCAACGCCGTCGTTGAAGGAGAGCACGACGCAGTACCAGAAGGGATAGAGGGTGACAAAGCCGACGATAAGCATCAGTATCACGTTGATAATGTTGAATATCTTTTCGCCCTTTGTCGCGTGGAGGCTCATCGATTCGTTTATGCGTTCGGACATATCAGAAGAGCCCCCTTCCGTTGAGCTTGTTGGTGACGGCGTTCGCGGTGAGCATCAGAGTTGCGGAAACGCAGGAGGTCAGCAGCGATATCGCCGTCGAATATGAGAAATCGCCTCGCCTGAGGCCGATGGTGTAGACATAGTAGGACAGGGTGTTGGAGCGGTTGTAGTTCAGATCGTTGCTCAGGAAGTAGGAGGTGTCGAAGCCGGTGCCGATAATGCCGCCGACCGAGAGGATGAGCATGATCGAGATGATGCCGGTTAGAGAGGGCAGGGTTATGTACCACATTCTCGCAAAGCGTCCGGCGCCGTCAATCTTTGCCGCCTCGTAGAGCGTCTCGTCAATGCCGGAAATGACCGCGAGATATACTATCGTGTTCCAGCCAAGGCTTTTCCAGATGCTCGCGACGACGACGGTTATCCAGTAGAGATCCTCGCGCCCGAGAAAGGCTATCGGCTGTTCGACGACGCCGAGGTTTAAGAGCGCCAGATTAATAGCACCCTCACTCGGCGAGAGCATCGCGTTGAGAATGACGGTCATGATGGCCCACGAGATGAAGTGCGGCAGATAGCTGACGGTCTGGATGACGCGCTTAAAAAGTATGTGGTTCAGCTCGTTCAGGAGCAGCGTGAAGATTATCGTCGCGGGATAGGACAGACAGATGCTGAGCACCGCGATGCCAAGAGTGTTGACGAGGGCGTTGCCCATGAAGAAGTCGGAGAAGAGCTTCCGGAAGTTGGCAAGGCCCACCCATTGGCTGCCCCAGATGCCGTCGCGGAAGTTGTAGTTTTTAAAGGCAATGATTATTCCCGCCATGGGGACGTAGTTGAAGATAATGACGAACGCAAGGCCGAGCCAGATCATCACATGGAACATCGCCTCTTTCCTGAAGCGTGTCCAGAACGGCTTTTTGGCGGCTGTGCCGGGTATATGCCCGCGTGCTGCAGCTTTATTCATATAATTTTGCACCGGCTTGCAGCGCTGCTGCAAACGGCGCGCTTACCTCCTTTACCCGGGCATGGCCGTCGGGCGATACCCGATATTGTAGAATAACGCCCGAGTCGGGCGGTAAAACCGGCCGGCGCTCCCGGTGCGAACCGGGCGCGAGCCGTAAAATTATGGGATGGGAGAATTATTTGGAGGCGAGAGCTTCCTTGTAAAGCGCGAGCTTCGCATCGAGGAGCGGCTTGTAGAGAGTCCAGAAGTTGTCCTCTCCGGCGGCCTTCATCGCGTCGAGCATGCCCTGATATTTTGCTTCAAATTCAGCGTCGTTGTTGGTGAATACGATCTTCGCAAGCTCGGAGGAATAGATGTCGGAGAGCGTCGCCATTGCAACGCCGCAGTCGGAGGCGGAGTCTACCTTAATGGTGGCGGGAACGCCGGTCAGGTCGGCGTTATCGGTGGTCTCGGAGTACCAGAGGTTGCGCGCCTTGAGCAGGTTGGCGGGGTTGTCGGTGCGGATCATGCCAGAATCGTAGTTCCAGAGGAAGTTGTAGGCGTTGGTGTGATAGAACCAGAGCTGGTGCTCGTAGTTGTTGATGCCGTAGGCTTCCTTCATGGCGAGCTGGAAATCATTGCCCTCGGCAATGGCCTTATCGACGACCTCGCCGATGGCTTCCGGATAGAGATAGCCGTCGGAGTCGGTGGCGACGTCCCAATGGGTGCCGAAAACGCCGCAGTTGACGGTGAGGATGCCCTCCTCGGTGGTCATGTATTCGATGAAGTCGAGTGCGCGGGACTGGTTTTCGCTGTCGGCGGAGATGTAGCAGGCCCAAGTGTTATTGGTTATGCCCTTGAAGGTGCGCAGCATCTTCTCGCCGGAGCCGCTGAGCGGATAGAGAGGCATCATCCACGCGTCGGGGCCGACATTCTCCTTGAGCGGAGCGTTTGCGGAGGAGGATTCCCAAACGTTTCCGGCGATGTAGAACAGCGCCTTGCCCGCGCCCATGATATCGATGGAGCTGTCGGAGGAGATGAACGACTCCTCAGGCAGATAGCCCTTGCGGTAGAACTCGTTGTAGAGCCTCAGGGTCTGCTTTCCGGCCTCGCTCTGGAACCAGAAGTAGCAGCTGTCATTGTCCACGTCATAGCGGATGTCGCTGTTCGCGGCAATCTGGCCGTAGACGCCGGAGAACTGGCCGACGACGGATCTCATGAGAACGGGATAGACGATGTCGGGATAATCGGTCTTCCAGACCTTGTTGAACTCGTCGAGGACGTTCATCAGATCGTCGACGGTCTTGATCTCAAGGTTGGTGGTGCCGAGGCTCTCAAGAATGTCCTCGCGTCCCGCAATGTAGCCGTGCATGTAGCCGTAGTGGTTTTCGCCGTCGAAATCAAAGCCGTTGACAAAGCCCCACATCTTGCCGTCGTCGGTGGTGGTGGCGTAGTCCTTCTGGAACGGGGAGTAGAGATCCCAGAACTCGGGGGCGATATCGTTGATGAGATCCTCGGCGCAGGCCACATATCTGCCTTTGATCAGCTCGCCCGCAATGCTGGAGCCCGGGTCGATCTGATGGAAGATGTCGGGGAGCTTGTCGCCGCCCGCAAGCATCAGGTTGAGCTCGGTGCCCTCGGAATCGGGCGCGAATCTCATTTTCAGGTTGACACCGGTGCGCTCGGTGATATACTGGGTGGTGGCGTCGTCGCCCCACTGCCAGTTGTCGGTGGACATGAGGTTCACGTATACGTCAAGAGTGACCTGCTCATCGACATGGTGCATCCAGTGCATGTCGGCGGGGTCTTCCTTGATAATCGACGGTATGCCGGACGGAGCCGCGACGTTGCCGCCTCCATCAGGGGTGTTGCTCCCGCTGTCGTCCTTGCTTTCCGCCTTGGAGGAATCGGGGGTGCTGCTTTGCTTATTAGCGTCTCCGGCGCATCCGGCAAACGCGGCGGCGGTCATGACCAACGCGAGGATGATCGCGAGCAGTCTGACAAGCTTTGTGCTTTTCATGGTGTGTGCCTCCTGTAATTTTATTTTTCCAAAGCGCGTTCGTTGGTACGCGCGATAGAGCTAAATTATTACGCACATGTTTCCAAATATATATATATATATATATTGAGAAACGGCGATAATACTTTTGTTGTGATTTTTATTTTATCATTCATTTTGCATAAATTCAACACAAAATATCTGTTGTTCCATTTGTGATACTGCTTTTTTATATACCATATTTGTTTGAAAAATCGCGGATAATTTATATTTTGTGCTTAAAACGTTTAATATTATTGTGTTTGATGAAGTATCTTGCTATAATATAAGATATGATATTGCTATTTTTGTGAGCGTTGCTTGCTCACATTCACCAAAGGAGGCTGTAAAATGCTCAGGCTGCTCATTGCGGACGACGAGCCGATGGAGCTTGCGTTTCTGGAGCGCTCTGTGAAGTGGAGCGATTTCGGCATAGAGGTTGTCGGAACGGCAAGCAACGGAGGCACTGCGGACGAGCTGGAGGAAAAGCTGCGCCCGGATATCATCATCACCGATATATTAATGCCGACCGAGAACGGCCTCGAGCTTGCCGCGCGCGTCAAGGAGCGAAGGCCGGATGTCAGGTTCATCTTCGTCTCCGGCCACAGGAGCTTCGAGTTCGCGAAGTCCGGCATCGAAAGCGGCGTGGATCGCTATCTGCTCAAGCCCGTCACCTATCCGCAGCTGATCGAGGCGGTGGAGGCGGTGGCGCAGCTCTGCCTTGCCGACAAGCGCAGGCGCTACGAGCAGGAGCGCTTCTACTCGGCGCTAAACGAAAACATGCCGAAGCTGCGGCAGATACTCTTTGAGGAGCTGATAACCGACGTGCAGAGCGAGCAGTATGCGGCGGAGCAGCTCTGCTTTCACGGGGTGCGGCTTGGGCCGGAGCGCATCTGCGCGGCGGTGCTGCGCCTTGGCGAAAAGGAGCAGAAAAGCGACGTGCGCGGCCGCAAGCTACTGTGCTTCGAGATAAGCGACGCGATAAACGAGACGATAAAGCCGCTGCCAAACGTCTGCGCGTGGGCGCACAGCGACAGCGAGTTCGTGCTGCTGCTCAACTGCGAGCAGAACGCCGCGTGGACGGGAATGCTGACTCAGAACATCCTGCACAACGTCAGGCTGAGCTGCGACGTCACACTGACGGCGGGCGTCGGCGAGGTGCTCGACGGCTACATGAGCATCCCCGTCTGCTATCGCACCGCCTGCGACGCCGCCGACTACAGCTTTTACACCGGGCCCGGCCAGACGATATTCTATGCGGATATCGCTGCGCGCAGCCAGTCGGCGCTCCCGCTTCCGGCGGCGCTGCGTGAGCAGATAGCACAGGCGGCGGCAATTGGCAACGGCGAGCAGCTCCGAAGCTCCATTGCGGAGCTGAAAAAGCTGCTGCAAAGCGAGCGCACCTCCCGCGCATGGGTGTGCAACGTCTGCGTGGGGATAATAAGCAGCGCCGTCAGCAGCGCGATGCAGCTTGACAACGTCAGCCACCGCTCCGCCGAGCCGCCGTATGACAGGCTGTTCTCAACCGGCTCGCTCGACGAGGTGCTTGAATGCACCGAAAATTTCCTCTCCGGGCTGTGCACCCGCGCGGCAAACAATGTTCAGGGACGGCACAACGATATCGCGGCGCAGATAAAGCAGCTTGTGGCAAGCAGGATAGATCGCGATATCTCGGTGGAATCGCTTGCGGACGAGCTTTATCTCTCTCGCGGCTATATCAGTCACGTGTTCAAGAACGTGACCGGCGAGAGCATCAACCGCTACATAACAAAGGAGCGCATAAAGCGCGCAAAGCTGTTGCTGAGGGATCCGTCGATGAAGATAACCGAGATAGCGGGCGCCTGCGGCTATGACAATCCCACCTATTTTTCCTCAACCTTCCGCAACGAGACCGGCGTCTCGCCCAAGGAATACCGCGCGCGGCAGCGTGTGCAGGAGCAGGAGACGTAAAAGTGAAAGAGAAAAGAAAGCGAATGAACCCCTTCAGGAGGCTCGTCGAGCTGTCGAACAATCTCCCGGCACGGCACAAATACGTGCTCTATGGCGGAGCGATGCTGTTTTCGGTGATACTGCTGATGAGCATCGTCTCGCTGATAATATTTTCCTCCACGCTGGACCGCAAGGAGCGGGAATCGACGCAGATGCGCGTGGCGTACACCGTCCAGACCGTCAAGAGCGAGCTTGACTCCTACCGGCGTGTGCTGGACATTATGTATATAGACGACAGATTTCATAAGATGATACTCGATTGCGCCCAGAAGCCGGAGCTGATCATGCACGAGAAATACTTGGAATCGAGCCGTTACGCCTATTATTACGACAACATGCGCGACATCAAGCTATATCTGAACCGTCTGATCAGCAGCTGCAAGTACCGTCCTGAGATCAAGCTCTATATAGCCGACCGGCTGCTGTATTACAAATACTCCACCGAGGTCATCGACTCCGTTTCCAGCATTGCCGGCGAGAAATGGTTTCAGGAGGCGAGCGCCTCTGACCGTGTGCAGATGCGCTGGTGGGTACAGCCCGGCGTTGATAAGGAGGACGGCAGGCCGCTGCATACGCTCTACTGCTCGCTGGCGCTTCGGCGCATACGCATCGGCGACAACGAGCGCGAGGCATATGTGCTGCTGAGCAGCGACATGAACTGGCTTAACAAGCCTCTCCGGACGCAGATTGACACCGAAAACGGCAGCGTATACATCATGGACCGGGACGGCGCGCTCATCTATCCCAGCGGCGGCAGCAAGGAGGGCGAGGAGGTCTGCGCGGCGGTGCGCGCGGGCCGAACCGGCGAGGCGGGCTACATGAGCTACGGCGGGAAGCGCGGCCTTGTCTATTACGACGAGGTCGATTATATGGGCTGGACGCTCGTCTATCTAACCAGCGCCCGCGCCTATCTTCCGGAAGCCTATTCTTTCCAGCTTTTTTCGCTCATCTGCCTTGTGCCGATAATCCTTATCTCGCTGTTTCTGCTGCTGCTCTCCTCCCGGTTCATGACAAAGCGGCTGGCAAGCCTGACGGAAGCGGTGCAGAAGATCGACGAGGAGCACCTTGAGCTGGATTCGCAGTTCTCCGGCGGGGACGAGGTTGGCGTGCTGTCCGATGCGTTCCGCAAAACGCTGCAAATGGTGCGAGAGCTGCTTGAGCGCAACCGCGCCGTTGAGCGCGAGCGCTACCGGACCGAGCTGCAAATTTTGCAGGAGCGCATAAACCCGCACTTTTTATACAACACCCTCTCCTCCATCAACGTTATGGCGGTGGATATCGACGCATGGTCGATAAGCGACGCGCTGAGCGGGCTTGCGGATTTCTACCGGCTCTCGCTGAGTCACGGCGGCGAGCTCATCTCGATGCACGAGGAGCTTAACATCCTCGAAAAATACATTGAGATCTGCCGCCTGCGCTTCGGCGACAGAGTTAAGGTGACGATTGATGTGCCGGAGCGGCTCTGTGACAACAGGATACCCAAGCTGCTCTTTCAGCCCTTTCTTGAAAACTCAATCCTCCACGGCCTGCGCACCCGCGCCGATGTGCAGGACGAGGTTATTATCTCCGCCGCCGAGGACGGCGAGGAGCTGCTGCTCTGCATAAAGGACAACGGCATGGGGATAGACGGCGAGAAGATGCAGAGGATAATCCGCATGGCGGACGACGGGCGATATCACGCGATAAGCAGCACCGACCGCCGTATAAAGCTGATTTATGGGCAGCGCTACGGCGTCGTGCTTGAGAGCGCGCCCGGCGTCGGGACGACGGTGCGTATACGCATCCCAAACGAAAAGATGCCGCCGGGCGGAGAGGAGTCCCAGCGGCTGGAGCAGTTCTGAGCGCAAAAAACGCCCGCGGCACGGAGGCTAAATCCGGGTCGCGGGCGTCGGTTTGTTTTGCGGGCCTGTTCATTTAACAGCAACGACGTCGTCGTATACCGCGCGGAAGGTGGGCGAGAGCTGTCGGTCGAGGTGATAGCAGCCGAAGTACCACTGCTTGAAGGTGAACTTCTCCGAAAGGCGCTGCAAAAATATGTGCAGGTGGTTCATTTGATAGCTGTTGCCAATGATGCTGCCGCGCACGAGCATCGGGCATTCGTGGGTGACTACGATATCCACCGCGTTTCCGTTTTTGGCAAGGCTGTCAAAGGCAAGGCGCATGTCCGCCTCGGTGGGCAGACGGGTTATCGTGCCCTCGGTCTGCTCGGAGTTGTCGAGGAAGCCGTCGATGCCGCCGCCAAAGGCGAACACCTTCTTGCCCTCAATCTCGTAGACGCTCCCGCGCCGCAGAAGCACAAGGTTGCCGTAGATTATGCGCACGCGTCCGCCGTACATGTCGGACTCGGGATATTCGTCAAATTCACGGTAGTTCTCGTGCGAGCCCTCGACGAACAGCACCTTGTAGGGCAGCCTGCCAATGCGGCGGATGACCTGCTTTTCGGCGCGTCCGCCGTTCCAGAGGAAGCCGAAGTCGCCGCAGATTATCAGCGTGTCGCCGCGCCTCAGCTTCCTCATCCCTGCGGATCTGAATTTGTTAAGCTCGCCGTGAAAATCGCCGGTGATGTATATCATAAGATCCTTCCCTCAAAGCTTTGAATATAATTTCGCTTATCATTAATTATACACGTCCGGCGTGAATATGTAAACATGAAAATCTTTAACATTTTCAGCGCAGCAGTCCGCTCGCCGCAAGCCCCGCCACGCCTGGCAGGCCGAGGAAGGCGGCGGCGATGAGGTTATAAAGGTTGACCGGCACGCTCAGCCCAGTATACTCTGCGGTGAGATTGAGCAGCGTCAGCGCCCCAAGCCCCGGCACGGACATGAAAAACAGCGACGCAAGCCTTCGCTCTCCCCTCAGACAGCATCGCAGCACCAACAACGCGGATATTATCAACACGCCCCACATCGCCATCACAGCCATACAAACGGCCTCCTTTCTTTCCTCACCAAAGCATATGCGGGCCTGTCCCGGGCTATTCCGGAATTTTTGTCCCGCCGGGGCTTGTCATCGCAAGGCGGGAGAGGTATACTATTACATATATCTATCTGAGGAAGGACGGAAACGCTTATGACAGTGCAGCACGGCCGGCCGGAGGATGTCTCCGGCAGAATTGACAGCGAAAAGAGGGTCTATGATCTGCTCGACCGGCTTGGCGTGGACTATGTGCGCGTGGATCACGAGGCGGCTATGACTATGGAGGCGTGCGCCGACATCGACGAGGCGCTCGGGATGGAGATCTGCAAGAACCTGTTTCTCTGCAACCGGCAGGAGACGGCCTTTTATCTGCTGCTTATGCCGGGAGGCAAGCCGTTCAAAACAAAAGACCTCTCGGCGCAGATAAATTCGGCGCGGCTCTCCTTTGCGCGGCCCGAGCACATGGAGAGATATCTCGGCGTAACGCCGGGCTCGGTCAGCGTGATGGGGCTGATGAACGACCGGGATAACGACGTCAGGCTGTTAATCGACGAGGAGCTGCTTGGCGAAAAATATTTCGGCTGCCACCCCTGCATCAACACCTCCACGGTAAAGCTCTCCACCGCCGAGCTGCTTCAAAGGGTTCTCCCGGCCATGAAGCACACCTACAGCACCGTGAAGCTCTGACGCGCCATCGCCGGAAGGAGGGAGCTTTCCGGCGATGGGTCATGCGTTTTGTTGCAGGACATGTTTTTATTGTCCAAGCATGTCCTCCCGGCGGATAACGGCCTTGAAGCGCCGTCACATCAGGCCCTCCATGCGGCGGCGGAAGCTGTTGCTTAGCGTAAAGCCGTCCCCGTCAAAGACGCCGTCGGGAGAGACCGTGTAAACGAGCCGCCGACCGCCGGGCTGTCTTATCTCGGCGGCAAGGAAGCCGAGCGACTCGCGGAAGCCCTCGAAGTCGCGGAAGGATATGTCGGTCTGCACCTCGCTTATCGCCGACTTGAACAGCCTGTCGGCGGCATCGCCGGAGACCGAGGGCAGATACTGCTCGATGTAGCCCTCGCACAGGTCGGATATCAGCTTTGCGCGAGTCTCCTCGCCGCCGGCATAATCCGGGAAGGTCACAAGCTCAGCCGTCATCCGTCCTGTCAGCCGCTGAGCGCCCTTTGCTATCTCCGCCGTTCCGCTCCCGGCCACAGGCGCGAGCGCGAACGGCATGTCAAATTCGAGCGGGCCTATTGCATCGGTCATTGCCGCAAGGCTTTCGGGGTCGAACAGGATGCAGCCGTCCACAGTCGTCGCGAAGCTCTCCTCCACGGCGTCGTTCACGCGGCCAATGCCGCCCGTTTCAAACAGCGCGGCTATGGTGTATTCCCTTTCAAGGCAGTTCAGCCTTGTCTGCGCCGGAAGCGTCGCAATGGGTATCTCCCGGCGCGCTGCGCTCAGCGATATCAGCGTGCAGCCAACCGGCTCGCCGGAGCCGTCCGTGAAAAGCAGCAGCAGTGTGCGCCTGTCGTCCGGCTCGGGCAGATACGCCGACAGCTCCCGGATAGCCGCCGTTTTTTCCCGCGGCCTCAGCGCCGCGACCGCCAGAAACGCGAATACGCACAGCACCGCAAACGCCAGCGCGTATGACGCCATGAAGATAAGGGTATTACTGTTGCGCCGTCTGCGCCGTCTCATATCATGCTCTCCTACGTTCCGTTTTCGCACGCCGGCATACCGGCAGGCATCGCCTGTCGCCGCGGGAGCCGCGCGCGTTATTTCTCGTTGGCGTCCACGAATTTTTTAGCGGCGACAACGTTGCGGTGGTTCTGTAGAGATACGTTGCCCTCGCCGGTCGCATCCTGCTGGGCAAGGGAGAGATTGATAAATTCCGGATACACCTCGGCGTTGGGATCGAGCCGTGTGGCATTTCCGGCGTTTACGCGCCGGGGCGTGTTTTCGGCACGCCTGTGTTTGTCGTTGACCATATGATTTCCTCCGCTGTACAATAATCCAAGCTTTCGCTCACGGATAGTATTCGCATCAAAGGCCGCCGGTATGCCCTGTGCGGACGATTTTGCGGAAATATTGCGGTGCCAGAAGTAAAATAAACGTTAATTTGAAGGATTTGTTATTGTTTTGCGGCCCAAACAGCGGTATAATTATATTCATATGAAAACAGAGGTGACTTGAAAAAATGCGAACCGAAACCAAATGCCTGCACGCCGGATATCATCCCGGAAACGGCGACCCGCTTGCTCTGCCGATCTATCAGAGCACTACCTATAAATACGACTCCACCGAGGCGATAGGCCAGCTTTTCGACCTTGCCGCCGAGGGACACATGTATTCGCGCATATCCAACCCCACCGTCGCGATGGTGGAGGAAAAGCTCGCCGAGCTCGAGGGCGGCGTGGGCGCGCTCTGCACCACCTCCGGCCAGATGGCGACGCTTATCTCCGTGATGAACCTTGCGGCTGAGGGCGACGAGATAATCTGCGCCGCCACGGTCTATGGCGGAACGCTCAATCTGCTTGGCGTTACCCTCGAAAGATACGGCATCCACACCGTCTTTGCCGATCTATCAAGGCCGGATGCGGAGCTGCAAAAATACTTCAACGGCAAGACCCGCGCGGTGCTTGGCGAAACGCTCGCCAATCCGGCGCTCGACGTGTTGGATATTGAGCGCATTGCAGGCCTTGCGCATCGCAACGGCGTGCCGCTCATCGTGGACAACACCTTCGCCACGCCTGTTCTCTGCCGTCCGTTTGAGTTCGGCGCGGATATCGTCACGCACTCCACCACCAAATATCTCGACGGTCACGCGCTACAGGTCGGCGGCGTTATTATTGACAGCGGACGCTTTGACTGGACGAACGGCAAATTTCCGGGTCTCGTCGAGCCGGACGCCTCCTATCACGGCGTTGCATACGTTCGCGATTTCGGCGAAAAGGCGTATATCACCAAGGCGCGCGTCCAGCTCATGCGCGACCTCGGCGGCTATCCGCCCGCGCTGAGCGCGTTCCTGCTAAACATCGGCATAGAGACGCTGCACGTCCGCATGGAGCGCCATTGCCGCAACGCCGAGCGCGTCGCCGAATATCTCGTTGCAAACGATAAGATCGAGAGCGTGAACTATCCCTATCTCGCGGACAACCGTTTCCATGGGCTTGCTGAAAAGTATCTGCCAAAAGGCTGTAGCGGCGTCATCTCGTTCTGCATCAGGGGCGGCAAGGAGAACGCGGCGAGGTTCATGGATCATCTCAAGCTTGCCGTCAACGCAGTGCATGTCGCCGCCGCGAAAACGCTTGTGCTCCATCCCGCCAGCGCCACCCACCGCCAGCTCACCGACGAACAGCTTGTGGCTGCCGGGATATCCCCCGGAATGATCCGCTTCTCCGTCGGTATAGAGGACATTGACGACATACTCGAAGATATCGAGCACGCCCTGCACTCTATAGACTGAGCGGCACTCTGTCGATATCTTCGCAAGATATCGAGTACGCCCTGCACTCTATAGACTGAGCGGCACTCTGTCGATATCTTCGCAAGATATCGAGCACGCCCTGCACTTTACAGACCAAGCTGCACACCATTAAGAGCGAACGCGCTCTGTCAACCGTTCCATGCGCAACAAAAATCCATATCAGAAAGCTGATCGACATGAACAAAAAGCTCATCGCAGCCGCCGCGCTGCTGCTCGCATTATCTCTTATGCTCTGCGCCTGCTCGCGCGACGCGAGCTATATTGCCGAGCTCGACGGCAAAAGGATTCCCATCTCCGATTACAGCCTCAAGATGTTCACAGCGTTTTCCACCGCGAAGGGCAAGACCGGCGAGACGGCCAGCGACGCCGAGGTTATTCTTGCGCACGATATAGACGGGGTTCCCGCCGAGAAGTGGATCGAGGACGAGACACTGCGTCTGCTCCGGGAGCAGTTGGCCGTGGACGCAGAATTTGACCGGCTCGAGCTGACGCTTCCGGACGAAGCGTCGGCGAAGGCGGACTCCAACGCCGAAAAGCAGTGGGAGAGATATTCGGACGTATACAATAAAAACGGCGTGACGGAGGACTCGGTCAGAGAGTCCTGCCGCAGCAGCCTGAAGCCGAAGTATATCTTCGAGGCGCTCTACGGCGCGGACGGCGAACGCGCGCTGACGACGGACGAGATCGCCGCGTTCTTCGATGCGGATTACAAGCTTTTCCGCATCATCGGCATTGCAAAGCGCGATGAGGACGGCGAAAAGCTTGGCGAAAAGGAGCTTGAGGAGCAGCGCGAAAGGGCGGTGGATTATATGGACCGCATAAGAGCCGGCGAGAACGCCGACGCGCTGGTGGCGCAGGCCGAGGAGGAGCTGTGCGAGCTTGCCGGCAGCGAGCTTGACCATGAGCACGGCAGTGAGCTTCAGTCGCACATTTCCATCGTCGAGAACGGCGAGCTGCTGTATTCCGTGGATATCATGGAGTTTATCGAGCAGATGTCGCCGGGCGAGGTGGCGCTATATGAGGACGACGAGGATTACTATTTTGTGCTCCAGAAGCTCTCCGCTGCCGACAGCGAGGAGCTTATCGAAAACAACCGTCTTGCGGTATCCTACGAGCTGCGGCTCGACGAATTTAACGAATATCTCGACTCGCTGACGGATGCGGTCGAGCTGGAGCTGAACGGCTACGCGGTCGAGTGCTACCGTCCGGAGCTGTTCGTGCTCGACTGAAGCTGATTGAAAGGAATGATAACATGACGGAAAAAGAGGTTTTGAAAGGCCCAAAGACCTTCTGCCTGATGCAGTATGACGAGGCGCCCGCCTGTCTTGGCTGCGACGCCGAAATGAAGCCGGGACGCTTTTATCTCGCGGAGGAGCGCGAGCCGAAGGACGCCTCCGGATACAGCCTCGTAGAGGGCTATGTCTGCCCGGCGTGCGCGGCAAAGCGCCTTGTCACCGCCGGACGCCGCACGCTGCTGGTATCGCTCGCCTTTGCTGCGCTGCTGCTGGCAGGCTCATGGGTAATCTCGGAGTTTTTGCGGAACTACATCGAGAAGATATATCTTCCGGTGATGATAGTGCTGTTTGCGGCGGCGCTGTTCTTTGTCGCAACCGGCTTTGCCGCGCTTGTCAGGCGCTCCGGCGAGGCGAAAAAGCTGCGCGCCTCCGACGATTTCGACACGCTGCTGATGAATGAATTTGCAGCCGGCGACGCCGGACGCCGCTTCTATTTCCGCGAGCTGCCAGAGGAGCTGCGCTGAAAATCATCATAAACGAAAAATGCCCGGACGCAATGCATGAGCCGCGTCCGGGCATTTTTTAGGCCGTATATTTCGGAATCAGCCCTTGCAGAGCTCGTCCGCCATTGCGCATAGCTGGTTGACGCTTGCGGGCTTGAGCGCCGATTTGACGGTGACGGCAGTATCGAGCCACGTGATGCTCTTGCAGTTGCCAAGCAGCTCGCGCATGACTTTCGCCGCCGTCGGCGCCCAGGAGCCGTTCTCGATGAGGCCGACGGTGCGGTTCTGGAAGCTGCGCGCGGTCAGGTGCTCGATAAATTCGCGCATGAACGGGAAAATATCGTTGTTATAGGTGGTCGTCGCAAGGACAAGTCTGTCGTAGCGGAACGCGTCCTCAACGCACTCCGCCATGTCGTCGCGGGCAAGGTCGTGCAGCACGATATTTGCGCAGCCCCTTTCGCCAAGCTTTTCGGCGAGCAGCTCCGCGGCCCTTCTGGTGTGGCCGTAGACGGAGGTATAGGCGATGACGACGCCCTTGCTCTCGGCACGGTAGGACGACCATATGTCGTAGAGGCCGATGTAGTGCTCAAGAGCACCGGTGAGCACCGGGCCGTGCAGAGGGCAGATTGTCGCGATATCCAGTGCGGCGGCTTTTTTGAGCAGCGCCTGCACCTGCGCGCCGTACTTGCCGACTATGCCGATGTAATAGCGCCGGGCCTCGCAATCCCACGGCTCGTCAATATCGAGCGCGCCGAACTTGCCGAAGCCGTCGGCGGAAAACAGGATCCTGTCCGCGCTGTCATAGGTCACCATGACCTCGGGCCAGTGTACCATCGGAGCAAGGACGAAGGTGAGGGTGTGACGTCCGAGCGCGAGGGTATCGCCGTTTGCAACGACGAGCTTGCGCCCGGTGAGCTCAAGATCAAAAAAGTTGTCGATCATGGTGAAGGTCTTGACGTTGCCTACGACCTGCGCCCCGGGATAGGCGTCGAGAAAGCTTGCGATGCCGGCGGAATGATCCGGCTCCATGTGCTGTACGATGAGGTAGTCCGGGCTGCGCCCGCCGAGCGCTTCGGCGACATTGTCCAGCCACTCCTGCACAAAGCGTGCGTCAACGGTATCGACGACAGCCGGCCGCTCATCGGCGATAACATAAGAGTTGTAGGCCATGCCGTTCGGCACGACATACTGTCCCTCGAACAGATCGACGTCATGGTCGTTGACGCCGACATAAAAGATGTCCTGCGTGACGTTTTTTATCATTTAAAGCTCCCCCTTGCGGTGATTTGATTCTCAACACAGCCTATTATATCACATTGCGCCGTCGCTGCCAATATTTTTCGGCGTGTCATGCACAAAAGGCAACGGGCTATGCAAAAAAGGCGCCGCACGGAGAGCTCCGCGGACGCCGTGAGGGAGAGCGCAAGGGGAGGTCAGAATTTGAATGCGCCGGTGATATCGTCCAGCATGTCCCCGGCGGCGCGTATGAGCTTGCCTGCCTTGCGCTTCATCGTGCGCATATTCGTCTTTTTGCAGCAGCTCATCGCTCCCGCAGCCGCGCCGACAGCCAGTCCGACTGCCGCGCCGGTCATCATCATGCCAACGCCCTTTTTCATCAAGATCAGTCCTTATAGCAATATTTACGGAAAACATATCCGTCGGGTTTATTCTTTACCGGCGGCGAAGATATAATCCTGTAAAAAAATGCCGCAAAGGCCGGACAAGGACATATCGGGACGCGCCCTTGCCGCAAAAGCGCCGCTCACCGCACCACACGCCTGTATGACACCGTCGGCGTCGTGTCGTAAAATTTACCGACGGAGGGCTTTGAGGGCAACGCGCCCGCAGCGGCGAACTCGGATGGCGTCATGCCCGTCTGGGACTTGAACACCCGGTTGAAGTTGCGCACCTCAAAGCCGCACCGCAGCGCTATCCCCGCAATATCCCGATGCTTGCCGTCGCACTCGGAGCGCAGCATGTCGATGGCCTTTCCGACGCGCACCGCATTGAGATATTTTGAAAAGCTCATGCCGGTCAGCGTTCGGAACACGCGAGAGCAGTAGGTTGGCTCATAGCCCATCACCGCCGCCGCGTCCTCAAGACGCACCTGCTGTCCGTAATTCACCTCGAGATATTCCATCAGCCGCCCCAGCCGGTCAAACATTCCGCTCCCGCCAAGCGCCGGAAGCCGCCCGTTTTCAGCGTGAAAATACCGCTCCAGCCGCGTCATCAGCCCGGCTATCTCCAGCCGCACCAGAGTATCCCAGCCGTCCTCCCGGCGCTCCAGCTCGTCATGTATCGTGTCGTACACTTTTTCGCAATATTTGTCCATTCCCGCCGCGCGCAGCGCCTCAGCCCTTATAACCGGCGGAAGATTCTGACGCCCCGCGCACAGCCGCTCCGTCTCCATCGGATCAAAAATCAGAAAATCCATGACGCTGTCGTCGCTCCCGTCGTTGCTGTAGTGGGTGTCGCCGCCGCGGCAGACCACGAGATCGCCCTCACGGCACAGCAGCTTCACGCTGCCCACGCCGATGTGTGCGCTGCCTGCACGCAGATATATCAGCTCCGTTTCGCGGTGGTAGTGTGGCAGAAAGCGCAGATTCTCATAGCTTCGCGCAAACACTATCAGTCGGCTGTCGTATACCCTTTGCTCCAAAAACGCATCCATGGCTCTCGCCTCCTCATATAATATATTATAAATCTCACCACAAGATTTGTCCAGCAAAACACAAAATATAGCGAGACAAAGATAGACAAAAATGCTATAGTGAATATGGCTAAAAATAGGCAATAAATCTCTGCGATAAAATTAAGGAGGTACGATTATGCTTTATCCGAAAATAGGTATACGTCCCATTATTGACGGACGCTTCGGCGGCGTCCGCGAGAGTCTTGAGGAAAAGACAATGGGCATGGCAAAAGCGGCCGCTGAGCTTATCAGCAGCACGCTGCGCTATCCCGACGGCACTCCCGTGCAGTGCGTCATCTCCGACACCACCATAGGCTCGGGCGTTGAGGCGGCCCGGTGCGCCGACCAGTTCGTCTGCGAAAACGTCACCGCCACCCTCTCTGTCACCCCCTGCTGGTGTTACGGCACCGAGACCTTTGACATGGCTCCCAACACCATCAAGGCGGTCTGGGGATTCAACGGCACCGAGCGTCCGGGCGCCGTATATCTTGCTGCCGTTCTGGCCGCTCACGCCCAGCACGGACTTCCCGCCTTCTCCATCTACGGCCACGACGTTCAGGACGCTCAGGACATGAGCATCCCCGACGACGTCGCCGAAAAGATTCTGCGCTTTGCGCGCTGCGCCGTCGCCGCGGGCTGGATGAAGAACAAGGCCTACGTCAACGTCGGAGCCATAGCAATGGGTATTGCCGGAAGCTTCTGCGACGCCTCGGTGCTCCAGAAATACTTCGGCATCCGCGCGGAGTGGGTGGACGAGGTCGAGATTCTGCGCCGCATAGCCATCGGCATATATGACCACGAGGAATACGAAAGGGCGCTCGCGTGGGTAAAGGCAAACTGCCCGGAGGGCTTTGACAAGAACGCAGCAAAGACGCATCCGAAGGTCATCACCAGCTCCAAGATAGTCCCGCCGGAGAAGGACTGGGAATTTATCGTCAAGATGACCCTCATCATCCGCGACATCCTCTACGGCAACCCGAAGCTGGACGAGATGGGTTGGCACGAGGAAGCGCTCGGCAGGAACGCCGTCGCGGGCGGCTTCCAGGGACAGCGCCAGTGGACCGACTGGCTGCCCAACGCCGACTTCACCGAGGCAATCCTTGCCTCTACCTTTGACTGGAATGGCCGTAAGGCCCCGACCCCCTTTGCGACCGAGAACGACACCTGCAACGGCGTCGCGATGATGCTTGGCACGCTCGTCACCAACTCTGCGCCCTGCTTCCACGATGTTCGCACCTATTGGAGCCCCGAGGCGTGCGAGCGCGTGACCGGACACAGGCCCGAGGGCGTTGCTGCAAACGGCTTCATCCACCTCATCAACTCCGGCGCGACCGCGCTGGACGGAAGCGGAGCCGCCAGGGACGTCGAGGGCAAGGGCTGCATGAAGCCCTTCTGGGAGATGACCGACGAGGATATCTCCGCCTGCCTCAAGGCAACCGACTGGTGCCGCGCCGATTACGAATACTTCCGTGGCGGCGGCTTCTCCAGCCACTTCCGTTGCCATGCAGAGATGCCTGTGACCATGCTGCGCTTCAATATCGTCGAGGGTATCGGACCGGTGCTCCAGATCGCCGAGGGCTTCACCGCCGATCTGCCGGACGAGATACACAACGTCATCGACAAGCGCACCGACCCGACCTGGCCGACCACCTGGTTCTGCCCGCGTCTCACCGGAAAGGGCGCTTTCACCGATGTTTACAGTGTTATGGCGAACTGGGGCGCGAACCACGGCGTCACCGTCTACGGCCATGTCGGCGCTGACCTCATCACCCTCGCCTCAATGCTGCGTATCCCCGTGACGATGCACAACGTTGACGACGAGAAGATTTACCGTCCGCACTCCTGGTCCTCCTTTGGCACCGCCGACAGACAGGCCGCCGATTACGCCGCCTGCCGTCAGTACGGACCGCTTTACAGATAATCGATCTCCTTTTGCGCCGGGGCCGTCGGATATTCGACGGTTCCGGCATTTTTTGCACATTTTCCTGTTCTGCGATAATGCAAACAAGGCGAGGCTGTAAAAATGCGGGCTTACAAACGACGGCTGAAGCCGGGTGGAGACAAGGCTCCAAAACGCAAGACTATGACGGCGATTCTGACGGCGGAGGATGGGCTGCGTAATTCGAGTATTGAGACAGCGGCATCACCGTTACCCGAAAACGGTCACAGGCTCAAGTTGAAAAGGCCGCATAGTCGTGATATAATACCATTAAATAATAACGACAAATCGCCGATCACGGAGGAGAAAAGTGATAAAAATTGAGGAGATACCGGTTGAACGAATTGATGAATACTGGAGCATACAGTTTCATTATTTGGTGAATGATGGAATGATAACGACAGAAGAAGAAAAGGTATATTTTCGGAGCTCGGAATATCGGGATGTTCTGAGGGGGCATATGTTACGCACGCCGGATACATTGCACATGGTCTATTTTGTTCGTGAGGGGGTTAGGATTGGCGCAGCTCAATACTGTACTTTTAAAAGCGAGGATGGCAAATGTTTTATTTTGGATTTCTGGGTCTTTCCTGAATATCGTGGAAACGGAGCCGGACATGAATGCTTTCAAGCTCTTTTTGAATATACAAAAGATGATGGCGCGATATATTATGCTTTGAATTATGCGAAAGATGAGTCTCGCAGATTTTGGCTATCTCTTGGATTTACAGATAACGGAATAGATGAGTACGGTTCTCCGCTGATGATAAAGAAGGACAGATAGCCGGCGGTTTGTCAACTAAATGAAGAATACAGCCGATATACTGTGCATAAATGCACTTTATATAATCACAGGATAAAAACGCAATGCACATCCGCAGATGTGTTAGAGCCGGTAGGTAGCCCGGCCGTCTGAAGTGATTCAGGTAAGTAACCTGCCCCTCCGGGTTGTCCGTTTCTGTGAAATACATTTCAGGAGGGTTTCGTTATGGGCGAAAGCAGAGAAGCGCTGACGGTATATTTCGACGCCCCGTTCTGGGCCGGTGTGTTCGAGCGTATAGAAGACGGAAAACTATCTGTATGCAGGGTCACATTCGGAGCAGAGCCTAAGGACTATGAGGCTTTGGAATTTGTTCTGAAAAGTTACTGTCGGCTCAAATTCAGCCCGTCTGTTGAGGTTAAGGTCAGACAGGAAGCGACAAATCCGAAGCGAATTCAGCGAGAAGCGCGAAGGCAGACTGCCGGGTACGGCATCGGAACCAAATCGCAGCAGGCGTTGCAGATGCAAAGAGAAGAAAATAAGCCGGTGAAGAGGATGATCAGCAAACGGCAGCGGGAAGCGGAAAAGCGGCGCATGTTTGACTTAAAGCAGCAGAAGCGAAAAGAAAAGCACAGCACAGAGGAAGATGATCCTCAAAAGGAACAGCCTTGGAAGCGGAGCTGCTTTCGAGGCTATTTCCCTGTTTTGAGCATCAGGACCGCACAGCATGTCCCGTCTTTCTCGGGAATACGGAGAGATGTCAAGACATTGCATTAAAGCGTTGAAATTTGCGACCATGTATGGTAAAATAGGTACATCTGCAAATTCGGTGACACTTGGCTGTATGGAGAAAGAGACGTGACACGGCAACCGGATAAAATCACAGGCCTACGCTGCTGATGGCTTTTTCTTTCGCCTTTGGCGAGGGCGGGCAGCGCCCGCTGGCATATCCGCGCCGGGCAATGCCCGGTGATATAGCCGCGATTCGGTCGTCCTCGCGCTTCGCGTTGCGGGGACCTTACGTTATCGAATGCGCCGACCGGTTCGCGCGGCGTTGGGTTGATTCGGTTTTTTTCTTACGGTTGACTTTTTCTTCCGCCTTTCGGCGAGGATAAGCTGCGCTTTGGCGCTGACTTGCCCTCGTGCCGCGCGGGCACTTACTTTCGTTTTGCGACGAAAGTAAGCAAAGGCGCACCAAGGAAAGAGAAGAAAACCGTTCGGGCGGTTTTCTTCTCTCCCCTTGGATCTCCTCTCATCTTTCGACCGAACGCGGAGCGCCTCCGCGCTTTGCGCGTGGGCTTACGTTATCAAGTGCGCCGACTGGCTCGCGCGGCGTTGGGTGATTCTGTTTTTTTCTTATTGTTGACTTTTTCTTTCGCCTTTGGCGAGGGTTGACTGCGCTTTGGCGCTGACTTGCCCTCGTGCCGGGCGGGCACTTACTTTCGTTTTGCGACGAAAGTAAGCAAAGG
>CANNTZ010000042.1 GCA_947522735.1 uncultured Oscillospiraceae bacterium | reverse complement strand
GATATGATATAGACGATCTCGATGTATTCATGCCGGTGCGGCACGCCGATGAAATCCGGATATTCCGAGGACATATGAATGTATACGTTGTTCTCGTGGATAGGAAAATCCCGCCGAGTAAAGCAGGGCGCGGCCTTCTCCGTGAGCTCCATGCAGCTTCACCACCCTTCACATATATTTTACACCAGACTGCCCCCGATTGCAACGGTCGGAGACTGATTCCGCCAAAAATGCAGCCGATCTGCCTAATGACAGAGAGGCGTCGGACATGATAAAATATATATGGAAATCCGAAAAATAAGGAGGATACGGCAATGAGCGAGGCATTGAGAGAAAAAATGTGGCTGTGGGGACACCCGGAGGGGATATTCAACCATAAATGCGGCAACGGCGGAGAGTCCAGAATGACTCCCGCGGAGGCGTGCCTTTATCTGGGCGTGCGCAATGTGTTTATGGTGCCGATGGACATTGAGGTAAACCGGCGGCAGTACAACAAATCCTTCACAACGTTCAGGAACGTCGGGTGGGAGACGTTTGCCGCGACAAGGGAGCTGTCGGTTCTGGACGGGGTCGCGTCCATGCGGGAGGAATTTCCTAACGTGACCGCCGTCGTCTACGACGACTTCAAGCGTACAGGTCTCACGGATTTCGATTACCACCGAGAGATTCCGCTCGAAAACCTGAAAAAAGCGCACGAGCGTCTGCACCGCGATCCGGAGAACCAGTTGGATATGTGGATGGTTCTCTATACCCACGAGTTTGGGACGGACGAGGCGGAGGACAACACCTTTATGAAATACATCGAGCCGTTCGACGGAGTAATAATGTGGACGTGGAAGGAGAGCGACGTACCGCTTATCCCGGAGAAGTTTGAAATCTTCAAGCGGATGACGCCGAAGCAGCGGCGAATGTTCGGCTGCTATCTCTGGAATTTCGGCGAGGATAGGGAAGCGACACGCAAGGCGGTGCTCTGGCAGCTCGATTTCTATCTCGAAAGGATCCGGCGCGGCGAGGCCGAGGGGATAGTGCTGCACACAAACACTATGGCGGATCTCGACTACGACGCCTACGACGCTGCTCGCGAATGGATGGAAAGCCACGGAGATGAGCTTATCTGACGGAAATATATAAAAACGCTTTGCCAAGGAGGAAAAATCCCGGCAAAGCGTTTTTCTTTTCATAAGGCGCGTCAATTCTCGGACATCATCGAGGCAAAGCCCTCGTTCGCCTTCTGCGAGATATCGGAGATGATCTTTTCCGCCGCGGAGCGAAGATCCATACGCAGCACGGCGGCTATAGCGGCGCTGCGGCGCTCCTCAGGAACGTGGTAGAGCGTCAGGCAGCAGTCAAGATAGCGGCGCAGCTTCTGCTCCATGGTGAAATAGAGATCCGTGTGCTTCGCCATAAAGCCGCGGGTTATGCCCGCCGACGCAATCTCAAGCTCGTAGAAATCTTTTTCCTGTGCGTTGGGCAGATAATCGGCGAATATCGTCTCAAGCTTCTGGGAGGTTTTGAGGTATATGTAGTCCGAGGTGGTCGGCAGCGAATACGCCATGACATATATCTCGCGCAGCGGCTCTGACAGCTCGACAATGTGCATTTGCAGCGTCGTTTCGACGCAGTAGAGCATCAGCGGATCGGTGTTCTGACCGAGCATCCGCGCGGCGTTGTCAAACTGGTCGCCGAACATCTTCTGCACCAGCACCAGCAAAAGCTCCTCCTTGGTCTCGAACGCGGCAAAAAAGGATGAGGGCGACATTCCCGCAGCGCGGGCTATCGCGGTGGTTGTGGTTCTCTCGTATCCGTTTTCCAGAAAAAGCTTGACAGCGGCGCTCAGCATCTTGTTTAGCCTTGTGACTCCGCGCGCCTGTATTCCTTTAGACATCGTTTTTCACCCCCTCCATGAGGATATCGCAACAGGGAATATTGACTACAATCAATTATAGCACATCCTTGCGGAATTTACAATACATATGGCCTCACATGGGCCGGTGGCATCGCCCGGTCAGGCGGCGGCGCGGGCAAGCTGCAAAAGCTCCCGCTCGCCCTCGATATCGCCGGAGTAGGGATAGGCTTTTGCGACGCGCTCAAAGCGCCGCAGGAGCCTCCCGGCCTTCTCCCCGTCACGCTCGCGGAGCAGCGCGCAAAAATATTCTGTGCGGATAACGGCGGGACACCTTTTCATCCGCCGCATGAGCGCGAGCCGTTCGCGGCTGAGCGGCTGAACCTCCTCCCCTTTCCCCCGCGCGCAAAGCAGCTCGCAGCAGAGGCGGTCACAGGAGAGCAGAAAGGAGTGTATCCCCGCTATGGCCGTCCTTTCCGCACACAGCCGGTCGATCAGCTCGGCAGCGGCGTCAAAGTCGCGCGCATCCATCAGGCGTTCGGCGCACAGCACGGCAAGCGCGGCGGTCATGCCGTTCCCGAGCTCCTCCTTCTCCGGCATTTCAAACCATTCCTCAGGCATATCGCGCAGCCGGACGCCGTCCGCCGAGCGCGCGTTGACGGTCATCTGTATCCAGAACGCCCGCAGCGCCCGGGGAGAACGCCCAAGCGATACGGCGTTCATGCCGTCGTTGTCGATGGCGCTCATGCGCAGCGGAATGCCGTTAGTAAGCCCTATACCGACGCCGCAGACACACATCAGCAGGCAAAACATCGAGAGCAGCGGCCCGCCGCGCAGGATAAAATACAGCCCGAGAAACAGCGCCGCAAGGACGAGATTCATTATTGCGCCGCCGAGATTGTACAGCACAAACGGCAGCTTCCCTCCGCGCATTTCCGGCGGGCTCATCAGGCACTGCCCGCCTGTCCCGGCAAGCGAGAAGCGGCGCAGACACAGCCGTCCTCTTGAGCGCAGCAGCATCAGGCTTCCGATGCGGAACGAGGAAAAGCGATAGCCGGTTGCAAGCCCGAACACAAGGTGTCCGGTCTCGTGGAGGAGGAACTGCGTGAATATCGCGGCATACAGCAGCAGCACCTCGGCGAGCAGCAGCAGGAAAAAGCTTCCGAACGGCAGCTCACAGACGCCCGCGCGATCGCTTATCACGGCTATCGTCAGGCCGCAGGCGGCACCCATCAGCAGAAAAAATAATATACCGGCAAGCTGGCCGGGAAGCCGGGAGCCCGCGTGCTTTTTGTCTCTCATTCTCGTCATCCCCTTCAAAAAGCTCTACACCGATGATTATAGCATATATTTCGCATAATAAAAAGCTTTTTTGCAATGACGCCTGCCAACAGCAGGGCGTCAATTTCCGATATAGCGGCCGCACCGTGTCCCGCTTTATTGGCAAAGGTCAGGAGCGCTGCGGGCGCCGGCGGCCTTCGCCATTAGTCCGCAAAGCTGATATTATCCCCGTTTTCTTTCCCGCACACCCCAGCCGCCGGGCGACTGCCTGCCGGGCAGACGGGCGATCCCGCGCCAAAAACTGCGTTTGAGGCAATAATTTGTGTCTATATCACAAGAAAGAAAATCGGTATATTGTAATATTGTTTCTATTTACATTTTGTTCATGCGATGTTATCATTGAAATAACGAAACGAACGACGGGCAACGCCCAAAGGAGGAATCGATTTGAACAAGAAAACTTTCGCGGAGCGGCTCAGACGCGATTGGCCGCTGTGTCTCATGGTGATTCCGGGCATCGTGCTGATTTTCATCTTCCACTACATTCCGATCTACGGTGTACTGATGGCGTTTCAAAACTACAATCCCGGCAAGGGCATACTCGGGAGCCAATGGGTGGGCCTGCGGCATTTTGCCAGCTTCTTCAGGGATCCGTTCTGCTGGCGCATAATACGCAACACGCTTTGGCTGGGAGCGCTGTCGCTGGTGTTCGGCTTTCCTGCGCCGATAATATTCGCGCTGCTGATAAACGAGCTGAATGACGGCGTGTTCAAGCGCGTGACCCAGACGATATCCTATATGCCGACCTTCATCTCGATAGTTATCGTCGTCGGCCTGATGATGGAGCTTTTCGGGCTGCGAAGCGGCATTGTAAACGACCTCATCGAGCTGCTCGGAGGCCAGCGCATCAACTTCTTTGATCGCAGGGAGTGGTTCCGCACACTATATACGTTTTCGGGCATATGGCAGGGCATCGGCTACGGCTCGATACTGTATCTGGCCGCGATATCCGGCGTGGATCAGGAGATGTACGAATCGGCCGTGCTGGATGGCGCGGGGCGTTTCCGCCAGATGCTGCACATCACCCTGCCGGCGATAGCGCCGACGATACAGATACAGCTCATCTTCGCCGTCGGAGGACTGCTGAGCGCGAGCACCGAAAAGGTTCTGCTTATGTACCGCCCAACCACCTACGAGACCGCCGACATCATCGGGACCTACATATACCGCTACGGCCTGGAGGGCGGAAAGTTCAGCTATTCCGCCGCCGTCGGGATATTCCTCTCGGTGATAGCCCTGATCCTCACGTTTTCCACAAACTGGCTCAACAGAAAAGTCGGCGCCGCCTCGTTCTTTTGATTCGGCGAAAGGAGAGATAGCATGTATTACAAAAGATCTCCGGGCGAGAAGTTTTTTCAGATCCTCATCTACATATTCTTCGTCTTCGTCTCCATCTGCTTCGTATATCCCGTCATATACTGTGTCTCCATGTCGCTGAGCGACGCGGCGGTGCTTGGCGGGGGCAACATCACGCTTCTGCCGGTCGGCTTCACCTTCTCCACCTACAAATATATTTTCAGAGAAAAGGATATACTGCGCTACTACCTGAACTCGATAATATATGCCGTCAGCGGCACGGCGCTCAGCCTGTTCCTGCACTGCATAACCGCGTACCCGCTCTCCGAGCCGGACTTCGTTTTTAAAAAGCCGATAATGATCTATTTTCTCATCACCATGTTTTTCGGCGGCGGCCTGATACCCACCTATCTGCTCATATCCAGCCTCGGGCTCATAGATACTATCTGGGCGCTGATACTCCCCGGCGTGAGCGCATGGAACCTCGCCATATACCGCACCTTCTTCATGCAGCTCCCGAACGAGCTGAAGGACGCGGCCAAGATTGACGGCGCGGGACACATGTATGTCCTCTTTCTCATCGTCGTCCCGCTATCGATGCCGCTGCTTGCGACGATGACGCTCTTCTCGATGGTCAGCTCATGGAACGGCTATTTCGGCCCGCTGATTTATCTGCGCTCGCCTGAGAAGTATCCAATACAACTGCTGCTGCGCAGCATGCTCGTCACAATGGCAAAGGGGGACTGGGAGCAGCGGGCTCAGTTTTTCCTGATGACGGGCATGAAGATCACAGCCCGAACCCTGAAATGCGCGGTCGTCGTCATCACCATCGCGCCCATCATGTTAATCTATCCCTTCCTGCAAAAATATTTTGCAAAGGGTGTGCTCATAGGCTCCCTCAAGGGCTAAGCAGTATTCCGGACGTCCGTGCCGTACCTGATTGCAGGGCATCGGCGTCTGAAATATAAATTTATTTATAAAAAGGAGGAACCCACAAATGAAGTACGTATCCAAGCTTATCGCTCTGCTGCTTGTGCTCGTCATGACGCTTTCGCTGTTCGCCTGCACCAAGCCGACGCCGGATCAGAGCAGCTCCAAGATGGAGGAAAGCAAGGACAGCTCCGGCATGAGCGAATCCGAAAAAGACATGCCCGAAAGTGAATTTGTCCTGCCCTATACCGGCGAAGAGATCACCCTCACCTACAGATGGTTCGATGTTGGACAGGGCGCTTACCAGAAGGGCGTCACCACCGGAATGGTCATCTGCGACAGGGTCTACGAGATGCTTGGCAACATCAATGTAGACATGGAGCTGATCCCGGGGGACGACTATCAAAACAAGCTCCAGCTATATTTCGTCTCCGGTGACGTAGCCGATTTCACCATTTTCGACCAAGTCACGCACGTCCTCAGCACCTACGGCCCCAACGGCATCTTCTACGACTTTGCTCCGATGATGGATTATATGCCGAACGTCAAGGAATACATGGCTAACAACGGCGTGACCGGGTTTCTTTACGACAGCGAGGGGCACCTCTATGCGCTGCTCAACTCCGGCTACGATGATGACGTCATCTGCACCGGTATACTGCAAAATGATGCGTTGATGAACGAGCTCGGCATAAAGACCCCCGAGACCCTGGACGAGTTCCTTGACGCCTGCCGCAAGATCAAGCAGGAGCGCCCCGATTTCATTCCCTATAACTGCCCCTGGGGCATGGGCACCGCCGCCTCCGGCATCGAAAAGATGTTCTCATACGGCTATCTCGGCAGCTTCTTCTTCGATACCGAGAGCAATCAGTATGTCTATACCCATCTCCACGAGAAGGCAAGAGAGGAATACAAAAAGCTGCTCATGACGCTGAACACCATGTGGAACGAGGAGCTGATCAGCCACGAAATTAACACCCTTCCCGAGGAGACCGTCTATGGCGATCTCAACGAGGGCAGGTGGGGCTTCACCAACTTCTATCCCGCCGCCATCGAGAGCTGGCCGGAGATTTCGATCATCACTCCGAGCTACACCGTCTACCGTCAGGAGGTTGCTATCCCGCGCGACGGACAGCTCAACTGGGCCGTCGCCTCCGGCGCGAACACCAAGTATCCGGAGCTGATTGCGCGCATAATGGATCTCTTATATAGCGAGGAGTTCTCCGACCTTCTCTCTTACGGCATCGAGGGCGTATCCTTCGAATATGGCGACGACGGCGAGAAGCATTTCCTGGAAAACATCAAGCTCCCTCTCAAGCCAGACGGAGATGTCGATCTCTACTCGGATCTCGGCCTTTGGCAGGATCCGTGGACCCGTTCCTTCGGATTAAACACCGCCAGTGTTTACTATGAAAAGTATTACAGCAACCACGCCAGAGAATCTCTTTGGAAGCTCATAGACAGAATGAATTCCGGCGAGGTAAAGGGAGCCTACAGCCGCCGCATACCCGGCAACCTGCTCACCGAGGACGAAAAGAATGCCGTCAGCGAGGTCACCAGTCCGGTTTCCACCTATGTTGAAGAACAGCAGGCCAAGTTCATCATGGGCGAGCTCAACTTTGATTCCGATTGGGACAACTTCATCGAAACCTTGAACGGCTTCAATTGCCAGCTTGTCCTGGATATCTATAATAAATACGCGGATCAGCTCCCCGTGCTGAAGGGCAACTGGAGATAACCCCCGCATCTCAAAACCGCAAGCTCCGGAGCGCATTTTCAGGTCAGCCTGAAAATGCGCTTTGGCGCGGAAAAACTGCTGAAGCCATAAATGAAAGAATGAAAGACGGAGTTGCTCGATATGGAGACAAATTACGATTCCTGCACGCTGATGCACGGCGAATTTCCTGTCGTGCGCAAGCTCGGCGCCATCAGCCCGAACGGCGAATCCTCTCCGTTCGTCTGGAACGCCCCGGACGGCGAAAGGCTGATGTGGCTGGAGCTTGTCGATAAATCCCACGGCACAATAAACCAATACGGACAGACCCTCGCCATCATCCGAGATTTTGAGAGCGGCGAGATACTCTCACGCTTCGGCGAGGGCTGCTACTATTACTCGTTCTATCAGGAAAACGACACGGCATACGTGCTCGGCGTCCTCTCCGGCGGAGAGACCAACGGCGGCGACGAGATCGTGATTTTCGAGAGCCGCGACCTCATAAGCTGGAGCCGCCGCACGCTGTTCAGGCGTCCCGGCTGGCGCTATTACAACACCTCTCTCACCAAGGGCTCTGACGGCTACGTGCTGCTGATGGAGGCGGATCGCCCTGTCGAAGCCGTCGGCGCTCACCCGTTCACGCTGTTCTTCGCAACCTCAAAAAATCTGCGCGACTGGACGTTCATGCCTGACGAGCTGGGCTTTTCCAAGGAGCGCTATATGGGCGGTCCGTACATGCGCTATTCCCGCGGTTGGTATTACGTCATCGCCGTCACCGAGCTGCCCTGCCAACGCTATACCAACTATATCTACCGCACCCGTGACTTCCGCGACTGGTACGTCGGGCTTTATAACCCGATACTCATGCCCGGCAACGGGGACCGGCTGATCTCACCCATGGCGCACGATATCGACGACGAGACGCGCCGCAGCATACAAAACGGCTTCATCTCCAACAATTCCGATATCGACATGTGCGAATACAGAGGAAAAACCGTCATCGGCTACATCGTCGGCAATCAGCTTGGCTTTTACTATATGGCGATGGCGGTCTATGACGGCGGTATTGACGACTTTCTTGCGGCATATTTCGACTGAGTGCGCCGTGGCCGCAGAAAAATATCCGCTTCAAAAAAGTCCGCATACGTGCTATAATTAAAATCGAAAGCCAAACATTACGGAGGTGCGCAGGTGTCGAAGCTCTATTCAATACGCACGTCGCTGTCAAAATATGCCTATCGGAGCATCTTTGTCAAGATAATCTCAGTGACGCTTGTCGCGGTCATCATCCTTTTCTCAATGGGCTTCGGCGTCCTCATATATTTTCGCCGTGTCCTCATCCGGCGCGAGCTTGACAGTCAGCAGCTGCACATTGAACACGCCGCCAACCAGCTTGACACCTCTCTGAGCAGCGCGCAGAACACGCTTGCTCAGATGCTCCTCGACAAAAAGATAACCTCGTTTGCCTTCAGCTACGTCCGGCACACCGAGAGCTATCGCGACTACAGGCGCACCGCCGACGCCATGGACATTCTTGCGGCGCTCCGCAACTCCAACCCCTATCTCTCCGAGCTCTTTCTCTGCCTGCGCACCCGCGGCAGCGTGCTCACGTCGCTTCATATCTACGACTATCCCAGCTTTCTTGCGAAACGCTTTCCCGGCGAGGAGGAGCGCTGGGATGCGCTGCTCCTGCAAAGGAACAACATGACCCTCGCCGCCTTCCCCTCCCCGGCCTCCGGTGAAAAATGCCGTTCGCTCTTTATAATCAACGAAACCAGCGTCACGTTCGGCAGCGCAGCCGGCGACGCTGTCGTCGCCCGTCTCGAGCTCGACGATCTTGACTTTACCGACGGCGTCGGCGAAAATGGCGTCGTCTGCCTGCTGGACAAAAGCTTCGAGCTGCTCGGCTTTCTCTCCGATCCGCCCAACGACGGCAAGCCGTTCGAAATAACAGACAAGCTGCGCAGGGCAGGCTTGGCCGCGCGGAACGTCTCCGGCGAGGACGGCGGCTACCTCTGGCAGCTTGCGGAGCTTCCGCACACAGACGTGCTTCTCCTCTCGCTCACGCCGCTCGACACGATCATCTCCCCCATCTCCACCGCCTTCACGATATGGTCGCTTGCGCTGCTCGTCTCGCTGCTCGTCTCGCTGATAATCTCCTTTATCTTGGCCGGTCGCATATCTCTTCCGCTCCAGCAGACCGCCGAGCTGATACAGTACGCCCACGGCGACGACAACGACGCGCGTCCGGACGAGCTCGAAACCATCCGGCGCAATGTGAACGGCATCCTCGCCAACATGGACATGATGTCAAAGCGCTCCCTCGACTATGCTCCGCTCGTGCTCGAAGCGGTGCTAAAAAAGCTCATCCTCGGCATCCGGGATAACGAAAACGTCGAAAAGCTGCTGCGCCTGCTCTCCATCGAGCTGCGCGAGGGCCTCTACATCGCCGCGTGCATCAGGATACTCGACCCCGACGCGCCCGCGCAGCGCGAGCAGCTCACCGTAGACCTGAAGATACAGCTCGGACGCTGTCTCTCCGACAATGTGATCTCGGCGTTCATGTGCAACAGTAACGAGGTCTTGGCGGTGTGCCGCATCGACCTGCCGGAGGAGCGCGGCGGCATTATCGACAACGCCCGCGAGCTCTGCCGCCATCTCGCCGCCGACGGCGTGACCGCCCTTATAAGCGTGGGCGGCGTACAGAAAAGGCTCTCCGATATCGGCGCCTCCTACGACGAGGCGGCGCAGGCGCTTGAGCTGCGCCCCGTCTCCTGCAAGGCGTCCACCGTCCTTGACGCGGCGGATATGACCCCCACCGCGTTACCATATATTCCCACGGATACCGAAAACAGGCTCCGTGAGTACCTCCTTGCCGGGAACGCCGAAGTGACCCGCAGGCTCATCCTCGCCATACTGGCGAAAAACCGTGAGCTTGACGTGAGCTTCCGCGACTATCTCTCGGTACTCGCGACCATAAACGGCTTTGTCGCACGGATATACAGCGAGCTGGACGCCGAGATGTGCGGCGATATCGAGCTTGCCGACCCGAGGCTTGCCTCCGCCGTGCGCACGGGCGCGCTGGAGGACGCCGAAAATGCCATACTCGGCAACTGCTCTGTCATCGCCGCGTTCTACGCCCTCTCCATGTCCGACCGCCACATCAATGCCATACTCAAATACGTCGAGGACAATCTTGACCGCGACCTGAGTCTTAACGAGGTTGCGGAGCATGTGGGGCTTTCGGCCAACTACGTGACGCGCTACTTCAAGCGAAAGACGGGCATGAACTTCAAGCAGTATCTCACCCAAAAGCAGATTGAGCGCTCAAAGGAGCTGCTGCTCGGCACCCGGCTCACAATAGAGCGCATCGCCGCCAAATGCGGCTACAACAGCTCCAAGCAGTTCATCGCGGCATTCTCCAAGGTCACCGGCGTAACCCCCAACAGGTTCCGCAGCCTTGGCCGCGACTGCAAATAGGCCCTTCTGCCACAAAAGGCAATTGTCCGCGCCGCACATGCCATATATATGGTATGCCGCGGCGTTTTATTGTTTATGTCGATTCTGTAATTTTCCTATCCCTACAGAGACAAATTTCTACATATTTTTAGTCGAAAACTATTGCAAATCCGGTCGATCTGAGTTAAAATTATTATTGAGTAGATATGTGTTCAGGCGATAATCACAACGCCGCCGCTTGAGCCGTCCTATCCCCCGTCTTTGCCTCATGGTAGAGCCGCAGCACCGAAATCTCAATGAAAGGACTTGAGAGGATATGAAGAAAACACAAGACCGACCGGTCGGTAAGCGCCTGCTCTCCCTGCTGCTTGTGCTCTGCATGACGCTTACTCTGCTGTCCGTCACGGCCCTTGCAGACAACTTTGTCCAGACGCAGGGCATGAAGCCGGTTTCGGATGATCAGAGCTTATCGGAGGTCGAGCAGCCGCCCGAGGACGAGCAGTCCGAGGTTGGACAGCCTGAGTTCGGACAGTCTGAGGACGAGCAGCCCGATGGCGAGCCCGTTGAGGACAGCCTTCCCGACGACGGAAGCTCCGACGAGACTCCCGTTGCCGACGAGCCGCAGGGGGATAACGGCGAAGCTGCGGACGAGTCGTCCTCCGCCCCACGCCGTGCCTCCACCTCCGCCACCTCCTCCGGCTATTACCGGATAACGCATCTTGATTGCGGCAGAAAGTATTTTTCCGTCGATTACATCAAGAGCGTCATCGATTCCATGCATGCCAACGGCTTTAACCAGCTTGAGCTTGCGTTCGGCAACGGCGGTCTCCGCTTTGTGCTGGACAAGATGGATCTGACTGCGGTCAATGGCAGCTTCACCGATGAAGCCGTCAGGGCCGCCATTGCCGAGGGCAACAACAATTTCTACAACGACCCCAACGGCAATGCGCTGACCCAAGCTCAGGTGACCGAGATTATCCGCTATGCCAGAGCCAACGGCATCGAGATCGTCCCGCTGATCAACATGCCCGGACATATGGACGGACTGCTCAGCAGCAGCCTCTTTTCCGGCTATAAGCTGTCCGGCTCCGAGGGCTCCCTTGATCTCAACAACAGCGAAGCCGTCGCCTTCGGCAAAGCGCTGCTGACGCTGTACGTCAGTTATTTCAAGGATCAGGGCTGCTATTACTTCAACTTCGGCGCCGACGAATACGGTCAGGGCATCCGCAATCCGTATATCGAATCCTCGGTTGCGCAGGTCTCCTACAATACGCTTGTCGGCTATATGAACGACTGCGCCGATATCATCGAAAAGACCGGCGGCATGACCGCACGCTGCTTCAACGATTTTGTCTGCTATAACAACCGGACCTCCTGCAACCTCTACAAGACCGTCGAGGTCTGCTACTGGTCCAACCAGTGGAACGGCAGCGAATACAACACCGTGGACGCTATTAGAAACGCCGGATACAGGCTGATAAATACCAACCAGAAGTGGTATTTCGTTCCCAGCAAGTCCGATGAATACGGTAAATCCACCGTGCTTTCCAACTTCGGCGCCTTCGACGTGACGAAGTTCCAGAATATCAAGAGCGGCTATAACAGCATCAGCACCACCTATTCCCAGATCGAGGTCGGCTCCGGCAACGTTGGCGCGATGTTCTGCGTCTGGTGCGACATCCCGAGCGTTGACGTTGCGCTCGGCGACGTGACCGACCTTATAACCGCAATGGCCGACGCGAACCCCAACTACTTCTCCAAGCAGACTGTCCCTGTCGAGTTTGCAATCAGCTCGCCCTTTGGCACGGGCGATAACGCCTTGACCGTCGGCGGCTCTGCGACGCTGACTGCGACTGAGTCCGCCACCTGGACCTCGTCCGACGACTCCGTGATAAGCCTCTTTGCCGACACGAGAAGCGCTATCGTTACCGGAGTGAGCGTCACCGCCACCGCCCTCAAGGCCGGGACGGCCACCGTCACCGCCACCAATGGCGACGGCAACACCGCAGCCATCGACATCACCGTAAGCAACCCCGGCGAGGAGACTATAACCGTCTTTGTGGGCGGAACAAAAACGGTTACCGTAGAGGGCGAAGACCTCTCCAATTTTGACAACACCGGACTTGATACCGCTGTCGCCGAGGTTGAGGTTGAGTTTAAGGAGGGCCAGAGCACGTCCGTGCTTGAGAAGGTGACCTCCATAACAAGCGGAAGCGAGTATTATATTTCCGACGGTACAAATTATCTCACCCGTTCAGGCTCTTCTTTGACTAACGTAACCGACCCCGCGCAGGCAACCAAATGGACGATAACCCTGAATAACGGTAATTACTATATCTCATCAGGCGAATATTACCTGAGATGGTATGACACCTACAACGGCTGGGTGCCAACTCTCAGCACCAGCTCCTCAGGCTATACGTACTGGACGTTTTCCAACGGACAGCTTGCAGACGGCTATTACAATACAAGCTATCTTAAATACAGCGGCGGCAAATGGACGATGGCCTATAACAGCTCAAGCGGAAATGCCGGAGTTTATAAGGAAACCTCCTCCGCTTCAGGCCCTGTCAGCACCATCACCTTCACCGGCAAAGCCGTTGGTACCACCTCGGTCGTCATAGGCGGAGTGAAATATAACATCAACGTCATCGAGGATAGCAACGTCTCCGATAAGGAGCTGCAGGTCAACCTCTGGATAACCAACACCGGCGTCGTTCCCACCGGCTGGAGCGACACCACCGAAAACTTCAGCTATACCGACATCGACGGTAACCGCCGCAGCATCTACACCCTTAAAGCCACCTATTCCACCGTCAACAGCGAGACCGGCATCGAGCTGAGCAGTATCCTGCCCGCTCTCTCCGGCACGGCAAGGAGCTGGGACGGCAACAACTACGACGTTGTATACTGGAAGAGCGCCTATCACGAGGCCGCCGTCCGCCAGTCCACCGACGGCTGGACAAACAATTCCCACAGAGGCGTCGCTTTCAGATACCTCCGCTATTGGGGCGGCTCCTGGGCATACTCCGTTGACGGCTTCTCCTGGGTCAACATCGATAACGTCGGCGCAGGCGCGTCCGATACCGCCAAAAACCAGGTCAATCTCTGGTACCGCCAGAAAACCACCATCACAACCGAGGTCGAGACCCAGATCGTCGACTGGGGCCCCGTAAGCTACGGAACCAACCAGTGCCTGCTCGACTTCGCGGTCAAATACGACTCCGGCGAAAGAGTTCCAAACTCCTTCCCCGTTACCGGCAAGACGATGGGCTTCGATTGCCCGACGGATCAGTCGGTGCCTCTCGGCAACGGCTATGTCGTCAAGGACGGAAGCTATTATTACCGCACCGTCTACGGCATTGCCGGCGTTGAGACCTCCGATTACGAGGTCTATATGATCACCGTCACCCCAAGCAGCGACTCTCACGGAGCCTATATCAACAACGGCACCACCGCCGCCACCAGCTACACCTACTCAGGCACCGAGAAAATCGCCTGGGCAAAGACTGAAGCCGACGCGGCAAACTCCTCGCTAACCACAACCAACGATATTACCTACGGCGGCGAGCCGTTCCTCGAAAGCATAAAAATCTATCAGTATCAGGGACTTCTCGTCACCTATTACCTCCGCGCAAAAACCACCGACGATTCCCTTACCGTTCACTACATCAACCGCACCCTCGGTGATATTGAGTTCCACAGCTACAATATTGTCGTCAATCCGGAAACCACCTTTGATCCGAGCTTCGCTCAGGTAGCCACGAACTCCCTTGAGCTCACAGGCAACACCGTTGTGAACAAGCAGGGACATATCCAGACCGTTTACGCCGATCTTAAAGAAATGCCCGAAATTGAAGCGCAGTATCGCTACGTTGACTTTACCTGCGTCGATACAATGCGCAGCACCGACGGCAAGGAGGTATATCTCTACTACACCTTCAACAACGAAAAGAGCTTCGTCATCGATTTCGGTCTCCCGCTCGATATCAGGCTGATCGACCTCAGCTCAGTGCTTGCAGACGTGAGCATCACCGAGGTCGAGATCAAGGGCGCAACCCACGGCACCGCCGTTTATGACCAGGCAAATGCGAAGATTACCTATACACTGACCTCCGTTCTCAGCGAGACCGAAACGCTCAGCGTAAAGGTAAGCGGCTCCAAGGCAGGCGAGTCCTCCATCAGCACCGTCACCTACATCGTCAACATCATCCCCGCAGCCACCGTTTACTATGAGGACAGCTTCGCGAGGTTCACCGACGGCACCGGCAAGGCCAAAAATGCCAAATGGATCGCCGACGGCAGCAGCGCCAACTCCACGCCAAAGCAGGCGCTCGAGGAGCTTGGCGATAAGAAAAACCTCTACGGCACCGATTCCGCCTACGACAACTGCACCACCTTCTCGATGGGCAGCGCAAAGAAGGTGACCGTGACCTCAGACATGGCGGCAAACTGGAACAGCTCCACCTCCGCGTGGCCGACCTCCAGCTTCACCTTCAAGGGCACCGGCTTCGACGTCATCTCCCTCACCGATAACCAGTCCGGTGCAATCTTTGTGGACGTCTACTCCGGAAAGGATACGACCGGAGCCCCCGTCAAGAGCCTTATCGTCGATAACTACTACGGCTACAAGGTTGTGGACGGCAAGTGGGTCGTCGATACCGGCTCTACCAACGCGCTGTATCAGATCCCGGTCATAAAGGTCGAGGGGCTCGACTACGGCGAATATACCGCAGTCGTCACCGTGTTCTATCACACCGCCTTTGACCACACCGCCGCGCAGACCTCCTACTCCTTCTGGCTCGACGCCGTCCGCGTATACGACCCGATGGGCAAGGATCAGACCATCTATACCCGTGACGAGGAGGGCTATCCGCAGTATATCAAGCTTCGCAACGAGGTTGCAGCCGGCTCTGCCTCCGTGAACAATAAGCTTCTCTTCATCGACGGCAAGCAGGACGCCGACGTCGCGACCTATGCCAACTACGGTCCGAACAACGAGGTCTATCTCGCAAACGGCCAGGCAATATCCTTTAAGCTGACCGGCGACCTTGACAGGATTGCAACCGTTCAGATTGGCTCAAAGGCTCCGGGCAGCACCGATACCGCCTATGCGAGCATGGTCGTTGGCGATAACGCCGCCGTTGAGCTTAAAACCGCGACCGAGATGTACTACGACATCACCGCCGCCGCCAGAGACGGCGCAGTCGTTACCATCACCAACACCGGCGACGGTATCCTCTCGCTGACCAACCTCAAGATCACCTATAATTCCAAGGGAGCCGTTTCCCTCGATTCCATGAGCTCCGACGAGACCACAAACGCCGTCATGGCGGTTCGCGCGCTGTTTACGCCAGTCGTTATCGCCGAGCCGTTCCAGCCCGACTACTTCGAGGCAAGCTGGGGGCGCGAGGTCTTAAAGGGCCAGCGCGCGACGCTCACCGTCAGAGCCTCCACCGACGTCGAGGCAATCAGTGTTGACGGAACCGTAATCTACAACTATCGCACCCGCTCCTACCGCATCGGCTGGGGCAGGAACGCCAAGCGCGTGACCTATCGCGAGTTTACCCATACCGTTACCGCAACCGAAACGACCGATTATTCCGTCATCGCCATCGATTCAGAGGGCGTCGAGAGCGAGCCCGTCACCGCCAGGCTGACCGTTCGTGCTCTGCGTAACCACGGAGGCTGGCGCGGCTTCTTCGGCCGCTGGTTCTGATGAAAGGAGCTGATCGGAATGAAAAAGACCTATGTAAAGCCTCAGGTCAATTTTGAAGATTTTGAGCTCAGCGCAAGCATTGCGTTAAACTGCAAAACGCAAGTTGGCCCGACACAAGGTACCTGCGCATGGATCGTTTACGGCCGCAGTGTCTTTGTAAAAGGTATCGAGGCCTGCACGACGGTGACGCAGGACGGAGACTGGGACGGCCTTTGCTATCACGTCCCCACCGCCGACAACAAGCTCTTCAACTCCTGACCCAAATCAAAGCGCCCTGCCCGGATGGACGGGGCGCTTTCACTTGACATTTTTCTGTTTTGGGGGATAATATAACCATGAAAACCTCAGGCTCCACAAAACATCTCGGATTTTTGACCGCTACGGCGGTGCTGCTCTGTCTGGCACTGGCTTTCGGCGCATGCAGCATTGACGGCGGCCCCGCGTTATCGTCCGGCATGGCGCCGATTGCGGACGACAGCTCCGACGTCTCGGAAAGCTCAGACGAAGTCACCGACTACCTCCCTGTTGACATCGGCAACGGACTTATAATCAGCCGCATCAGCCGCTATGCCGGCAGCTTCGTCGAGGACGGTTCCGACGACACCGTGTCCGACGTCTGCGCGATAACCGTGAAGAACGCCGCAGAGAAAACCGTCCAATATGCCCGTATCGTCCTCACCTTCGGCGATACCGTCTGCAAATTTGACCTCACCACTCTCCCGCCCGGCTCATCCGCACAGCTTCTTGAGCTGTCGCGCACTCCTCTGCCCGATACCGGCGACTCTCCTGCCGTCACCGTCGCCAACTATGCCGCTTTCGAGCAGGAGCCGTCGATGTGCGAGGACATTTTCGAGATCACCACGCAGGACACCGCGATCACCATCACCAACAGGACCGAGCACGATATCACCGGCCAAATCTACGTCTACTACAAAATAGCCTACGGCGACCTGTATCTCGGCGGCATAACCTACCGCTCCGGAGTCGCCGGTCTTGCAGCCGGCGAGAGCGCCGACTGCTACGCAGGGCACTTTTCCAATGATTACAGCAAGTTGATGTTTGTGACATATGTACAGTGAGTATTATAATTTTGGCGGCTGCACGCTCAACATAACCGGAGACGAGCACTGGAGCGATACCATTGACTGCTCGCGCTTTCGGGTTCCCAAGGCAAGCGCCGCCCATACGATACGCGTCCTTATCGGCGGAGAAAGCTCGCCGCCGCCGGAGAGCGCCGTCCGCGACGGCTGCATGTGCCGCTGGCGAGAGGGCAGCCGTTCCTGTCTGCTGCACCGCTACGACCGGCAATACTCCGCTCTTGCCGTCCGCGAAAACGGCGAAACCCGCCTCTGCCTTTCCCCGGACTACGCCGGAAAGCTCTCGGTGCAGACGATATTGGAATCCGCCGGACTGTTCGATATTCTGGCTGAGCAGGAACTGGTGGTGCTGCATGCATCGTACATAGTGACCGGCGGCAAGGCGCTGCTGTTTTCCGGCCCAAGCGGCGCGGGAAAGAGCACACAGGCGGCGCTGTGGGAAAAATACTGCGGCGCGAAGGTCGTAAACGGCGACCGGACGCTCGTGCGCGTCACGGATGCGACCGCGCACGGGATCTTCCTTGCCGGAACCTCCGGCATCTGCGAAAATATCAGCGCGCCTGTCCGCGCAATAATCTTTCCGGAGCGTTCGCAGCGCAGCGCTTTACACGAGCTGCGTCCGGTCGAGAGCTTTGCGCGCCTGCTTGGCCAATGCGCCTACTATCCGTGGGATCCGCGCTCGCTTGAAACGACAAGCGCCCTTGCTGCGCAGCTTGCCGGAAGCGTCCCGATATACCGTTTTGAGTGCCGCCGGGACGAGAGCTCCGTGCACGAGCTGCAAGCTCGGCTCGCGCAGATCTGAACGAAAGGAGCGAATGCCCCGTGCAAAACGACAAGACCGGCTTCAACGAGGCTGAACCGCGCCTCTCCGCATATCTCCATGCAAGGGCGCGCCGCGAGGGTATACCGCTCGCCGGAACCTTTGAGCTTACGGCGCGCTGCAACTTTAGCTGCCGCATGTGCTACGTCCATCTGACAGAGCAGGAGCAGCAGCGGCGCGGGCGCGAGCTTACCGCCGGAGAATGGCTTGATATCGCCGAAAAGGCGCGCAACCGCGGTATGCTGTTCCTGCTTCTGACCGGAGGCGAGCCGCTGATACACCCGGACTTCCGATACATGCTGACCGAGCTGAAAAGGCTTGGACTGCTGGTTTCCGTCAACACCAACGGCTCGCTTATCGACGGCGAATGGCTGGAGTTTTTCCGGCGCGAGCCTCCGTTCCGCTTCAACATCTCGCTCTACGGTGCGGAAAACGAGACATACGAGCAGCTTTGCGGCCTCCCGGCGTTCGACCGGGTGGTGAAAAACATTCGCGCACTGCGCGAGACCGGCGTCGGGGTAAAGCTGAACGTCTCGCTGACGCAACACAACGCTGCGGATATGGAAAAAATATACAAGCTTGCCGAGGAGCTCGGAGCACCTCTTCAGGTGGCGTCTTACATGTTCCCGCCGGTGCGGCGCGATGAGGCCATGACGGGTCGGAACGATCGCTTTACTCCGCTTGAGGCGGCTGAATATGCGGTGAAATGGGATCGTCTGCGCTTTTCCGGCGAGCAGCTCCGGGCGCGCTCCGAGGCGATGAGGCGAGGACTTTCACTGCCGCGCGAGGACGTCTGCGAGGACTCGCCCGGCGAGGGCGTCGCCTGCCGCGCCGGACGCAGCACCTTTTGGATAGACTGGCAGGGAAACATGTCACCCTGCGGAATGATGACCGGTCCGAGATTTTCCGTGCCGGAGCTCGGCTTTGACCACGCGTGGGAGGCTGTTCGAACGGCGACGGAGGCAATACGTCTGCCTGCCGAATGTGTATCATGCCGCTACCGGCACGCCTGCCACGCCTGCGCGGCCATGTGCCAAGCCGAAGCAGGCCGCTTCGACGGCATTCCGGAATATATCTGCGAGATGACGAAGGAAATCGTACGACTTACAATCGAGGAGGTTGAAGGATGAATATACGCAAGCGGCTTATCAAGCGGCGCATTGCCGGGGACGTGATACTTGTTCCGGTCGGCGACGCATCGCTGGAATTGAAGGGCCTGCTGACGCTCAACGAAACCGGAGAGTTTTTGTGGGATCGGCTGCCGGACGCCATGGATGAGGAAGCGCTCGCGGCGGCGCTGGACGGTGAATACGACGTCGATGAAGCGACCGCCCGCGCTGATGTCCGAGAGTTTCTGGATTCACTGCGCGCACTGCAAATATTATAAGCGGCACCCGATGCAAAACCGGCAAGGAACACCGAACGTCCCTGCCGGTTTTGTCACGCCGCGCTGTCCAGCGCCCCGCCGATATTGTCCAGCATGTTCTCCGCAAATATCCCGTACCCGCGCGTCGGATCGTTTACGAACACGTGCGTCACCGCTCCAACCAGCCGCCCGTTCTGCATTATCGGGCAACCGCTCATTCCCTGAACGATGCCGCCCGTCTTTTCCAGTAGCTCGCCGTCGTCGATGCGCACCACCATGTTTTTGGTCGGGTTCCTGTCGGTCAAATCCACCTTTTCGATATAGATCGCGTATTCCCGCGCCTGCGTTCCCTCCACCGTCGCCAGAATCGTCGCCGGGCCCGTTTGCACCTCCTGCCGCGGCGCTATCTCCGCCGCTATCCCGTCCGGCGCCGCATCCATTGCTCCGTATATTCCCATATCGTTGTTTATTTCCAGTCTGCCGCGCGCCGGCCCGACCGTAAAGGTTCCCGTCAGCTCGCCCGGCTTACCCGCCTTGCCCTGTGCCACTCCTGTCACAATCACGTCCACGATTTCACCGGAGCGAAGCGGCAGCACCTGCCCTGTGTCCACGTCGCACACCGCGTGTCCCAGTCCCGCAAAGCTCCTCCTCGACGGCAGATAAAACGTCAGCGTGCCAATCCCCGCGGCGCTGTCACGCACCCAAACTCCCGCGCGGTAGCCTCCGTCCCGAAGCCTCGCCGGGGTCAGCGCCGTCTCAGACATTCTGCCGTCCCGCTCGTATTTCAGCGTCACCTCGCCGCCCTCTGCCACCGCCGCGGAAAACTGTTCGTTTCCGTGCACCTCATGGCCATTCGCCTCAATTATCACATCGCCCACGCGCAGTCCCGCTTGCCGCGCCGGAGAACACAGGCCGTCCTCACCGTTCACCTCTGACAGCCCCACAACGACCGCGCCCTCGGTGAACAGCTTTATCCCAATCGGCGCACCGCTGACGATCACAGCCTTTTCCTCCAGCACCGTCACGCTCACCTGCTTGACCGCAATACAGCCCAGCAGCCGTACCTCCGCCTCGCCCTGTCCGTCCTCCAGCCTGCTCACGTCGGCGCTCAGATAGCTGCGCGACACTATCGACAGCTCGCCGCCGTTTTCGATAACGACAAAGCGATCCGGCAGCGCCGACTGTAACATCAGCGCCACGCACAGCGTCGCCATCGCCATCAGCCCGGCCACACCCGCAAACACTCTCACGATCCTTTTCATCTCTTTATTTCGCTCCTCGCTTGCTCATCATATTTTAAATCAGACCACAAACAGTATATTTTAAATTTGATTATACTGTTTGTATACCGCTGTTTAATATCTCGGCGGCTTTCAAAATTAATTTGCCACGGCGGCCTCGAAATATTAAGGCAAAAAGCCTTATTAATGTATTATTGTGGACGGCTCGCCGCAGGTTTTCGCCCGGCGCCGCCATATAACGCGTCAACGTTGTTTTTGTTCCGACCCGCTGCAAAATTTTGCCGCAATGCTTTTCGGTCCGCCTCCGATATGTTATAATAGCTTTACGGAAAATTTTTCTTCCAAAATCGTGTTTTTTGTGTCTTTCCCTCTTGAAAAATTCGCAAGTGTGTGATATATTATATTAGTATGCTTGTGCATACGTTTTTGCCGCGAAAGCGGGGGTTAATGCCTCTCCCCCCAGCGGGAGGCGACATTAAAGCGGACAGTCCTCTGCCACAAGCGCATGGCTTCGCCGTCTGGCGAGGCTCGGGTTGTACCCGGTGGGAATGAATGTCTGAAATTTAAGGAGGAAGTATCAATGGATGCTTTGAAGCAAATTGCGCAGGCAAGTATGAAAACCGAAGTCCCGAAGATGGAGATTGGCGACACCGTTAAGGTGTATGTCAAGATCAAGGAGGGCGACAGAGAGAGATTACAGCTCTTTGAGGGCACCCTTATCGCCAAGAAGCACGGCGGTATCTCCGAGACCTTCACCGTTCGCCGCGTGACCCACGGCTGCGGCGTTGAGAGGGTTTTCCCGCTCCATTCCCCGAATGTTGAGAAGGTCGAAGTAGTTCGCAGCGGTCATGTCCGCAGAGCCAAGCTTTATTATCTGCGCGGCAGAGTCGGCAAGGCTGCAAAGGTTAAGTCCAAGATCCGCTAAGCATTGGGGCGACAAGCCGGTTTCGGCGGAAGCTCCTGCGAAA
>CANNTZ010000041.1 GCA_947522735.1 uncultured Oscillospiraceae bacterium | reverse complement strand
TAGATGCACAGCACGTCGCTGTTTTTCTGGTTGATTATGGTGTCGATGGCGATTTCGGTCTTGCCGGTCTGGCGGTCGCCGATTATCAGCTCGCGCTGGCCGCGGCCTATGGGGATCATGCCGTCTATGGCCTTGATGCCGGTCTGGAGCGGCACGGATACGCTCTTGCGTTCGATTATACCGGGAGCCTCCGCCTCGACGGGGCGCGTTTCGACACATTCCGCGGGGCCTTTGCCGTCGATCGGCTCGCCGAGCGCGTTCACCACTCTGCCGAGCAGCGCCTCGCCGACGGGGACGGAGAGCACCCGCCCGGTCCGGCTGACGCGGGAGCCCTCGCGAATATCGTTGTTATCGGAGAGAACGGCGACCGAAACGGTCTCCTCCTCGAGATTCTGCGCCAGCCCGAAGCTGCCGTCCTCAAAGGCGAGCAGCTCGCCGGACATGCAGTTGCGCAGACCGTAGACGCGGGCGATGCCGTCGCCGACAAGGATGACGGTGCCGGTCTCGGTCATCTGCGTGCTTGCACGATAGGCGCGGATCTGTTCTTTGATTATGCTGCTGATCTCGCCGGTGGAACTGTTCATCTGCCTATCACTTCCTTTATCTCTTTGAGCCTGCTTTTCAGGCTGCCGTCAATGACGGTATCGTCGATATATATGACCGCGCCGCCGATGAGCGACGGGTCAAGCTCGTAGCAGGGCAGGACGTTGCGCCCGGTGAGCTTTTCGAGCTTGGAGACGAGCGCGTTTTTTTCGTCCTCCGTCAGCTCCACCGCGCTGACGATGCGCGCGGAGGAGATGGCCTCAAGCGCCTTGTACAGCTTGTCGTATCCGTCCGCACATTCGCCGAACGTCCGGATGCGGCCCTTTTCGCAGAGAAGCTGCGTAAAGGAGAGCACATCCGCCGGAACATGCGCGCCAAAGGCCCTTTCGAGCAGCCCTTTGCGCTCTTCCACGGGAATGTTCGGGGAGGAGAGCAGCTCGATATATTCCGGCTGCGCGTCAAGCTCGCGGCGTATGAGCGCGAGGGCGGAGGAATATTCTCCGGCGCGGCCCTGCTCACGGGCAAGCTCGAACAGTGCCCCGGCATATTCGTTACTTATCTGCGTCATTTGCGTCTCCTATGTCTGCGATGACCGAGTCGATGAGCGCGCGGTGATCCTCGGCGGTAAGCTCTCGGTCGAGCAGCTTGCCGGCAAGCGTGGTGGACACGTCGGCGATTTCGCGCCTGATGTCCGCCTGCGCACTGCGGCGCTCAAGCTCCGCCTGTGCCTTCGCGTCGCTGATGATCGACTCCGCCTTGTCGCGCGCTTCGGCTATGATGTGTTCGGAGCGGCGCTGCGCCTGCTCGGAGCCCTTTTTGACGATATTGCCGGCGGCGTCCTTTGCCTCCAGCATTTTGGCGTCCCATTCGGCGCGGTCGGCGTTTGCGGCGCGCACCGCCTCGTCCGCGTCGGCGTATTGCTTGTCCAGCGCGGCACGGCGTTCGCCCAGCGCGCGGCGAACCGGCGCGAACAGGAACCTTTTAAGTATCAGATACAGTATCAGAAGATTGCACAGGGAGATCAATATATGCCAGATGTTGACAGATATGACATCCAGACTTTGCATAGCTATACTCCTTAAAAACGGTTACGCGACGTTGTTCATCAGCAGCTCGATAAAGCGCGCGGGAGCGACGAATATCAGCAGTATGGCGATGACCAGCGCGTAAAGGCCGGTGGTCTCGGCGATGGCGCAGCCCATGAGCATTGTGGTGGTGACGGGGCCCTTCGCCTCCGGCTGGCGGCCTATGGCCTCACAGGCCTTCGCGACGGCGTTTCCTTCGCCTATGCCGGGTCCGATACCGGCGATCATTGCGGCGCCTGCGCCCAGCGCGCATCCGCCCAGGATGATTCCGATTGCAAGTTCTAACATTTTCATTTCCTCCAAGAATTTAATAGTTATAGTCCGGGACTACCGTCCTGCGGAAGCGCGCGCCTGTCTTTTGGCCTTGCGCTGAAGGTAAAGCTCCTCCGGGAAGCCTCCGGAGATATAGAGCATCGAGAGCATTGCGAAGATGAACGCCTGAAGCAGTCCGCTGAATACGTCAAAGTAGATGGAAAGCACAGCGGGCAGTCCGATCTGTAAAATCGGTATCTTGCCGAGCGCGCCGGGCAGCCACCCGAGCAGAGATCTGGAAAGTCCGGAAAGTCCGGCGGAGATCAGCGCCGACAAAACGGTGCCGGAGAGCACGTTGCCGTATTGACGGAACGCCATTGATACCGGAGTCGCGACCTCGCTTATCACGTTGAGTGGGGTCAGCAGCGGCACGGGCTCCGCGAAGCTCTTGAGATAGTGCAGCGGCCCGCATTTCATCTTATAATGCGTAATAAGTATAAACACAAGTATCGCCCAGCCGGCGGTGACGTTGATGTCGGAGGTCGGGGGATAGAGGCCGACGAGCGTCAGCAGGCTTGAAAAGGCGGAGAGCGCCATGATGGCGGCGACAAAGGGCGCGAACCCCTTGAAATATTCGCCCATGCTGTCGCGCACGAGCGAGTCACACTTTTCAACTATCCATTCGGCGATGATCTGGCGTTTGCTGCCGCCCTTTGCGGTGACGCCGTGCGTGAGATACAGGCACAGCCAGAAGATCGAGAGGATGACGAGCCATGAATTTATCTGCGTTTCGGTCACGGGCAGCTCTTCAATTGGCGTTTTCAGCGTGAAGAATATCAGTGCGCCGGTGATGCGGATATCGTCCGAGGCGGGCGTATACAGCACCTTAATCACAATGCCGCAGAGCAGCGGGAGCGCTGCGAGTATCAGCAGCAGTATGTCCGCCGCGCGGAAACGGCGGTCGTTTTTGCTCAACCAGTGTCACCTCCTTTCAATGGCGAGGCAGGCGCATATGCGGGACGGACGGAATAACCGGCCCGGCCCTCAGGGCGCTGTGCCGCTGTTTTTGTGCAGGGATCATTCCTGCGTGCCGCCTGAGGAGCCGTTATCCTTGAGAAATAGCGGCTGAAAGGCGAGGGCAATGCGCGGGAAGAAGATGGGGACGACGCTGGAGATTGTATTGAAGCAGGGCAGAAGCACGCCGAGAACCGTAGCGGCGAAGATCATCAGCAGCCGCAGAGCGTGCGAAAAATGCATCTGTTGCTTGGCGTCGGCCTCGGCCTTGCCGGTCGCCGACTGTATGGTAACGCCCATCAGCAGAAAATTCAGCACCGATACGCCGCCGCTCAGCAGGTTTCCGAGCAGAACGGTATAGTCCCACTTCCTGAGGATGAGAAAGACCGCCTGCATAAGCGCGCTGAGAATAAGCACCCAAATGGCAATATAACCCGTTTCGCGGCGAACCGCTTTATCGAGCTTAATCATCCGTCAAGGCACTCCTTTCATTATTTAGTCTAATATATTATAGCAAAAATCAAAAAAAGGCACAAGGGATAATATGAATAAAATGTAAATTAACTTGCATGACAAGGGAGGCTCGAGCTTCAATTTCGCTTTTTCAACGGTCTGCTTAACAGGATAACATCAAAGCCGCGGCCGGGCAATGGTCAGAATGCCGGAAATGTCTGTTTTTTGGATATCCGGGCGGGAATTGTATGGTCAGTCTCCGGCAAAGAAGAAGCCCGGCTCAAAAGAACCGGGCTCTGTGTCGGGGTGGCATCTGCGCCTGCTATGTAAAATGCCGGAGCACCGGCACAGCGTATCAGTCGTTTTGCGGCTCGATGAGACCGTAGTCTCCGTTATGACGCCTGTAAACCACATTGATTTCGCTGTTTTCGCTGTTGCGGAACATGTAGAATTCGTGTCCTATCATGTTCATCTGGAGTATTGCCTCGTCGACCGCCATCGGCTTGATCGGGAACTTTTTGACGCGCACAACCTTGTATTCCTCGTCGCCGACCGACTCGTCATGGAACATCGGGTCGAAAGCGTCGCTCTTGAGCCGTTTTTCGAGCTTGTTCTTGTTACGGACGATCTGACGGAACAGAGAATCGGTCACGGCCTCGAGCGAGTCGAAGCGGTCCGGGGTGGTTTTTTCCGCACGGAAAACCATTCCCTGCGACTGGACGGTGATCTCGACCGTTTCACGTCCGCTTTCGTTAGTTACCGTCACGACAGCTTTTGCGTCGTCGTCGAAGAATCTGTCGAACTTGGAAAGCTTCTTCTCCACGCGCTCTCTGAAGGAGTCCTTTACGGAGGTCTTTCTCGCTGTGATCGTGATATACATGGAACCAACTCCTTTATATATATTGAAGCTGCGTGCTTCCACGCAGTTCTTTGCTTCGATAACAGAGCTGCTCGCAATATATATAATTTATTTTCATCTGTATTATAGCATACTGTCTATAATTATGCAAGAGGGAATTTACTTCACAAAAAAGTTTTTTCAGATCATACACATTTCGATTAAAAAGTTCGGTGCAAATGACAATTGACGGCGCTGCACGAGACAAGCCGCCGTGCGGCAAAACACGCATTATTTATGAGGCGGCAGAGGATTGCGAAAATGTGCACAAAAGTGTTGGTTTATTTTCTTGCACATTGTACAAAATATTTTTGATTAACACTTGACAAGACCCGCGAGAAGGGTTATAATATATATGAACAGTCGGAGTAGGACTGTTGGAAAGACGCAATTGAAAGGAGAAACGACTATGAGCCAGCTGCTTCAAAAACACATCGAGCTGCACAACATCGACGTTCCTGCGTTCCTGAAGGTTCTTGACAAGTGCAAGGGCAATGTCTATCTTATGAGTGAGGACGGCGACAAGCTCAACCTCAAGAGCAAGCTCTGCCAGATTTACGGACTCACCAGACTTATCGAGGGCGGAAAAATCGCCGAGGCGTACATCATCTGCGAGGATCCCGAGGACGAGTCCATGCTGTTCCGCTTCAACCTTTACGGTGATGATAAATAATCTGGTTTTCACTGGAAGGAATGTAACAAAGGTGTCCGCGGTCAAGATGCGATAAAAGGCAATTGCGAGGGTCAGCCCCGACAATTGCCTTATTTTTTTATCCTGAGCCGCGGATGCGGCTTTTTTCTGTTTTGTCGAGGCAGGGCTGCCGGTCTGCGCGGCTCTGTCCTTGCTTTAAGGCCGCGTTTATGTGTATATGCCGGGCGAGTCCGGCGGATAAACACATGGCGCAAGGCAAAATCGCAATAAGGGCAGAGAAGTCTACTATAAAGATTTTTTATACCTCCAACAAATATTTTGCATGGTTTTGCCGCAGAAAACCCATTTTCGTCCGTTGCCGCAAATGATAAAGCCGTTCCATAAAAAATATTTATATCAGCATTTAGAATCATAATTTGATTTTATCGGCAATAGAGTATATGATATTAATAAAGAATAAAAAAGGGTGTTGCAATTGCTTGAATTTTTACATAAAAGTATCTCCGCCGCTTCACCCGGGGCGGCTATTATAATTTCGGTTGCGCTCATGCTCATCATCGGCTTTGCCGCAACGCGCCTGACAAAGCTGCTGCGGCTGCCGAACGTGACTGCATACATCCTCGCCGGAATCGTGATGGGGCCGTTTTGTCTTGACCTCATCCCGCACAACATAATCGACGGCATGGACTTCTTTTCGGATATCGCGCTCGCGTTCATCGCGTTCGGTACGGGAGAGTTCTTCAAGCTCTCGGTGCTCAAAAAGAACGGCATGAGGATAATCGTCCTCACGCTGTTTGAATCGCTGATGGCGTCGGTGTTTGTCTTTGTGCTGACCTATAACATCCTCGGATTGGGCATGGCGTTCTCCATCGTCCTTGCGGCGCTCGCCTCGGCGACGGCGCCTGCCTCGACGATAATGACCATCCGCCAAACCGGCGCAAAGGGCGACTTTGTCAATACGCTGCTACAGGTTGTCGCATTGGACGATCTGGTCAGCATTGTCGCGTACAGCGTCGCCATTTCCGTGGCGCTTTCGAGCATTTCCGGCTCCGCGAGCACGTCGCGCTTTCAAACGGTGCTTCTGCCAATAATTTACAACATAGGCGTCATGGTGCTCGGCGGCTTCTTCGGCTTCCTGCTCAAGTGGCTGATGCCCAAGCGCCGCTCCACCGACAACCGTCTGATAATTGCGGTGAGCCTGCTGTTCGCGTTCTGCGGCGTGTGTATGCTGATCGGCGTCTCGCCGCTGCTTGGCTGCATGACGATGGGCACCGTATATATCAACGTCACCGACGACGACAAGCTGTTCAAGCAGCTCGCCTATTTCAGCCCGCCGATACTGCTGCTGTTCTTCGTCCGCTCCGGGCTCAGCTTCGACCTCGGCTCGCTGTTCAGCACTGCGGGCTCTGTCGCCGGAGTCCCGCTGATACTTGTCGCAGCGCTGTATTTCATCGTCCGCATCGCCGGAAAATACGTGGGCGCATATACCGGCTGCCTTGTTATCGGCAAGCCGAAGGAGGTTCGCAACAACCTTGGTCTTGCGCTCATCCCGCAGGCGGGGGTCGCCATCGGCCTTTCGGCGCTCTGCGCGCGCACGCTCGGCGGCAGTGTGGGCAGCAGCCTCCAGACCATCATCCTCGCCTCCAGCGTGCTGTATGAGCTGATAGGCCCGGGCTGCGCAAAGCTGTCGCTGTATCTTTCCAAGTCCTACTCCACCAAGCTGGAGGAGATAACCGAGGTAGACGAGGTGAACGAAATGGGAGAGCAGAAAACGCCGGTGCAGCTTCTCATCGACAGGATAAACGCCATCCAGCGCGAGCTTCCGCATCGCGAGGAGAACCTGAACGAGGAGGAGTCCGCCTTCACTCAGGCGGCGGAGGAGCAGTTCGAGCAGCTTGAAGCGCTCGGCGCGTTCCGCAGACGCGGGCTCATTGCAAGAAGATGATCCCGCAGACAACAACAATATGACAGGAGACGACCGCAATGCCAGAAGCTTATAGTATAATGAACGATCCGATAGTAAGGCTGCTTGGAGAATGGGCAGGAACCGTCGGCATAGCCTCGGCGGCGCTGAGGATAGCGCTCTCGGTGCTGTTCTCGGCGATGATAGGCTGCGAGCGCGCCAACAAGCGCCACGCCGCCGGGCTGCGCACCTTCATCCTCGTGTCCTTTTCCTCAACCGTCGCAATGCTGCTCGACGAATACTTTGCCGCGACGATAAGCTCCAGCATCACTATAATATCCGCCGCCGCCGTTGTCGCTATCGCGATAATCAGCAGCAACTCGATACTTTACAGCTCCAAGAACCAGATTAAGGGTCTCACGACCTCTGTCGCGCTGTGGAGCTGCGGCATAATCGGCCTTGCCGTCGGCAGCGGGCTGTACACCGTCTCGATAATCTGCTTTGCCTCGCTGCTCTGCTGTCTCTCGCTGCTGCCGCGCGTCGAAAGGCTGCTCAAAAACCGCTCCAACCACTTTGAGATACACCTTGAGCTGAAAAACAAGGGCGATCTTCAGGACTTCATCTCGACCATCCGCAAGCTGGGACTGAAGATCGATGACATCGAATCCAATCCCGCATATGTCAGCTCCGGGCTGAGCGTCTATTCCGTCTCGCTGACGATAACGGGCAGGGAGCTGAAGAAGTACAAGGAGCACCGCGAGATAATCGAGGCGCTGAGCACACTCGACTACGTCCACCACATCGAAGAGATCAACTGATTTTATGTGTGTTTCTCTCCGTTGCAAAGCGCGCCCGCCGGTTTCGGAGCCGACGGGCGCGCTTGCTTTACCGTGTATTTTTATATCACTCAACCTTAGGGAGCTGCGCGAGATAGCCCTCAAGCTCCTCGTCGGACAGCGGAGTGTCCTTCATCGTGCCGTTGAGATACATCTCGTAGGACGCCATGTCGAAATAGCCGGTGCCGGTCAGTCCGAAGAGGATGGTCTTGGCCTCGCCGCTCTCGCGGCACTTGACGGCCTCGTCGATTGCGGCGCAGATGGCGTGGGAGGACTCCGGCGCGGGGAGTATCGTTTCGAGCTTGGCGAAGTTGACCGCCGCCTCGAACACGCGCTTCTGGGTGATGGAAACCGCCTCCATATAGCCGTCGTGATACAGCTTGGAGAGTATCGGCGACATGCCGTGATAGCGCAGGCCGCCCGCATGGTTGCCGGAGGGGATAAAGGCGCAGCCGAGGGTGTACATCCTGGCCATTGGGGTAATCCTGCCGGTGTCGCAGAAGTCGTAGGCGTATTTTCCCCTTGTCAGCGACGGGCAGGACGCCGGTTCGACGGCGATTATGCGCGGATCGCGCTCGCCCCTGAGCTTATCGCGTATGAACGGCGCAATTAGCCCGCCGAGATTGGAGCCGCCGCCGGCGCAGCCGATGATGATGTCGGGATATTCGTCAAGCTGCTCCATCGCCGTTTTGCACTCCAGACCGATGACCGACTGGTGCAGCAGCACCTGATTGAGCACCGAGCCCAACACATAGCGGCAGCCCTCGGTGTGGGTCGCCCTTTCGACAGCCTCCGAGATGGCGCAGCCGAGGCTTCCGGTGGTGTCCGGCGTGGCGGCGAGGATGCGGCGTCCGGCTTCGGTGGTGTCGCTGGGGCTGGCGATGACATTTGCGCCGAAGGTGTGCATGATGCTCTTGCGCTGCGGCTTGAGATTATAGGAGCCCTTGACCATATAGACGGTCAGATCAAGCCCGAAGTAGGCGCACGCCTCGGAGAGCGCGGTGCCCCACTGACCGGCGCCGGTCTCGGTGGTCAGGGAGGTCAGACCCTGTTTTTTCGCGTAATACGCCTGTGCAACGGCGGAGTTGAGCTTGTGGCTGCCGGAGGTGTTGCCGCCCTCGTACTTGCAGTAGATGTGTGCGGGGGTATCGAGGAACCTCTCAAGGTTATACGCACGGATGAGCGGCGACGGGCGGTAGATGCGGTACATGTCCATGATCTCGCCGGGGATGTCGATATACGCGGTTCGGTCGTCCATCTCCTGATGGGCAAGCTCCTCACAGAAGATGGGGTAGAGCTCCTCCTCTCTCAGCGGCTTGAGCGTTGCGGGGTTGAGCATGGGATCGGGAAGCTCCTTCATGTCGGAACGGATGTTGTACCACTGCGTCGGGATATATTTCTCATCGAGTATGAATCTGTGTGGGATTTTGTTTGACATTGTTGATCGCTCCTTAAAAAATAGAAATAAAAAAGACCTCTGCTCCGGCTTGAACTGCCGGGACAAAAGTCTGTTAATAGCTTCTGCGGTACCACCCGAATTGACGCGCTGAAAAGCGCATCCTCTCGCTTCATGCACGCCGCGCTCATACGCGGTTATACACGCTTCGCTGATAACGGGTGAAGCTCCCGTCAGGCACTACTCGGCCTTGCCTTTCGTCCTGCCCTCATGAGTCCATTCAAAACGACCTCGCCCTGCCGTGCTCGCACCGGCCACGGCTCTCTGAGAGGGAAGGCTTCGTCTCTACTCTTCTCATTCAACGGTTTACGCTGTTTGGTTTTAGGCTTTTACTGTGGTAGATTATAGCACCGTCCAAACGGAATGTCAATAGCTTTTTGAAATTTTTTTTGCAGGAGAAATTTTCAAATAAAAGTGTAAACCGGAGCAAAGGCGCGCTAACAAGGAAGCGTGGATATGTCTTTGTGGATTATAATTATTGGAGGCGATGCGCGCCTTGTGTGCTCGCCTCGGCCGACGAGACAGGCGGGCACGCTTTCCGCCGTCAGGAGGTTGGCGGCAAGCGCGTAAGGCTGCTTGACGCAGATATTATCCCGGCAAACGGAGCGAGCGTGAGGCTATTGCCGGGCGTGCGCGCGTTCGCCTGCCTGTGCGACGGAGCCGGCGTGAACGGACTGCCCGTCTGCTATCCGGCAGAGTGAGGCCATCCCGATATACCAAATGGCCGCAGGCGAGGGCAGCCCGTTTTCTAATCGCGGCCGACGTGATCCGCATGTCCTTTCTCCCGTCACCGGCGTCGCGCCGCCTGTAATATTGCCGCCGGGCTTGTCATATTATTGGAATGTGGCGCGGTAAAGCGCTCAGGGGAAAGGACTGATAAAATGGATATCGGGAATTATGAGCGCATCGACCGCGAGGAGCGCCAGCGCTCAACGCCGCCGGAAATTGCCGCCGCGCCCGCCTTTTTTGACGAGCGCCGCGCCGCCGGAAAGGAGAGGAGCGGCAAGCTCACAATCGTCTTTTTGCTGCAAACGCTGTTCGCGCTGTTCGTCACGGCGGCCATAGTGCTTGCGTCAGGAGGTTATCTCGGCGAGGCTCCGGAAACGCTGCCAAACGACGTGGCCGAGGACGCCGCCACACGCGCCCTCTCGTCGCTCTGCCGGCGCTGGTTCGGCGATGCGGACGGCTCCGGAATATTCGATTTTGGCAGCGCGAGACAGTCGCAGAACGGCGGCGAAAAGCAGGAGACCTCCGATGAGACGGCTGGGGAGAGCGCGACGGACGGCGAAGAAGCGGAGGAGGCGCCGCGCGCCGAAAAGCTCGGACTCGGCGTCAGATATACCGCGCTCTATTCACGCAGTGCGGCGCGCGCCGGGCTGTCCGGGGCGCTTGCGGTTCCGGCGAGCGTCACTCTGGCGCCTGTCGCGACCACCGCGCGTGCCGAAAGCCCGATCACCGGCTGGGACGAAACGACCGTGAACAGCGGCTTTGGATACAGGACTCATCCGATCACCGGCAAGCTCGATTTCCATACCGGGCTTGATATCCCCGCGGGCTACGGCGAGGCGGTGCGCGCCGTCTTTCCCGGCGTCGTCGCCGAGATCGGCTATTCCGACATTTTCGGCAACTATGTTGTGCTCGAGCACACCTCCGGTACACGCACGCGATATTGCCACTGCTCGTCCGTCGCCGTCGAAGAGGGTGCGCGTGTGCGCGCGGGCGAGACTGTGGCCTACGTCGGCTCGACCGGCGTATCCACCGGCGCGCATCTCCACCTTGATCTCATCGTTAACGGGCTGTATTCCGATCCTAAGTGGCTCTTTCTGACGCCGTTCTCCAGCGCCGAGTAGCAGCCGATGGAGCTTGAGATAAAGGGAGTGCGCGTGCGCGTGTCCTTCCTCTTCGCCGGACTTATCGCGCTTTACCTCATCCTGATGCCGGGCGCGGAGTCGGCGTTTTTTCTGCTTGCAATAACGCTCCACGAGACGGGGCACCTGCTTGTGCTGGCGGCGTTCGGCAAGCCGCCTGCGGCGGTGGAGCTGTGTCCGTTCGGAATACGGATAACGCGGCGCGGCGCGATAATGCCGCCGCTGCGGGAGCTTGCGGCGCTTGCCGCGGGGCCACTCGCCAACCTGCTTTCGGCGGCGCTTTTCTTTTTGGCGTCGAGCGCGGCGGGGCTTGGGGAGCTTGTGCTGGCGGCACGGATAAATCTGCTGGTCGCGGCGTTCAATCTTATACCGGCGGGCAGTCTGGACGGCGGAAACATGCTGCGGTGCCTGCTGGAGCGGGCGTTTTTACCGCGCACCGCGCGGGCGGTGGGTATAGCTGTTGGCTGTGCGTTCCTGCTGCCGCTGCTGGCGGTGGGAGCTGTGCTGCTGGTGTGCTCGCCGCACAGGCCGTCGCTGCTGGTGACGGCGCTGTATCTCGCCGTCACGCTGCTGAAAGACACCTGACGGCATATAAAGGGAGATTTCCCTGACGGCTTAGCGCAGAGGGAGCGCCAAGAGCGTGATGAAGGTCCGGATAACGAAACAGCCGGCGTCGGCAACAGGGCTCCGCTTTTTTATCCGCGAGCGTGGCCCTTTTTGTGCTTAATGAAGCGTGATGAGGCCGCAACAGGCGCCGCGAGAACCCTACGGCAGCAGATGCGAACGCGGCGAAGGAGTAATAGAACGTCCTTCGCCGCGTTTTTGCTTGCAGCGCGATAGCCTCTCGCCGGAGCATACGTCCGGGAGGCGCTTTCAAGGCGCTGTCCTCTTTTGGCTGAGCCAGTCCTATTATCCGGCCCAGCCGTCAGGCCGTGCGGTCTTGCGCGGTTAAGGCGCAAGCTGTGCGAGTGCCGCGCCGGGATAATAGTGCTGCAATATCTCCGCAAACCCGCACCCCTGCCGCGCCATATAATCCGCGCCGTTCTGCGACAGCCCAACCCCGTGACCGTACCCCCTGACCTCAAAATGAAACGCGCTTCCGTCAAACTTCACCTCAAAGCACGCCGACCGCAGCCCGAATATCCGACGCAGCTCCTGTCCGCCAAGCTCGCCGCCGCACACCCGCGCGCTCTTTACATAGCCGCTTGCCGTCCGCTCAATATCGCAAAACCAGCTCACCGGCGCCGCCGGAAGGCTTATCCCCGGCAGCGCCTCGGTTATCCTTGCCCGCGTCTCGTCGGTTGTGAACACGGCCTCGCTCGCAAAATCCGGCGCAAGCTCGTCGCCCGCGCTTTCAACCGGAACAAGATAGTCTATCCGCCCACCCCAGACGTTCTCCGCGCTCTCGGTCATCCCGCAGCTCATCGCGCTGTAGGCCGCGATTATGGGCTTGCCGTCGTAGATCAGCAGGTATTTCGCCGCCTCGTTTGCCGCGGCGCAGATCTTTTCCCAGGCCGCGTCCGCATACGCGCCGTAAAATTCGCGCACCCGCGCCTCGTTGGACCAACCCTTCATGTTAGACGGATCGGCGGAAAAGTCCGCGCCCTTCAGCTCCGGATCGGCGTTTTCGCGCTGCGCAAGCTGGCTGCGCACCGCATTCGTATACGCTGCCACGCCCTGAGCAATCATCGCCTGCAGGTGGAACTGGAACGGCATCTCGGACGCTATCGCGCCGCGGATGTAATCGAGCGCGCTCACCCTCAGCAGCCTTCCGCTGCCAGAGTCCAATATTTTAAAGACCGGCTCGAATTCAAGCTGCAAGGCGGCGGGCGCTTCAACGGCAGGAAAGGTGCGTCCGGGCGCAGTCTCCGGCCGCTCCGAATCGCCTTCGCCAACCGCCACGTCCCGGCCTGCGCCGAATCGGTCAGACGCCGTGCTTTCGAGCGCCGCGGCGCCGTTTTGCGGCTCCCGCGCAAGCAGCGAGAGCATCGGCAAAAACAGCGTCAGCAGATAAAGGGACAACAGCACGACGGGCTTGTACTTCATATTGCGTCACCACTTTCCGGCGGAACGCAGTTGCTATAAAATCCGCCTGAAAGAATGATATTGCATAACACACAAAATTATGCCTGCAAAATATACGCACGGCGTTGAAAAAAACGTATCCCGTCAAAAAAAATATTCCTCCGCCGCGGCTTTGGCGCAGACTAAACATATAATTTACATAAAGAGGAAATGTTATTTAACTTTTTTGTAACAAATAGAACAGTTGAATGTAGTAGAATTATAAAAAACAGAACATAATCATAGACAATTTGGAGGTTGCGGCTGCGCAAACGAGCCGGAAACGACGGGAAAACATAGATAAAACCGCCGTAAAAGGCGTTATAAAGGGTTTGAAGCCGCGGTTTTTTCCGAATATTTTGCGTTTTGGCTATTGCAATGTCCGGAGAAATTGTGTAAAATAATTATAAGTAATAATCTGCGTTTGTCATCGACCGCGCTTCCCGCCGGGACTGACAACAGCATAAAAAGAGGAGAATAAGAGCATGTCGAACAGATTATTTCAGGGCGTAGTTCACCAGATGCGCGACAGTATCGATCGTATAGTCGGCGTTGTAGATGATACCGCCACTACGATTGCATGCAGCGATCTTTCCAAGATCGGGGAGCGCAACGAGTATCTGCTGATCGATCTCGGCGATTCCAACAATACGTTCATCAGGGACGGCTATACCTACAAGCCGTTCGGGACAAGAATCAAGCCGGATTATGCGGTATTTGTGGAGGGCACCGACGAGATAGCCGCAAAGTTCTGCGCGATACTCGCCATCTCTCTCACCAGCATCAAGGAGTACTACGACGAGAAGTATGACCGCAGCAACTTCATCAAGAACGTCATACTTGAAAACATCCTGCTCGGAGATATCTATGTCAAGGCCAGAGAGCTGCACTTCAACGTCGACGTCAACCGCGTCGTGCTGCTGATACGCATCGTCTCCACCAACGATATCTCCGCCTACGACGTTATCCAAAACCTGTTCCCGGACAAGCAGAAGGACTTCGTTTTCAACATCAGCGAGAGCGATATCGTGCTCGTCAAGGAGATCAAGAGCGGCATAGAGACCGGAGACCTCGAAAAGCTTGCGCGCTCCATCGTCGATACCCTCGGCAGCGAGTTCTACACCAGAGTCGTCGTCGGCATCGGAACCGTCTGCGACAACGTCAAGGATTTGTCCCGCTCCTTCAAGGAGGCGCAGATGGCGCTGGAGGTCGGCAAGGTGTTCGACACCGAAAAGACCATCGTCAGCTACGACAACCTTGGAATTGCCCGTCTTATCTATCAGCTCCCCAACACCCTGTGCGAGCAGTTCCTCAAGGAAGTGTTCAAGAAGGGCTCCATCGAGAGCCTCGATCACGAGACGCTTTTCACCATCCAGCGGTTCTTCGAGAACAACCTCAACGTCTCCGAGACCTCCCGCAAGCTGTTTGTCCACAGAAATACGCTGGTCTACCGTCTTGAGAAGATCAAGAAGCTCACCGGGCTTGATCTGCGTGAGTTCGACCATGCGATAATCTTCAAGGTGGCGCTGATGGTCAAGAGGTACCTCTCGTCCAATCCCACCAAGTTCTGAGCAGGGCAGATTTAGGAGGCAGAAAAAGTGATAGAGCTGAACTCGGTCAGCAAGGTCTATCCAAACGGTACGCATGCTCTGAATAATATCGACCTTACAATAGACGACGGTGAGTTCGCATTTATCGTAGGAGCCTCGGGAGCCGGAAAGAGTACGCTGATAAAGCTGTTGCTGCGCGAGGAGGTCCCGACCTCCGGCAGCGTTATAGTCAACGGCTTTGATCTTGTGAGGATGAAACGCCGCCAGATACCGATATACCGGCGGTCGCTGGGCGTGGTGTTCCAGGATTTCCGGCTGATACCGACAATGACGGTATACGACAACGTGGCGTTTGCGCTGCGCGTCACGAATACGCCGACGAGAGAGGTCAAGAAAAAGGTTCCTTATATATTGAACCTTGTCGGGCTTCTCTCCAAGGCGAAGGTCTATCCGGAGGAGCTCTCCGGAGGCGAGCAGCAGCGCGTGGCGCTCGCGCGGGCGCTGATAAACAATCCGAGGCTCATCATCGCGGACGAGCCCACCGGAAATATTGACCCGCAGCTATCATATGAAATCGTCGATCTGCTAAACGAGATAAACAAGGTCGGCGTGACAGTTGTAATGGTGACGCACGAGCACGGGTTGGTTTCAAGATTTAACCGCAGAGTCATCACCATCAGCGAGGGGTCGGTCGTCTCCGACGGGATCGGTTTACCCAGAAAGTATTGACAGGGAGCGCTGCGGCGTTCCCTTTCGGAGGATAGCAATGAGAGCCGGAAGTTTCAAATATCTTTTGCGGGAAGGGATAAGGAGCCTTTGGGTCAACAGACTCATGTCCTTCGCTTCGATAGGAGTGCTTGTCTCCTGCCTGCTTCTGATAGGGGCCGCGTCGCTGTTTTCGCTCAACGTCAACAGCATGGTCGGCTACATAGAGAACCAGAACGAGGTCGTCGTTTTCCTCGAGGACGACCTGACGGACGTCAAGACCGAGGAGATCGGAGACCAGCTCAGGGCGCTCGAGAACGTGTCCGGAGTTTCTTTCGTGTCCAAGGAGGAGGGGCTCGCCGAGCAGATGGAGATATTCGGCGAGGATAAGGAGTATTTTCAGGATCTTGTGGACGATAACCCCATCCCGGACGCCTATTATGTCAAAATGAGCCGCCTCGACATACTTGAGGAGACGGTGGCTCACATCAGGAGCATCGACGGCGTATACGAGGTCAACGCGCCCAACGACGTCGCGAGCATCGTTGTCTCTCTGAAAAATATCGTCTATGTCGCCGGGATCGTCATCGTCGGCATACTTATCGCCGTCTCGTTCCTGATAATCGCAAACACCATCAAGATCACCGTTTTCAACCGCCGCAAGGAGATCGGGATAATGAAGTATGTCGGAGCGACCGACTCCTTCATCCGCTTTCCGTTCTTTGTTGAGGGCCTCGCGCTCGGGCTGATTTCAGGGCTGGTTGCCTACGGATTGCTTGCCGGGGGCTATTGTTACCTCTATTCATGCGTTGCCTCAGGTTATTCCGGATGGCTCGAGCTGTTTATTGCCAACATGGTGCCGTTTTCCAAGATATCGCTCAAAATGCTGCTCGGAATGTGCGGGTGCAGCATCGTGATCGGCGCCGTCGGCAGCACTGTTTTTGTCAAAAAGTACCTCAAGGTCTGAGCCTTGAGCCATAACATAATATATCAACGCGGGTTATATCGATGCGTTTGTGCAGGGAGGCGGCATATCATGCCTGAAAAGCTCAGAAAAACGCTAATGCGGCTGACGGCTGTAATAATATGCGCCGCAATGTTTGCGGGCAGCGTCTGCGCGTATGCGGATGATAAAAAATCCGACTCATCGCAGTCAAGCGCGGCGTCCGACAAGAACACGCAGACCAAAAAGGACGAGCTTCGCGACCAGCTCGGAACAATAAAGGATCAGCAGAGCGCGCTCCAAAAGGAGATAAACGCGGCGAAAACCGAAAAGGAAAAGGCCGAAAAGCAGAAGAAAAACCTCGATTATCAGATATCGCTGATACGCTCCGAGATCGAAGTGCTCGACCAGAAGATAGAGCTTATCGAGACGGAGATAGCAGAAAAAGAGGAGAGCATAAGAGAGACCGAGGCGCAGGTGGAAAAGACGCAGGAGTTGATCACCGAGACCGAAAAACGCATAGCCGACAAGGAAGCGGACATAAAGGCGACATTTGATACCTTCTCGCAGCGGCTGCGCTCGATGTACATGAACGATACCGTCAGCACGCTTGGGCTGCTGCTCGGGGCGGACAGCTTCACGGAATTTTTGACGCGCGCCGAGGTGCTCCGTCGCATTGCCAAGCACGACAACAACATCATTGCGTCGCTTACCGCCGACAAAAACGAGATAACGGAGATAAAGGAGGAGCTGGCGCTTCAGAAAAACGAGCTCGAAAAGCAAATAGAAAAGCTCGACAGCGAAAAGAGCGAGCTTGAGACCAACAAGGCCGATCTCGAACAGGACAAGCTTGACCGAGTGACCGCGACCGGAAACCTCAACGCCAAGGTTGCTGAGATAAAGAACCAGATACAGGACATGGCGGCGCTTGAGGCGGACTTCAACAAGCGCAAAAAGGAGCTCCAGCAGATCGAAAAGGAGATACAGTCGGAGCTCAACGAGATATACAAGAAGAACCAGTTGAAGATGGATTATGTCGGCGGCACCTTTATCTGGCCCGTCGCCAACTACACCAAGATAACCTCCTATTACGGCTGGCGCTTCAACGGCAGCAACTTCCATTCCGGCATCGATATCAGCGGCTCCGGCATCTACGGCAAGCCCGCGCTCGCGGCGAACACCGGAACCGTCATATATGTCGGCTGGCAGCCAAAGGGCTACGGCAACTACGTCATCGTTGACCACGGCGGCGGGCTGTCAACACTGTATGCCCATGGCAGCGAGGTCTGCGTCTCGGTCGGACAGGTCGTCGCGCAGGGCGATACGGTGCTCAAGATAGGCTCGACCGGATGGTCCACAGGCCCGCATTTGCACTTTGAGATACGTAAAAACGGCAAATCCTACGACCCGATGACCGAGTTCTATTGATCGATTGGGCGGGAGAAACAATAAAACGAAAGGACATGTCATATCCCATGCGGAGCCTGCGAGGGATCTCTGCATGGGATAACTGGTATTAAGTAAACGGCGAACGCCGCGGTTTGCTTGCAGAGGTACACGATATGAACAGAAAGATCTCGCTGGGCGCGACGATAGCGCTCATACTCATCGCCGTTGCGGCGACCTTCTCGATAACCACCATCTTCACCATGCGTAAGTTCAACGACAGGATGTACAGCATCCGCGAGCGTGAGGCGATGTACGAGAAGTTCGCGGAGGTGGACAAAACCGTTCGCCAAAACTATTATGGCACGATCAACGAGGATATGCTTATGGACGCGGTGTCCGCCGGATATCTCAAGGGCACCGGAGACACGGAGGCGGTCTATTACAACGCTTTGCAATACAGCCGCATTACCGGAAGCGACAGCGGCAAGCTGACAGGCATCGGCGTGGCCGTCATGGCGGATTCGAGCGGCTACCTCATCGTGACCGAGGTATATTCCGAATCTCCGGCGGCTGCGGCTGGCATTGAGGTGAACGACCTCATCATCAAGGTCGGCGATACCGATATCACCTCCGACAACGTCGGCGATATGCTCGAAAGCGTCAACGGCGCCGAGGGCGATAAGATAACCATTGTTATCCGCCGCGAGAAGGAGGATCTTCCCGCAATGGAGCTGACCTGCCGCACTATTGAGGTCCCGACGGTGTCCAACAGGGTGCTTGAGGACACCTCCGGCGACAAGATCGGCTATATTCGCATCAAGAGCTTCGGCACGGCGACCTCCGACCAGTTCAGCAAGGCTATGAGCAGCGTGATCGGCGAAAACGTGCGCGCGCTTGTCATTGACCTGCGCTGCACCACCGGCGGTAACGCCAGAACGATGGCGCAGATACTTGACCGCCTGCTTCCGGCCGGCGATCTATACTCCGTCACCTATGGCGACGGCGAGACGAAGGTGCTGGCGGTCTCGGACGCAGACTGCACCAATCTGCCGATAACGCTGCTCGTCAATAAAAAGACCTCCGGCTATGCCGAGCTGTTCGCGCAGATAATCAAGGATTACGGCAGGGGTCAGATCATCGGCGAGCAGACCGCGGGCAAGGGTACGCTCCAGGAGACCTACGAGCTGAGCGACGGCAGCGCTATCGTGCTGACGATCGGTATATTCAACACGCCGAAGAACACCCAGTTCAACAAGACCGGCGTGCAGCCGGATTACTCCGTCCAGATGAACGAGATGCTCTATAATTATATTGATTCGCTGGAGCTTTACAGCGACGTTCAGCTTGTCAAGGCCTTGGAGATAGCCGAAAGCCAGATTAGGGCGCTGATCCTTGAAAACGGCGAGGATTATTACAGTGAGGACGAGCTTTCGGAGAGCTCCGGTGATGAATCCGGAGACGAGTCCGGCATGTCCGAGGCGGAGCTTTCCTCCGAGGAGAGCGATAGCAGCGAGGTCAGCGGCGACGAGAGCGGCGAGGAAAGTGAGGCCGAAAGCTCCGAGAGCTGACGCTTTGACCTTGGAAGATTGCGGCGCGCGGCGTTTTTTGCTGCGCACCGGAATTTTTTATGCGGACAGGCGATATAAATCTACCGTTACCTCTTACGGGCGCAGCTTGCTGCGGATGAATGGGGAGGAGTGACGGTATGTTTGTTGCGGTGCGGCAGGATGTGGCGGGACGTGAGATACGGCGCGCACATTCCGGATTAAAACGTATATTTATGCGCCGTGACCTGTATACGCTGGAATATCGCGGCGACGGCAAGGCGCGGTTTGCGCTGGTGACCTTGCGCGACGAGCGGGGCTGGCGGGAGCTGAGACGAATATGCGGTCTCGGCGCGGCAAGAATAGTATCGGCGTCGCCGATAGACGGGCGCTATGCCGCGCGGTTTGAGCCGGCGGTGTTTTTGCGCGTGCTGCTGTTCAATACGGCGCTGCGATTGCTTGAGTCACTCGAATGCCCGGAGCGCTGGTTGGATATCGACATCGTGGATATACACGGCGTCTGCGCGGGCTTTATCGAGCCGGTAGTGCGGCGCTGCCGCCGCGTGCGTGTCGTGACCTGCCGTGCAGAGCGCTACCGTGCGCTGACGCGGCGACTGCTCTGCGAGTACGGCGCTGCGCTGACGGTATCGCCGCCGGACGCAAAGCCGGGCGGCGCGCTCTGCCTGTTGGGAGACGGAGAGGCTGCGGCGGACGGCACTGTGCTGCGCTGCCACGGCGAGCCGAAAACGCCGTCCGAGCTGCTTATATTGGAGCCGGAAACGCCGGAATGGGCGCGGGAGATAATTCCGCCGGAATTTTCGCCGCGGGAGCTGCTCGGCGCGATGTACGAGATCAACCGCGAGGAGCGCTGCGGCGAGCTTTGCGCAGCGTTGCTGCTGGACTGCCGCGGAAACGTTCTCAGCCGGAGCGAGGCGTGCGAAAAAATAACGGCACTGCTGAAAAGCCGTCGGCAAGCATCTTAGAATGTGAATTTTTCGAGTAATTGCAGCGTATTACTTGACAGGCTTTTCGCGTTGGTCTATAATTAATTTTTAAGGTGGCAAGGCGTTTGCCGCCTTAATAGAATAAAATGGCAAAATCACTGTATAAATATACAGGTTTGAAAGGGAGATCACAGTGTCAAAAGAGATTATCTTGACGGATGAGGGACTCAAAAAGCTGGAAGAGGAGCTGGAGCAGCTCAAAACCGTCAAACGCAAGGAGATAGCCGAGAAGATCAAGGAAGCGCTGTCTTTCGGTGACCTTTCTGAAAACAGCGAATATGACGAGGCGAAAAACGAGCAGGCGTTTGTCGAGGCGCGCATTCTACAGCTTGAAACCACGCTCAAGAACGTCCGCGTGCTGGACGACGACGAGCTGAACAACGAGATAGTGTCGGTCGGCTCCAGGATACTGCTGCGTGACGTGGAATTTGACGAGGAAGTGGAATATCAGATAGTCGGCTCCACGGAGGCGGATCCCGCAGAGGGCAAGATCTCCGATGAATCGCCGGTCGGCAAGGGACTTATCGGCCACAAGCTCGGTGAGACCGTCGTCATAGAAGCCCCGATTGGAGACATCAAGTACGAAATTCTGGCGATCAACGTCTAATCGGATCAAAGGGAGGCAGAGAGGTTAAAATGAGCGAGATAAATGAAAATAACGTGATCGAAAACGAGGAGGAGAGCGCCGAACAGCTCTCCGAGATACTTCAGATACGCCGCGACAAGCTGGCAAGGCTTCAGCAGGAGGGCAAGGATCCCTTTGAGGTGACGGTTTTCGACCGCAACGCCTATTCAAAGGACATAGTAGACAGCTTTGAGCAATACGAGGGCAAGGAGGTAGCCGTCGCCGGACGCCTGATGAGCTGGCGTGACATGGGCAAAGCGAGCTTCCTCGACCTCAACGACTTCAAGGGCAAGATCCAGCTCTACGTCAAGCTCGACGTCATCGGAGAGGAGAGCTACCGCGGGATGTCCACGATGGACATCGGCGATATTGTCGGCGTCAGGGGAGAGGTGTTCCGCACCCGTCGCGGCGAGGTCTCGATCAAGGTTCACGAGCTCAAGCTGCTCTCCAAGTCGCTCAAGCCGCTGCCGGAAAAGTGGCACGGCCTGACTAATACCGACGCGCGCTACCGCCAGAGGTACGTCGATCTGATCATCAATCCAAAGGTGCGCGAGACCTTTGTCAAGCGTTCCCGCATCATCAGCGCCATACGGAGATATCTTGATGAGCAGGGCTTCCTTGAGGTTGAGACGCCTATGCTGGTCGCAAATGCCGGAGGCGCGTCAGCGCGGCCTTTCGAGACCCACTTCAACGCGCTCGACGAGGATCTCAAGCTGCGGATTTCTCTGGAGCTTTACCTCAAGCGTCTGATCGTGGGCGGCATGGAGAAGGTCTATGAGATCGGCCGCGTGTTCCGCAATGAGGGGCTTGACACTCGCCACAATCCTGAATTTACCCTCATGGAGCTGTATCAGGCCTATACCGATTATCACGGCATGATGGATCTCACCGAGAAGCTCTATCGCCATGTGGCGCAGGAGGTGCTCGGCACCACCACGATTGTCTACAACGGCGTGGAGATGGATCTCAGCAAGCCGTTCGAGCGCATCTCCATGCTTGACGCCGTCAAGAAGTATTCCGGTGTGGATTTCAACGAGATACGCTCCGACGAGGAGGCAAAAGCGGCCGCAAAGGAGCATCACGTCGAATTTGAGGAGCGCCACAGGAAGGGCGATATCCTCAGCCTCTTCTTCGAGGAATTTGCCGAGGAGCACATGATTCAGCCTACCTTCGTCATTGATCACCCGATCGAGATATCCCCGCTGACAAAGAAGAAGCCGGGCGCGCCCGGATACGTCGAGCGCTTTGAGTTCTTTATGAACGGCTGGGAAATAGCGAACGCCTACTCTGAGCTAAACGACCCGATCGACCAGCGCGAGCGCTTCCGTATGCAGGAGGAGCTGCTGGCGCAGGGCGACGAGGAGGCGAACCACACCGATGAGGACTTCCTTAACGCCCTCGAGATCGGTATGCCGCCCACGGGCGGAATAGGCTTCGGTATCGACCGCATGTGCATGCTGCTCACAGATTCCGCAGCCATCCGCGACGTGTTGCTGTTCCCCACAATGAAGCCCCTCGACAAGTAAAATTCGAAAAAAACCAGTGTTTATGCGGGTTTCGG
>CANNTZ010000040.1 GCA_947522735.1 uncultured Oscillospiraceae bacterium | reverse complement strand
TGCGGGTTTAGCTCATTTGGCAGAGCGCCACCTTGCCAAGGTGGAGGTAGCGAGTTCGAATCTCGTAACCCGCTCCATGATTGCTCCTGAACGCAAAGCGTTCGGGAGCTTTTTTGCATCAAAAGGGAAATCCCGATGGCCGTGAAGCCCTCGGGATTTCCCTTTACATCTGCATGGATTGCAGTCACATCAGTTGTAGATAACGTAAGCGCCCATAAAGCTCAGCGAGCTCTCGGGGGCGGTATCGTGAGACAGGAGGATATAGATCATGTCGCCCTTGGTCACGTTGAGCGTCTGGTATTCGGCATGACCCCACGCGGTGTCGGCTGCGGGGACGTTCACGGTGGAAACGATTGTATCGCCGTGCTTGATAACGGCGGTCAGCGCTGCGCCGGATGCGGACTGGTAGTTTCCAAAGTTGTACCAGATCGACATACTACCGGTGCGCTGCGCCTCATAGGCGATAACGTTGCAGCCGCCTGTGGGAGCAACGAAGCCGATGAGCTTGCCGGATGCTTGCGCCGAGAGACGCGGATAAACGTTGTTTCCCGGATAGATCGCGGAATACCACGCGCCGTCGGCATTGTTCGGGTCATAGCTCATGTCGGCGTAGTCCGTTCCGTCGAAGGTCTTGAACCAAAGTCCGTATTTGCCGTTGTTTCCGTTGGTTGCAATGGCAAGGTCGTAGAGGTGGTACTGCGTGGCGGTGGCGACTGCGAGCGACGGTGTGGAGGATACCTCTGCGGAAGCGGTCGCGGAATCGTCGATATATCCGGCGGAGATGTCGTAATCGAGCTGGGTGTCTCCCCAGTGATAGGCGCGCTTATCCATGATGATGAGCACCTCGTCGCCCGCCTGAACATCAAGCACGACGGAACCTGTAGAGGTATCGAACATGCCGTTCAGCAGATCGTTGAGATAGAGCTTGCCGTTGTGGATGATCTTGAACGCGACGCCGTCCCAGCCGACCTGTCCGTCGTCGGTGTGCTCGGCGCGGAACAGCTTGTAATCAATCTCCAGCTTGCCCGCCTTGGACGCGGTCAGCTTGATAGCCGGGGAGTATGAGGCGGAGGCGATGGCGTTCTGAGTGGAGCCAAAGGGCTTTGTGGGATAGATGTTAACCTGATTTGCGCCGTCTCCGGCGTTGTACCAGTAGAACGGATAGGTGTCCCACGTCGCATAGCCTTCGGCGGGAGTAAAGGACGTGCCGTCGGCGGAGATGCCGTAGGTGACACCGTAATCTCCGTTACCGGCCTTTGCAAGCGCGGCAAGCTCGGTGAGATTGTGCTTTCCGTCGGTTGGGAACGGCTGCGGATCGACAATCTCCTTGGCATCGTAGATATTCTTGCACTGTGCATCGGTGAGCGGTGCGGACAGAACAGCCGCCGCTGCTGCCTCATCGGTCAGATAGGTTATCGAGGCGTTGTACCAAACATTGTCGCCGTAGTAGCCGGTCAGCTTGTCAAAGTGCAGCTCAATAACGTCGCCCTTCTTGAGCTGTAGCGTCACGCTGAGATTTTCAGTGGCGTTGGGGTTATCGCGGTTGAGGCGGTCGTAGTGATAGATCTTTCCGCCCACGACGAGTTTTGTCACAACGCCGTCCCAGTCGCCCTTGCCGGTGTCGCTACCCTCTACGGGACGGTACAGCTTGAGCAGGTCAATGGTCGCAACGCCGTCCTGCGGGGACTTGAAGGTCACGACGGGATACGCGTCCGCGGAGGCGTTGGTGTACAGCAGGTTCTTGTAGCTGCGCACAATCTGGGTATCGTTCTGCGTAACGTAGTAGTAGCAGCCGCCCTGATTGTTCGGGTCGTTGTTCATCAAGACAAAAAATCTGCCGTCGGAGGCATAGTGCTTTATGTTGCGGTCGCCGTTATAGTTCTTGAGAGCCTCCGCATAGTCGGAGAGCTTGTACTGCACGCCCTTTGTAAGCTCCGGGCAGAGGCGTCCGAGGTCCTCCTCGCGCAGGTTGGGGTCGCGTGGGGTGCCGCCGCCGGTGGTGAGCGTCCTTTCCAGCTTGGTGGGCAGTCCGAAGCACTGGGTGAACGGGAATTCGCCGAGTCCGGGCCCGCCGGTGCTGTCGTCAAAGGAGGTATAAGTGAGCGCGTAGCGGTTGATGAGCGTCTCGTCGCCGTAGTTCATCTGGTTCGGGGTCACGACGAGATAGATGACGTCGTCCGCGCGCACGTCGACGCTGACGCTATGCTTCCACGCGGAGTCCTTCTGGTCGATGGCCTTCTTGGCGAGCTGGCGGCCGTTTTTGTAAATATATACGGTCACTCCGTCGTAGCCGTCGCCGGTGGTGGTGTTGCGCAGCAGTATGTCGGCGTCGATGCGCAGCGAGCCGCCGCGCGGCGCGACAAACGCAACAACCGGATACTGTGCGTAGCCCGGATGCATTACGTTGTTCCAGATTGCGCACCAGTATTCGCCGCCGAGGTCGTTGTAGCAGAAGCGGTCGGGCTGGTAGGTCATTCTGGAAAAGCTAAAGCCGTCGGAGGCAAGATACCAGAAGCTGTTGCTTCCGTTCGGCGCGCCGTATTTCTCGGGGAGAGCTATGGGCACGCCTATTCTCGGCGTCACGGGTGTGCCGTAGACAGGGGACGGAACATAGCCGAGCGGAGTCGTAACGACATATTTCTCGGCCTTTTCCACGCCGACCGTTGTGGCGGCGTTCGTAAGGCTGCGCTGTCCGGAGATGAAGATAAGCTCGCTTTTCTGCACCATGCGCGCGTACACTTTTGCGGGCGTCGCGCTCTCGACGGTGACAGGGACAGACGCGGACGCGCCAAGAGGTGTTACCTCGTCCAACACTGCGGGCGCGGCTGTAGCTTCAGCGTTCGCGGGCTGCGGCGACGTAGTGATGATCTCCGGCTTATTGGCACAGCCCGCGAAGAGAGCGCAGACCATGACGAGACAGAGCAGCAGCGCCGTAAGCTTTCTCGTTGTTTGCATAATTCGTTACCCTCCTTGATTTTTCGATGATTTTCAGCCGGGCCTGACGGTTATTTCGCCTCCGGCTCCGCAATGCTTACATAGGTGAGCGTGTAGGTGTTGAGCACGCACTCGTCGCCGTAGTTCATGCTGCCCTTGTCCTCGCGCAGATAGATGAAATCGCCCTTTTTGACCTCTATACCCGTCACCTTGCCGTCCCACGCGGGATTTTCCTGGTTACAGAGGTGTTCCTCGATCAGCTCTTCTCCGTGCAGCACCTGCAGCGTGAAGCCGTCATAGCCGTCGCCGGTGGTGGTGTTGCGAAGATAGGCGCGGATCGCGATGTCGATAACGCCGTCCATCGGGCACTCAAAGCCAATGACCGGGACGTTTGCCTCGCCCGGATGGATGAGGTTCGCCTGGATAAGCACCCAATAATCCCCCGCCGTTCCCATCCAGTCGGTTTCGGGAATATAGGTCAGCTCGGTGTAATAGGTGCCGTTGTCGCCGTAGTAGTAGAAGTTGTTCTCGCCGTTCTCGTGGCTGAACTTCTCGGCGTAGACGATGGGAATGTTGAGCTCGGGGATGAAGCCGATATAGTCCTCTCCCTCGACAAGCTCCGGCGCGGAGGATTCTTCCGGTTCGGAGGATTCCTCGGAGGATTCGCTGCTCTCGGGCTCGGAGGATTCTTCGGGCAACGAGGATTCCTCGCTGCTCTCCGGCTCACTCGACGACTCTCCGGCAGGCTGGCAGGCGGCAAGCGCGAATGCGATCGCCAGCGCAAGCAGCAGCGCGATGATTGCCCTTGTGATTTTCATTGTCGATCAACTCCAAAATGTAGTTTTATATTTCGGAAAAGCAACCCATATTACCATCCGCAATATACCTGTTTGATATAACCCGTCGTTGTGTGCCTGTCGATCATTCCGAATCAGCGGGATAGCTTATCCCAAGCTCGGCGGCGAGATATTCCGCAAATCTTTCCGAGAGTGTTGCGTAGCCCTTTTCGGAGGGATGAACGCCGTCGGAGGATATCTCCGCGCCCCAGCCTCCTATATCGACGACCTTGACGCCGTCATATTCCGCTGCTGTGCTCTCCACGGCGTTCGCAATGCCGGAAACGCGCAGCTTGGAAATGTTATCCGAAAGCGCGGTGCAGAGATAGATGGCCGTATCGGGATAGATATCGCGTATGCGCCCGACGAACGCCTTGTAGTAGCCCACGAAATCCTCGCAATTCCACGGATCGTCGAGATAATCGTTGGTGCCGATAAAAATGACAAGCGCGTCGGGCGTTCTGCCGCCGAAACGGAACTCGGTGAAGTCCTCGTATCTTTCGTTGGGCATCTCGCAGTTGAAGAAGGCGGTCTCCATGCCCACGCGCATGGTGGAATCCCAGCCGCTGAGATTTTTCGCCTCGTAATAGCCCCATTTGTCATGCAGCGCAATGCCGCCGAGCGCGTACACCGCCGAATCCTGTCCAAGAAGGACGGGCGTGTTGTAGGAAAAGCTGTACAACGACTCGGAGATGGAGTCGCCGATAAATTCGATGTAGTATTCGCTGTCCGGTATGCGCGTCACCTCGGCGGCGCTGTCGAGCAGCACGCCGGCAAGCTCTATCCCGCGCCCGCTTGCGGTGAGGGTGTGCTCGCCGCCCTCCGGCACGTCCAGCTCCAGCCAGCCTGCCTGTGTGGTGATGCTCTTGCTGCTTTTGTCGATGAGAACATTGAAAACGCCGCCGCCGGTCAGCTTGAGGGCAAGCTTGTCGCCGGTGAATTTGAAGCTGAGCGTCGGGTTGTTCCAATAGGAGCGGTAGCCGCCGTTTTCGGTCTCCTGCCAGCGCCCGGTGTATTTCAGACGGTCGTCGTCGTAGGCGAGGAACAGTCCCTCGGGATCGAGCTCCTCAGGCTCGGAGCCGTTCTCGGCTTCAGCGCTCTTATCGGACTCGTCCGGCGCGGAGCTCTCCGTCTCCGGCTGCCTCTGCGAGACTTGCTCCTCCCCGCTGCTATCCGGCATCCCGGCGTTATCTCCGGCGCAGGCGCACAAAGGGAACAGGAGCGCCACGCAGAGCAGCGCCGCCAAAAACGCAGTAAGCTTTTTCGACATAACTCATTCCCCCACGTTATTTGTTTTCTATGACAACCTTGTTTGTGACCAGCCCTCCGCCGAAATTAACGGTGCTGTAGCGCGGATTTGCATAGGTATACAGCGCACAGTCCACGTAGTCGGCGCGCACACCGTTTACCATGCAGCTGTATTCCACAAAGCCGAGCGCCGGGTTTTCCGCAGCCCAGGCATTTTGGTCAAGCTGGTAGGCATGTCCGTTCAGAGTTACATTCCAGCGGTTCGGCGAGAAGTTGAGATAGATCTCCAGCCCGTTGGAGTAGCGGATATAGAGCCTCGACCAGTTGAAGTCATATTTCGCGATGACCGCCTCGTCAAGGGTGTACTCAAAGCCGTTCAGGTCGTAATAGGTGATCTCCTCCACCTCGGCGGAGGTATCGAGATACTGCTCCTGAAGTGCGCGGAACATATAATATGTATTGATCTGCTCGTTTATCGACGCGCTGTGCTGCACGCCGATGAAGCCGGTGTGGCCATAGGCTATCGTCGCGGCGTTGTATTTGTCAAAGTCGTAGAGGTTGGTGTTGGCGGGCGCTATTCCGGTCTGGAAGCGCTCTGGATAGCCCATGCCCTGATTCGCCATCAGCGGGCGGATATAGCGCAGCTCGTAATCCACCATGATCTCGCAGTTGTCATGGCAGCCGGTGATCTCGCGCTCGAGCGCGTCCACATGGCCCGCGTAGAGAGAGCCGTTGCTTCGCTCGCCCTGTGCACCCTCCGAGGACAGCGGCGCGCGGTAGATATCCTTCATTGTGTGGAAAAGCGAGATGTTGTCGTCGATGACCTGTGCAAGTGTGCGGGAAACGCCGCTCGACGCGTTATATGTGACATGATTGAGTATGTTCGGCTCGACGCCGCCGTTTACGTCGGTGAAGGCGGCGGTCGGCGCATAGTTATCCATGATAAGCTGCGACTCGATGGAGGCGTAATACGCCATCATGTCGGAGCGGTTGGCGTATGAGGTATCCTGCCAGCCCAGCCGCAGCGTGCCGTCGGCGAGCTGCGCAACATAATCCTCGACGTTTTCAACGTTCCAGTACTGGTTTGACACCGATGGATAGATGAACCAGTAATCCTCGTGCAGCGCGCACAGCCAGCCCATATCCTTTACGGCCGAGACGTACTGCTTAAATTCCTCCTCACTGCCGTGCATCAGCGATGCGGGATAGAACGCCGGGTTGGAGATATCCAGTCCGTCGCGCTGCCAGCGGTGGTCGATCAGCATGACGTCGCGAAGTCCGTTTTTACAGAGTATCTGGTCGTACATCCGGCGCTGGCTGTAGGTTGTGGAGGTCTCCCAGCTATCGTATATGACGTATTTGTCAAGCATGTCGCGATATGGCGATTTTTCGGCGTTGTTGAGATAGACGCAATCGAGAAAGCGGTCGGAAACCGTGATGTAGAGGTGCTCGTCGAGCGGGTTGCGCTCGCCTGCGGAGTTCAGCTCGTACTTCATAGTCAGTCCGTGGACGGTGCCGCTTGACGCGCTGGAGGGAAAGTTGTCGATGAGCGTGGCGTTGGAGCGCGCCTTGTCGGGATAGGCCGAGAGGAAGAAGCTGTTGTTCGCCACCGTAACCGAGACGTCCTCGGCGTAGATGCACTTTTTGTAGAAATAGCTCGAAAGTCCGGCGCAATAGCCTGAGGTGAAGCCGGAATAGCCGTCTCCGCTCTGTGCGTCGCTCTGCGCGTGGACGATGAGCGACTTGCCCTTGACGGAGAAGGTGTAGACGCGCGTGCGCGGCTCCGTCAGGCTGTCGGTATAGGTGAGGGTGAGCGTTCCGTTGTCAAAGGAGGACTCCATCGTCGTGGCCGACAGCTTCAGGTAGTCCTCCGGGGAATACTCTCTGCCCGAGGCGTCGGTGTAGCTGACGCCGGCCCCCGTGACCGCCGTAAATTCCTTGCCGCCGTTGATACTCGCAAACACCTCGAGCATACCGCCCTTCACGGCGTCGGAGGAGCAGTCGATGCGGTAGGCAAGCTCGATGCCCTCGCCGGAATAGGTGAACACGGCGTTGACCCCGTCGAACTCCGCGCCGCTTTTGCCCTGCGCATCCGCGCCCACCGGCTCGATATCCATGTTCCATTTCAGCGGCTCCAAAGCGGCGGAGAGGTATTTGCCGCTGTCGGCCTCCTCCTGCTGCGCTTCGCTTGACTCCTCGCCGCTCTCGGAGTGCGGCGTGCTCTGCTGTTCACCGGAGCCGTCCGGGGCGGAGCCTTGAGAGCCGCCTGCGGGCGCGCACGCGGCAAGTCCAAGCGCGAGCACCATGCAGAGCACCGCGCAGAATATGCGTCTTATCCGGTGTTTGGTTGCGTATGTGACAGATGCCTTTTTCATATTACCGTATATACTCCCTGAAAAATTTTTCCTTTGGCCGTGTAGCCGATGGTTAGAATATTAGATTACCAATGGTAATCATGAGTGACACTTACATTATAATGCGACGCGTTACATTTGTCAATACTATTTGTCTATCTTTTTCATTTTTAGTGCAATCTTTTAAATAAATTTATTTACACATCTGCAAGCTGCGGCAACATCCCTTTGCCGCCTGTAAATTTATTTTTCGCAAAAAGCAGGACGCTTGACGGGACGCTGCGCGGCACGGTATAATAATTATGACAACAAAGGGGGGAGCGCGGCTTGATAAGTCTTGCGCCAATGACAAGGGAGCTTTGCCGCCAATATTACCGCGATTTCGAGGCGGATCCGGATATCTGCATGGATATGGCGCGCTTTGAGAAATATGTGTACAGCGACGAGCGCGCCGACGCCTACTACGAAAAGCAGCTCAAAGAGCGGCGCATATTCCTCGCCGTTCTCCTTGACGGCCGCCCGGTTGGGGAGCTTCTGCTCAAGGACGTCGACCGGGAAAAGGGAGAGTGCATGCTGAGCATCCACCTGCAAAACGACCGCTGCAAGGGACGCGGCATCGGGACGCAGGCAGAGCGCCTTGCGCTGAAATACGCCTTCTACGAGCTCGGGATGGCGGCTGTGAATGCGGACGCCGTGCTCAAGAACCGCAGGAGCCAGCATGTGCTTGAAAAGGTGGGGTTTCGCCCTGTCCGGCAGGATGGGATATTCCGGTTTTACCGCTGCGAGGCGGCGGACTTTGCCGCGCGCGCTTGACGAAAGCGGCACGGTTGCGGTATAATTTAACGGTAAGCATTGCCGGAGGGAGGAACGCGTATGCTCTGGGCCGCATATATATTCAGCGGGATATTCGTCGTGCTCTGCGTAGCCGTGCTCTGCCGCGAGCTTGCAAGACGGCGCGGAAAGCCGGACTGGCGCGTGCTCGACGGCCTGCTCAAAAGGATCATGGGCGGAAAATAAAGGGGCACAAATACTAAATACTAAATGTTAAATATAATGGAAGGACAAACTGCTATGGATTGGCTTGAAGTGAAGATCGCGACCACCTCGGAGGGCATAGAGCCTGTGACCGGCGCGCTGATGCAGATAGGTATAAACGGCTTTGAGGTGGAGGATCCTAACGATTTCGAGAGCTTTCTGACGGACCCGAACATCTACAGGGATTACGTTGACGAGCAGCTTTACGCGCTGCGCGACGTAAAGCCGTCGGTGACGGTCTATCTGCCCGGCAACGATCAGGGCGCGGACATGCTGCGCGCGATAAAGGGCGAGCTTGCCCGTATGCGTGAGCTTGGCCCGGACGGCCTCGGCGTGGACGCGGGCGCGCTGGAGCTGACGCTCGGCAACGTGCGCGAGGAGGACTGGGAGAACTGCTGGAAAAAGTATTTCAAGCCGCTGAAGGTGGGCGAGCGTTTCCTCATAAAGCCGACATGGGAGACTCTTGACGATCCGGAGGGACGCATCGTCCTTGAGCTTGATCCGTCGTCCAGCTTCGGAACAGGCAGCCATGAGACGACCAGGCTGTGCATCGAGACGCTCGAAAATGTTGTGAGGCCCGGCTGCACGCTGCTGGATATGGGCTGCGGCAGCGGCATCCTCGGCATTGCGGCGACGCTGCTCGGCGCGGGAGACGTCACGGCGGTGGATATCGACGAGAACGCCGTGCGCATTGCGCGCGAAAACTTCGAGCGTGTACACGCAGGCCCCTCGCCGCGCCTGTTCTGCGGCAACGTGCTCGGACAGGACGCAGCCGCAGACGAGCTGCGCGCAAGGCTTGCCGAAAAACGCTACGACGTCATCGTCGCCAATATCGTCGCCGACGTCATTCTTGGCATGAAGGAGCTGTTCGCCGCACTGCTCCGCGACGACGGGCGGCTGATACTCTCCGGAATCATCTCGGAGCGCGCCGGGGAGGTGGCGGATGGAATGAAAGCCGCAGGCTTCGAGACAATAACGGTGCGCGAGCGCGGCGACTGGACGGCAATACTCGAAAAGAAGGCGTAAGCGCCGCGAAGATATAAAACGGAAAAAGCGCTCTGCAAAGCGAAAAACGGCCTTGCAGAGCGCTTTTTATATATTCGGCGTCATTCTCCGAGGCGGACCCAGACCTCCATCTCGCTCTCGCCGCGGTTGGCAAAGGCGAAATACGGGATAAATTTCAGGCGCACCGGCTGCGAGACCGGCTCCTCGCCGAGGCGGAAATAAAGGCTGTCCGGCATGACGTCGCGGCGTCCGTTGACCTCGATCACGTTTGCGTCAAAGTATCCGTCAAAGGTCACGACCGGCTCTGTCATGCGGTCTACGCTGAGCGCGCGCAGATTCTCGCCGTTGTCAACCGATTCGATGCAGTAGACGACGGGGCCGCGGCGCAGCGCTGCGCGTCCGACGTCGGCGCTCACCCTCGGATCGGCGCGCAGCAGCACGACCGGCATATCTAACGTCAGCTCAATCTCGCCGCCTCCCTCTATACAGGCGTAGCCGCCGCTCAAGGTGTATTCGCGGTCGATGGCAAAGCTCTCGCACCAGCCCGGAATACGCAGCGCCAGCCGCCTTACGCCCTCGGCTTTTATATGCACCGCGCCGTAGTGCGGATAGTCGGTCTCGACGGTGATCCTGGCGTCGCCGTCGGTCATGTCGCCGTTAAAATACTGGTGGACATAATAGGTATCTCCGTCGCGGCCATAGGCGTAGCTGCCCACCGAGGCCAGAAACCGGCAGATATTGGGCGGGCAGCAGGAGCAGGAGAACACCCTGACGCGCTCGAGAATCGGCATTGACGCAAGCTTTTTTGGGGCGTGCATATACCACGGCGCAAGGTGGTGCTCCGACGGGACAAGCTCGAGCGGGTTCTCATAGAAGAACGACGTGCCGTCGAGCGAAACGCCGGAGATAATGCCGTTGTAGAGCAGCGTCTCCACGACGTCGGCATATTTTGCGTCCTTTTCAAGCCCCAGCATGCGTTGCGCGAACATCGCGAGCGATATTCCGGCGCAGGTCTCGTTGTAGGCGCTGTCGTTGGAGAGCCTGAAGGGCGCATCAAAGCCCTCAATCGTCCTGTCCTGCCCGATGCCGCCGGTGATGAACAGCTTGTGCCTGACGATGTCGTCAAATATTGCGCGGCAGGCGTCCAGCAGTCTGCTGTCACCGTATTCGCGCGCGATATCAGCCATTGCGCTGTAGAAGTAGCAGGCGCGCACGCTGTGTCCCTCGGCGGTGTGCTGCTCCCGCGCGGGAAGGTGCGACTGGGAATATTCTCCGTCCGAGCCCGGCTCCGCCGCGCCGCGCGTATCCACAAAGTATTTGGCAAGCTCCAGCCAGCGGCGGGAACCGGTTGCGCGATAAAGCCGCACCAGCGCAAGCTCAATCTCCTCATGTCCCGGCGTCAGGAACGCGGCGCTCTTTTCCTCCTTGAAAACCCGCTCGATAAGCTCCGCAAAGCGGACGGCGCAGTCGAGCAGCGTCCTCCGTCCCGTCGCCTCGTAGACCGCAACCGCCGCCTCGAACAGATGACCGGCGGTATACAATTCGTGTCTGCTGCGGTCGGTGAAGCGGTTTTCCGGCTCGTTGCTCTGATAATAGCTGTTGAAATAGCCGTCGGCCTCCTGATTGCGCGCGACACCGTCCTCGACGAGCGCTATCATCTCCTCAAGCCGCGGCTCCGCGCCGTTTTTTCGCAGGATATACGCCGCGCCCTCGATGAGCTTGACGACGTCGGAATCGTAAAAGACGTGCAGGTTTTTGGGATAGCTCTCGGCGCGTCGGCTCGCGTCGGTGAAGTAGGGATCAAAGCGCCCCGATTCGCAAAAGCGCTCGTAAACCGCGTAGACCGTCGCGTCGCGGTTTATCTCCTGACGGCGCGCCATGAATCCGCCGGTTATATTCACCTGTGAAAATCCGATATCCTCCATAATGGAATCTGCCACCTCCGTTTTTTATTTCTGGTGTTGCATCCCGCTGTTTTGCGTGATATTATTATTGTATCAGCACATATTCGGATTCGCAAGAGCGATAAACGTAGTATAAGTGAGAAAATCAGACATCATTGGAGGTGGATGTCCATGACCCTGCCGGAGGTGCGGTATGTCTATTCCGGGCTGTTCGAGACCGACTGCGAATGGATACATCCCGTGCGCATTGAGAGCACTTGGGAGATCATCTGCGTAGTGGAGGGTGTGGTGCGGCTGCGCGAGGGAGAAAAAAGCTGCGAACTGAAAAAGGGCGACGTAATGCTGCTCAAGCCGGGAGTGGAGCACGCCGGAAGCGAAAAGAGCAGCGGGCGCACCTCGTTCTTCTGGCTGCACTTCACCTGCGCCGATTTTTCCGCGCTCGGTATCGGCGAACGGGTGATACGCGGCTTTTCTGGCAGCTCGACGCTGCGGCAGCTGCTGCATGTCGCAAACAGCGTGGGCTATCCGGCCTATGCCGCAGACGCTCTGCTGCTGACGCTGCTCGCGGAGCTCTCCCGCGCGGCGCGCGAGCGCGCCGACACCGGCGGCTTTGGCGCGCAGGAAAAGCTGGTGCGGGAATGTGCCGAGTGGATACGCATAAACTCCGCGCGCCGGCTGACCGTCGGGGAGGTCGCTCGCCGCGTCGGCTACAACGGAGAGTATCTCTCCCGGCTGTTCCGGCGAACCTACGGCACGACGCTCGGAAACTACATCGCCGAAGCGCGGGTGCGGCTCGCCTGCGACCTGCTCTGCTGCACCTCGCTGACCGTCGGCGAGGTGGCTTTTCGGCTCGGCTTTGACAGCGACAACCAGTTTATAAAATTTTTCAAGTATCACAAGGGCGTCTCGCCCTCGGCGCTGCGCGGCGGCAGCGTCAACATTCGCATGAACAACAGGTGAGGATATTTTAAGGGGAGGAAATCGATGGCATCAAGGCTTATCCATCTTGCGGTTACCGAAGGTCTTATCGTCCGGCGAGGCCTTGCCGATGCCGAGCGGCTGCGCTTTGGCTCCATCCTTCCGGACGCGGTTGGGACGAGGCGGGAAAGCGGCGTTGCGCATTTCAAGATCACCCTGTGCTCCGGGAGCAGGAGAACCTACGACCTGACTGCTTTCCGGGAGCTGTTCGGCGAGCGGATGAGAGCCGACTGCCTCTATCTGGGCTACTATCTGCACCTGATACAGGACATGAGCTTCCGCAACTATCTCTACGTGCTGCACCGCTGGGATCCCACGCCGCCGGGCAACGTCGCGCGGCTGCACAGCGATTACCTGCTGCTAAACCGGCATGTCGCCGGACGGTACGGGCTGCGGGACGGCCTGACCTTACCGGACGGCTTTGGAAGCGAGCCGTTGAACCGGATCGCGAAATATCTGCCGGGAAAGCTGCTCGAAGCGCTGAGGGCGGACTTTCTGCCCGCCGAAGCCGAGCCCGGAAAGAGCTTTTTCTTCACATCCGAGATGGCGGATGAGTATATATCTCTCTCGACGGAGCTGTGTCTCAAAGAGCTGGACGCGCTCGAGCGTGGCGGCTCCTGCTTCGACGAGCGGGAATGGAGCTGGAAAACCGCCGCGCCCCGTTGATAACTGCGTCGAAAGCCTGTGGCAAGCGGGTGCTCTTGCCGCTCCGGCTCACCTGCGCCCTGCCGCATCGCAACCGGCGGCCGCTGTTTTACAAAAGCCGCCCGCGCGTATATTGTCCCGCGCGGCGCTCTGCTGTTTTTTGACGAATTTTCGCCTCCACTTGACACGCGCCCGCGGATGAGTATAAAATTATAATGTAAGACAGAGCGAAAGGCGGGGCGGAAATGAGAGAATTCAGGTCGGACGAGCTTATCGAGCGCGGCGTGACGATACACATATTCCGGCACGTATCGGACGACGTCGAAGCGCCGCACCGCCACGAGTTTATCGAGATGGTATATATACTCTCCGGCAGCGCAACCGAGGAGGTCAACTCCGAGAGCTACGAGGTGCGCCGCGGCGACCTGATTTTCATAAATTATGGCAGCATACATGCGTTTTCGCCGCACGGCGGCTTCTCCTTCGTCAATATCTGCTTTGACCCCGAGACGGTGGGAAGCGGTATGATAACGCCGGAGAACGCCTTTGCGCTGCTCCAGCTCACCGCCTTTGACGAGCTGCGGCGAGACACCGACGAGGGGATGATATCCTTTTCCGGCGCGGAGCGCGACGAGCTGGAGCGCCTGCTTGAGCTGATGCTGCGCGAATATTCCGAACGCGCACCCTCGTGGCAGATAATGCTGAAAAGCTATATGAACGTGCTCATCGTGAAGCTGCTGCGCAAGACGGTTTCCGGCGGACTGATGACGCGCATGCCCGACGTCTGGCAGGAGCTGACCGATTACATCGACAGCAACCTCGGAGCGGCTCTTACGCTCCCGACGCTCGCGCGCAAGTGCTTTTACAACCCGTCCTATTTCAGCCGCACCTTTAAGGAGCGCTTCGGCGTCTCGCCAATCGAATATATCAACCGGCGGCGCATAGAATACGCGCTGCGCCTTATGAACGAGGGAGAGCTTTCGCACGAGCTGATTGCAGAGAAGGCCGGCTTTTCCTCAAAAAGCTCCTTCTATCGCACCTTTGCCCGCGTAATGGGCCGGACAGTCTCGGAATACCGGCGGGAAAGGTAAAAAATTGCGACCAAAAGGTAAAAAAATGATATTTAAAAGCTCCCTGTTCGGTGGTACTATTATTATACAAAACATCACCGAGAGAGGAGCTTTTATTATGAAACTCAATTTTGAGAGCTACAAGGATAAAGTTTATGCCTGCTGGATTGGCAAGAACATCGGCGGAACGATGGGCACGCCATACGAGGGCAGACGCGAGATGCAGGACATCAAGGGCTTTGTCACCGAGAAAAACGTGGTGCTGCCCAACGACGATCTTGACCTCCAGCTCATCTGGCTGCACGCGGTCGAGACCATCGGGCCATACGGTCTTGACGCGGCAAAGCTCGGCGAGTTCTGGCTCAGCTTCATCGGGCCGTGCTGGAACGAATACGGCATCGGCAAAAACAACCTGATGCGCGGCCTGCCTGCGCCGCTCTCCGGAGATTATGACAATAGCTGGAGGCACTCCAACGGAGCATGGATACGCACCGAGATCTGGGCCTCCCTCGCGCCCGCCTGCCCTGATGTCGCCGCCAAATACGCCATTGAGGACGCCAAGGTCGATCACGGCTCCGGAGAGGGCACCGTCGCCGCCGCGTTTGTCGCCGCAATGGAGAGCGCCGCCTTCGCCGAGAGCGACGTCCGCGCCTGCATCGATATCGGACTTGCGCACATCCCCGCCGAGAGCCGTGTTGCACAGAGCGTCCGCCTTGCCATCGACTGCTACGAAAGCGGCGTCGAGGTCAGAGAGGCCCGCAACCGCATCCTCGAACAGAACAGCGATATCGGCGACGGCTGGTTCGAGTCTCCGTCCAACGTCGCGTATACCGTTCTCGGCCTGCTCTACGGCGAGGGCGACTTCAAGAGGTCGATGATCTACGCCATCAACTGCGGCGACGATACCGACTGCACCGGCGCCACCGTCGGCTCCATGCTCGGCATCCTTGGCGGCACCAGCGGCATCCCGTCCGATTGGAGCGGCTATATCGGCGATTCCATCGTGACCGTCTCTATCATAGGCGGCGTTATCATGCGCGGAGTGCCCGGAACCTGCACCGAGCTCACCGAGCGTGTTGCAAGGCAGGCCCCGGTAATGCTTATCGCCAACCACGCCGACGTCGAGCTGACCGACGGCGGGAACGATATCCCGGCAGATATCCGCGAGCGCCTCATGTCTGGCGAAAAGACGGCGCAGGCGCTTGCCTCGATGACGCCCTACTCCTTTAATTTCGACATGGGCTGCGTACACGGCGTTGTCAGCTACGACGGCGCACCGGATATTGCCCCGTTTGGCGAGAAAAAGGTTCGCATACACCTCTCCAACAACACCGTGGCCTACGGCAATATCCTCTATTACCTCAATCTCAGATGGCTGCTTCCGGAGGGTTTCACCGTTGAGGGCGGCAGGGACAGCATCCGCCTGTGCAACCAGAACGCGCACTACGAGGGCGTTTACGACGTCGAGTTCACCGTCAGGGCAGGCGAGCGCGTCGCCCCGGTCAACCGCCTCGTGCTCGAGGTCACTGCGGACGGTCGTTCCGCCTCGGCCTACGCTCCGGTCATTCTTCTCGGCTGATTCAGCGCATATCCGCATATAGCCGTCATCCCGCCGCTGCTAATGCCGCCAGCGTATATACGGCGCGCGCTCCCGGCGGCAGCAGCAGCCACGCTGCACGCGCCGCACACAAAAGCCGGCGAAAATCGCCGCCGTCCAGCCAAAGCTCGCAGCCTCTGCCCAAAAGCACGGCGCCGACGCGGATTCCCTCGTCCCCGGCGCTCAGCTCTGCGCGGAAAAGCTCCTGCCGCTCCGCAAAGCCGCTCGCGCTGTTTTCGCGGTATACACGCAGCGCGCCCCACGCTCCTGCCGTCAGCAGCAGCGCGCAGGCCGCCGCGATGAGCCAGCACCTACGCATAAAAACCGCCTCCCTCTGTCAGAAGCTTTGACAGCCGGGAGGCGGTTTAATCATCCTGCTCCGTCGGAGCGCACCGCCGGAAGCAGAAGCTTCACCTGCGTCCCCCTGCCGGGGGCGCTTGCTATCGTCACGCCGTAGCCGCAGCCGTATCGCAGCTTTATCCGGCGGTCCACATTCTTTATCGCGTGCTGCTTGCCGTCAGGGCTTTCCATAAATGCCAGGCGTATCTGCTCCTCGCTCATGCCGTCTCCGTTGTCGGTTATATATATCGCAAGCTCCTCGTCCTCGAGACACACGCCGACGCGAATCTCGTTGTCATCCGACGCCGCCATATCGACGCCGTGCATTATCGCATTCTCGATGAAGGGCTGAATTATCAGCTTGGGCACGAGATAGTCGCCGCAGCTCTCCTGTGCATCCACCTCTATGCGAATGTTCGAGCCGAACCTGAGGCGGCAGATGTCGAGATAGACCGACAGTATCTTCAGCTCGTCCCGCAGCGTTATCAGGCTGGAGCCGTGGCTGAGCGAGAGCCGGTAGAAATCCGCGAGCGCATACAGCGCGTCGCTGATGTCTTGTGCCTCGATCTGCTGCGCCATTGCGCTTATCGTCGAGATGGTGTTATAGAGAAAGTGCGGGTTTATCCGTTCCTGAAGCGCCTGAAGCTCTATTGCATACTTTTCCTTTTCAACGCGGCCCTTTTCCTCGATCAGTCCGCGCGCCATTTCGAGTATATTACGGAACGATTCCGCGAGCATGCCCACCTCGTCCTCGCCGGATATGTCTCCCTCCAGCACCAGCCTCTCCCGGCTCACGCGGCTGACCTCTCCGCTCAGGCGCACCAGCCTGTCGGTCAGCAGCCCTGACGAGAACATCAGCAGACCGACCGCCATTACTATAACCGCAACAGTAACCGCCATAAACACCGGGAGCGCCTGCCGGTAGCGTTCAAGCATGTCGCCGTCCGTGAAATATGCGAGCGTCCAGCCAAGCTTGTCGTATTTCTTCCAGTAGATTGTCCGCATTCCGGCTTTTCCGGACACCCGGAGGCTTCCGCTCTCGCCGGAAAAATTTATCTCCGTCAGAAGCTCCGCGGCGTTTTTCTCTGCGCCCTCGGCATATAGCATATCGGCGCCGTCCAGCACGCAGAAGGTGCCGCTTTCGATGTTGAAGGCGTTCTGTGAGTTTTGCAGCACGTATTTCAGCTTCTGCGTTATGCGTATCAAGACGAGCGGCGAAGTGCCCTCGCCGTTTTTCAGCCGGAACGCGCAGCTCAGCAGCCGCCCGCCGTTCTTGTCCTCTTCGACGCTCCAGCAGATGACGCGGCGCGAATTTAGACGGACTTCGTCGAACCATTCTCCGTAGTTGCCGTCGCCCACGCTCGTGACGCCGTTTCTGTCAATCGAGAGATATTTGTCGCCATAGCTGAAATACAGAGCCATTCCCGGCACGTAGTCGTACCGGCTGAGCACGCCGCTCATCACGCTGCGCAGTTGGCGTATAAGCGCCTGCTCGTCGGAATAGGTCAGCTCATCCGGCCTTTCCGTAAGCCCGCTTTGGAAGGAGGAGTTGAGATATAGCGTCATTATCGTGCTGGTGTATTCCCCAAGCTTGTTGTCGAGGTTACGCACGGCGTAGTCCATTTGCAGCATCATGCGGGATTCAAAATCGCGCTCGGCGGCGCTGCTGTATGCCGAAAAGGACGCCGCTACAGTGATGATAATGACGACCAGCATTGCCGCGCCGGTTATAAGGATGATCTGCTTTTTTGCAGTTATGTTGCGGATAAGATTTTTCATTGGTCCTCCCTGTCCTGTTCGTTCACGCGAAGCGGTCGCGGTATTCGCGCGGCACCACGCCGACCTCGTTTTTGAACACCGACGCGAAATAGGACGGGTTGTCGTAGCCGACCCGCCTGCCGATATCCGCCACGCCGAGCGTCTGCTCCGCGAGCAGCTCCTTCGCCTTCTCCATCCTCCTGCCGACGAGATAACGGTTAATCGGCTCTCCGGTGCGCTTTTTGAATAACTGCGTTGCATAGCCGCGCGAGAGATTGACCTGTGCCGCAATGCTCTCCACCGTCAGCGGCTGATCGAGGTTTTCGTCGATGTAGCGCCGGATGGAGTCCACGAGATAGTCAAGGTGGCGGTCTGCGTTGACGGCAAGAAGCTCGCTCATCGCCGTCAGCTCCTCCTGCATAAGGGTCATCAGGCTGTCCAGCATGTTTGTCCGGAATATCCGCTCGTAGGGCGAGTGTGCCGAAAAATAGCGCTCCGCCGCGCCCGCGGACAGCCGCTCCATCTCCGTTGTGACCATGCTTATCACGCCTGCGCAGACGCTGTGCGCCATCGCCGGGGAGACGACGCGCAGCTCGAGCCGCAGCCGTTCGAGCTGCTGCCGCAGAGCCGGCTCATCGGAGTTTATCACCGCCTGCGCGAGCGACGCGCTGACCGCCGCGATATCGGGCTGCGGCGCGTCGCCGTTGTCCGAAACGCCGTCGTAGAAGATAACCTGCCCGCCGCCGCAGAAAAAGCGGTGCTCCACCGCCGTGCGCGCCGCGCGATAGGATTCCGGGAGCTTTTCCAAGGCATCCGCGCCGCTGCCGACCCCGGCAGTCACGCTGATTCCGCAGATGCGCAGCACGTCCGCAATGACGCCGTGCAGACGCTCCTCGATGCCGGCTACGCTTGTCAGCAGTGCGAGGCTGTCGTCGCCCATCACGCCGAACAGGTTGTTCCGCAGCCCTTCGCCAAGACTTTCCTCCACGGCACGGCGCAGCTCAAAGCGCTTTAGCTGGCGGCGATACTCGTCCGGCTCGCCGTGTCCGTTCTGGGCGTCCGGCGAGATGACGGCCGCGCAGAACGGCTCGTTCGAAAGCGTCACGCCGTAAAAGCCCAGCCCGCTCTCAAGCTCCGCGCCGTGCTGCTCCGAGAGCATCCAGCGGTTGAGAAAGATATCGCGCATGAAGGGGAGCTGTGTTTCAAGCTGCTCGCGGAACATGGTGTGCTCCCAAAGCCGCCGCTTTTCCTCGATGCACCTTGCGAGTATCCGTCCGAGCAGCCCGTTGAGCTCGTCCGGCCTGACGGGCTTGAGCAGATAGCCGTCTATCCCCGCAGCGATGCCATAGCGCGCATAATCGAACTCCTGGTGCCCGGAGATGAACACTATATGAGTGTTGGGGCAGTGCTTTTTCAGCTCGCCGGTGAAGGCAATCCCGTTTTGCCGAGGCATTACGATGTCTGTTATCACTATGTCCGGGCGCAGCTCCAGCGCCAGCTCCAGCGCCCGCTGGCCGTTCTGCGCCTCGGCGCACAGCTCCAGCCCCAGGCCCTCCCAGTCCACCGCCCGCTTCACGAGCAGCGCGTCGTATTTTTCATCGTCCACAAGCATTGCTTTGAACATATCGGTACACACCTCCGGTATATACTTATCCATTATCATTCTATCATTTGCGACATAAAAAATCAATTGAATCCTACAAATTGGACATATTGCGTACAAACTTGGGATTGCCTACGCTGCTTTGTGGAAATATAATAGTATTACAGGCGGAGGGATATCCGCTTTAAACACTCATTAATTCAGGAGGAAAGACAATGAAAAAGACCACCGCAAAGCTGCTTTGCCTGGCCCTCGCGCTTATCATGATTGTCTCGGTCATGGCAGGCTGCGCAGGCGGCACGCAGAGCTCTCAGCCCTCGGAATCCGCAAGCGATTCTTCCGAGACGGACAAATCTTCCGGCAGCGACGGGCAATCCGGCGCGGACAGCGTCGAGGCGTGGCCCACCGTATACAAGGCCGACCCCGCAGATCTTGAGTGGAAAGAGGACACCTCTCCGATAACCCTCACCATGTTCAAAAACAACGTCATCTCCGACGACTGGAGCTGGGGCGACGACCACGTCACACAGTATATCACCGAGCGCACCGGCGTATCCCTTGATATCGAATTTGCGCCCGACAACGACGGCAACCGCCTGACGATACTGCTCGCCTCCGGCGACAAGCTGCCCGATTTCTTCGCCGGCATCTACACCACCTCCACCCACTACGGCGAGATGCTCAGCAACGACTGCGTATACGCCGTTGACGAGCTTATCGATCAGTATTGCCCGAAGATGAGAGAGGTCGTATCCGCCGAGGAGCTTGAGTTTTCCCGCGAGAGCGACGGCCACGTCTACATCGTGCCGACTCAGTTCTATGACAGCGAGGCCATAAACAGCGGCTATCTCAGTCTCAACGGCTGGGTTGCCGGACGTCTCGACGTTTTGGACGAGCTTGGCTACGGCCAGTTCGACATCAAGACCACCGAGCAGCTTTTCGAGGCGCTTGAGGCCTTTGACGACGTAAAGGACGACCACCCCGAGATCACCTATCCCATATTCATCGATCAGCCCGCATTCACCGGCGGCACCTTTGACGCCATGTTCGGAGGCGGCAGCTCCTTCTCCCTCGAGCCCCTGCGCTACGACGGCGAGAACGACTCCCTCTACTTCTGGTTCGGCTCCGACCGCGGCGTAGAGCAGCTCAAATTCTGGAACAGACTCTACCGCGCCGGTTATCTCAGCAAGGCCTCCTTTGCCGACAACGACTTTACCGACGCTTTCTCGGCCGGCAAATTCCTCTTCACGTTCAAGAACAACGTTTGGGAGCAGAGCGCTCTGAACTCCGCTCTTGCAGAGAACGTCCCCGGAGCCTCCGTCTATGCCATCTACCCGCTTAGTGTAAGCGAGGATAAGCCCTGGACCTTCTCTCAATTCGTCATGGACGTCAAGCTCGGCGCACTCATCTCCAAGGACTGCCAGAGCCCCGAACGCGCCATAAGATTCCTTGAGTACCTGCACAGCGAGGAGGGCAGCCTTGCGGTCATCTCCGGTGTATACGGCGTTGACTGGGAGCTTGCCACCGACGAGCAGAACGGAATGAACTACACCATGAAGATCGGTGAGGCTGCCGAGGCCGGAAGCGATTTCAGCGCCCTCAACGAGCTTGGCATCTACAACTATCAAAAGACGTGGATTGCCTTCAACGGCATTTACGACGACATCTCCAGCTATTTCAGCTTTGTCGATCCGGATACCAAGGTCATGTCTGACGCGTGGCGCCAGAATGCCAAGTTCACCGATAACTCCTCTCCGATGATGCTTCCCGACTACATCTCCATCGCTCCGGGCAGCGAAGCCAGCGACCTCAAGACCAACCTTTCCGACATCTATACTAACATGCTTGTCGAGATCATCCTTGCGGACTCCGACGAGCAGCTCCAGAGCCTCTACGATCAGATGATGTCCAGCCTCCAAACCGCAGGCATGGAGCGCTACTTTGAGCTCGTTCTCCCGCTCGTACACGATGTCAAAGCCAAGATCGAAGCCACCGGCGTCACCTTCTGATCCCCATATTGCAGGCGTATGCCGCCGCGCTCTCTCCGTTCCGGGCCCTTGCCCGGAGCGGAAGCCCAGCGGCGGCTGATTCTATATTTTTGAAAGGATGGATAGCGGATGAACGCATCCACTGCTGTCAGCGCCGTCAAAAAGCGCGGCGTGACCGCCAAAAGATTCAAAAAAGAGCTTCCCTTTCACATGATGATATGGGTGGTCGTCGTCCTCGACATCATATTTGGCTACATCCCCATGGCCGGTCTCGTTATCGCATTTAAGGATTACAAGTTCCGCTCCGGCATTTTCGGCAGCGCATGGGTCGGCCTCAAGCACTTCAAGGGCATATTCAGCGATTTCTACATGGGAAACGCCATTGTCAACACCATCGGTCTCTCGCTGATAAGCCTTCTTGTATCACTTCCGATAACTCTCGCTTTTGCGATCATGATAAACGAGCTGCGCTCCGGCGCGCTGAAGCGCGTCTCCCAGACCATCAGCTATTTGCCGCACTTTGTCTCGTGGGCGATAATGGCGGTCATAATGAACAGCTTCCTTGATTACAACACCGGAATCCTCAACCAGCTCATCGTCCTGCTCGGCGGCGAGCCAAAGCTTTTCCTTGGCGACGCGAATCTCTACTGGCCCACCGTTATTATCGCCAACATCTGGAAAGAGACCGGCTGGAGCGCGATAGTCTATCTCGCCGTCATGACCGGCATTGACGAATCGCTCTACGAGGCGGCGAAGATTGACGGCGCAGGCCGCTTCCAGCGCATCTGGTATATAACGCTGCCGTCTCTCTCCGGCATCATCTCGATCATGCTCATCCTCTCGATGGGCAGCATTACCGGCTGCGGCTTCGAGCAGTCATACTTCCTGAGCAACAGTCTGAACTTCAAGCGCTCCAACGTGCTCTCGTACTACGTCTACCAGATAGGCATCAACAAGGGCAACTTCTCATATTCCACCGCCATAGGACTGATAACCTCCACCGTTTCCGCGGGACTCACGCTGTTTGCAAACGGGCTTGCGAAGAAAATCAACGGAAAGGGGCTGTTCTGATATGAAAAG
>CANNTZ010000039.1 GCA_947522735.1 uncultured Oscillospiraceae bacterium | reverse complement strand
TCAAGCGTCTTGGCGTTCAGGGCGATTTTGACGACCCGTATCTCACTCTCAAGCCGGAGTTTGAGGCGCGCCAGATCGAGATCTTCGGCGCAATGGCGGAGAAGGGTTTCATATATAAGGGACTCAAGCCCGTCTACTGGTGCCCGGAGTGCAAGACCGCGCTGGCTGAGGCCGAGATTGAATATGCCGAGGACAAGTGCGATTCCATCTATGTAAAGTTCAAGGTCAAGGACGACCACGGCAAGCTGTCCGCGCTCGGCGCAGACCTTGACAGAACCTATTTCGTAATCTGGACCACTACCACCTGGACCCTGCCCGGCAACAACGCCATCTGTCTGGGTCCGGAGTTTGAATATTGCGTATACAAGGCAGGCGGCGAATACTATGTCATGGCGAAGGAGCTGGCTCCGTCCGCGTTCAAGGCGGCGGGGATAGAGGAATACGAGAGCATCGGCTCCATGCGGGGCAGTGATTTCGAGTATATGACCTACTCGCATCCGTTCCTCGACAGAACCTCGCTCGTCATCGTCGGCGACCATGTCACGCTCGAAAGCGGCACCGGCTGCGTCCACACCGCTCCCGGTCACGGCGTCGAGGACTATGTATGCTGCGTCAATCACTATCCCGAAATCGAGATCCTCGTTCCCGTTGACGGCGACGGCAGAATGACCGCCGAGGCCGGACAGTTCGCGGGACTTACCACAGACGAAGCTAACGTCGCCATAGCAAATCTCCTTACCGAGACCGGCAACCTCTTTGCCCACTCCAAGATAATTCACCAATATCCGCATTGCTGGCGCTGCTCAAGCCCGATCCTGTTCCGCGCAACCGAGCAGTGGTTCTGCTCTATCGACAGCATCAAGGACGCGGCGATTGACGCAATCCACGGCGTACAGTGGATACCGGAATGGGGCGAGAACCGCATGGAGTCCATGGTTCGCGACAGGAGCGACTGGTGTATCTCCAGACAGCGCACCTGGGGCGTGCCTATTCCGATCTTCTACTGCAAGGACTGCCACAAGCCCATAGTCACCGACGAGACCATCGGAGCGGTGTCCGAGCTCTTCCGCAGGGAGGGCTCCGACGCGTGGTACACCCATTCCGCCGGGGAAATCCTGCCCGAGGGCTTCAAATGTGAGTGCGGCTGCACGGAATTTACCAAAGAGACCGACATCATGGACGTCTGGTTTGATTCCGGCGTGACCCACGCCGCTGTCTGTATGGAGCGCCCGGAGCTGCAGTGGCCCTGTGACCTCTATCTCGAGGGAGCGGATCAATACCGCGGCTGGTTCCAGTCCTCGCTGCTAACCAGCGTCGCATGGAAGGGCGTTGCGCCATATAAGGCTGTCTGCACCCACGGCTGGGTTGTGGACGGCGAGGGACGCCAGATGCACAAATCCCTTGGCAACGGCGTCGATCCCGGAGACGTCATCAAGGACTACGGCGCGGATCTGCTCCGTCTATGGGTCGCGTCCTCCGATTATCACGCCGATATCCGCTATTCCAAGGATATCATGAAGCAGCTCTCCGAGGTCTACCGCAAGATCCGCAACACCCAGCGCTTCATCCTCGGCAATCTCTCCGATTTTGATCCGAACAGTGATATCGTCCCTAACGATCGCCTTTTCGAGCTTGATCGCTGGGCGCTCGTCACTACCTGCAAGCTCATCGAGAGATGCCGCGACGCCTACGAGCATTTCGATTTCCATATAATCTGCCATGCCATCAACAACTTCTGCACCATCGATATGTCCAACTTCTACCTCGATATCATCAAGGACAGACTGTACGTTGAAAAGGCGGATTCCATCGCGCGCCGCTCGGCCCAGACGGCCATATATAAGATCATCCGTACCGTCACGCTGCTGCTCGCGCCGATCCTCTCCTTCACCAGCGAGGAGGTCTGGAGCTTCATTCCGAAGACCGCACAGGACGACGCGGAATCGGTTTTCTTCAACGATATCCCGCTTGCAGACGAGCACATTGACTACGATGAGGCGCTCATGACAAAGTGGGAGGGCATCAGGTCTCTGCGCGACCGCGTGAACAAGCTGCTCGAGGAGGCACGCGGAGCGAAGGTCATCGGCAAGGCGCTCGAGGCAAAGGTCACTATCGTCGCGGGCGATGAGTACGACTTCGTCAAATCGGTCGAGAGCGAGCTGACCGCGGCGTTCATCGTCTCCGAGGTCGAGCTCGTCAAGGGAGATAACGCCGATACCGAGATCAGGGTTTCCGTGGCGCAGGGAGATAAGTGCGCGCGCTGCTGGATGCACAGCAGAACCGTCGGCGCCGACAAAAAGCACCCGACGCTTTGTGCGCGTTGCGCCGGGATTGTCGGCTGAACCCAACGAATCCGAAAGGACGCAGGCAATGAAGATAAGGGACAAGATAACCGGCGCCGTCGCAATGCTGCTCATGCTCGCGGCGGATCAGTTGACAAAGCTCTGGGCAATATCAGCGCTCAAGGATAAGCCGCCGGTCAAGCTATGGGAGAACGTGTTTCACTTTGTATATACCGAGAACCGCGGCGCGGCCTTCAGTATACTCCAGAATAAACGCGTGTTTCTGATATGCTTCACGGCATTGACGCTTTGTGCGGTGCTTTATGTGCTGTATTTCACCAAGATCAATTTCAACCGAGCATCGCAGGCCGGTCTTTTCATGATTGTCGCGGGAGGCGCCGGCAACCTCATCGATCGCATTTTTCGCACGTTTGTCGTAGATTTCATCTACTTTGTACCCATCGACTTTCCGGTGTTTAACGTCGCCGACTGTTGCGTTACTATCGGCACCGCAGTGTTGGCTGTCGGTTGTATCGTCGATGAGGTTCGGAGAGCGAAGGCGGCTAAGGCGCACAAGGCGGAAGAATAAGTGGATACTGTCAATAGCTATACCGTCGAAAAGGACGGGCAGCGGCTGGACGTTTACGTCGCCGAAGCGGGGGAGCTGACCCGCTCGGCGGCGCAGAGACTGATCGAGTCCGGCCGTATAACAGTCAACGGCGCTGTCGCCGAAAAAAATACAAGGCTGAAGACGGGCGATACCGTTGCGGTCAATCTCCCGGAGCCGGAGCCATACACGGCTGTGGCGCAGGATATCCCGCTCGATATCGTATATGAGGACGAGCAGCTACTGGTTGTAAACAAGCCTAAGGGCATGGTGGTGCATCCCGCCGCGGGCAACCCCGACGGGACGCTTGTCAACGCCCTGCTGCACCACTGCGGAGATTCTCTCTCCGGAATCAACGGCGTCATGCGTCCCGGCATCGTCCACCGTATCGACAAGGATACAAGCGGCCTACTGGTTGTCGCAAAAACCAACGAGGCACACCTCGGGCTTGCGGCCGCGGTGAAAAATCACGATTTTACCCGCATTTACGACGCGGTCGTATACGGGAACCTGAAAGACGACGAGGGAACGATAGGGCTTCCCATCGCGCGGCATCCGACTGAGCGCAAGCGCATGGCAGTCGCACAGCCATACGCCGCAAACGCCCGGCGCGCCGTGACGCATTATAAGGTTTATGCGCGTTATAATGGCTTCACGTGGGTTAAGCTGCGGCTGGAAACGGGGCGCACCCACCAGATCCGCGTACACATGGCATATATAGGGCACCCGGTTGCCGGAGATCCGGTGTACGGGCCCAAAAAGGTGATAACAAAGCTGGGCGGGCAGTGTTTGCATGCAGGCGTGCTTGGTTTTGTCCACCCAACTACCGGCGAGTATCTCGAATTTGAAGCGCCGCTGCCGGAATATTTCACCTCGTTCATTAAAACTCTGGAGGAAAAGACGGAATGATCCGACGTTTGAGCGATATACTGCTTCTAAGCGACCTTGACGGCACGCTGTTCGACGAGCCGTACGGTTCGCGGTGTCTCGTCTCTCCGCAGAACCGGGAGGCCGTGCGCCGCTTCGTCGCGGAGGGCGGACATTTCGCGATAGCGACCGGCCGGGCACATCCTATAGCGCTGGGCCTGACAGGGGAGCTTTCGATAAACTTTCCGTCGGTTTTTGTCAACGGAGGGTATATCTACGACGTCGAAAAGAACGAGTTGTCCTGTCGCAGCTTTGTTAATTCGGTTAGCAAACACGAGGTCCGCGCAGCCGCAGAACGCTTTAACGGCCTGAACGCATCGGTATATTACAACGATCACGGGCAGTTTCCTCTGACCGACGGCGGCGCCCCGGACATTCTCAGGGATGAGACGCATGGCGACCAGCGACTTAAAGATATCGACTGCGGCATATATAAGTATATGTTCTTCACAGACCCGGAAAGGCTGGAGGATTTTCGTCTCTATCTCAAGGACGAGTTCGAGGACAGGTGCGACGTGGTCGTCTCGGCGACGACGCTGGTGGAGATGCTGCCTAAGGGCGTCTCAAAGGCTTACGGAATACGCCGTCTGCTGGACTTGACCGGTTGGAGCGCCGAAAACGTTGTTGCGGTAGGGGATTACTACAACGATCTCGAAATGCTGGATATGGCCGGAACGGCGGTATGTATGGATAACGCTCCGGACGCTGTCAAGGCTCACGCCGATCTCATCGTCAAAGGCTGCCGTGAACACGGCGTCGCCGACCTGATAGAGCGTCTTGAAGAGATGTATCTGTAATTCCCCCTGAATAGGAGTTAAACGGACATTAATTTACAAAAACTGTAAATTTTTGTAAAATTATATAGAGCAGATGCTCAAGATACCATTAAGGAGTGGTTAGATCGATGAATGAAGCAACGAAAAAGCAATTGATGATTACCGCCTGCAAAATCAGGATGGGAATCATCGAGGGGGTTTACAACGCGAAATCCGGTCATCCTGGCGGCTCGCTCTCAATGACCGATATACTCACCTATCTCTATTTCAAGGAGCTGCGTATCGACCCGGAGAATCCGCACTGGGCAAACCGCGACCGCTTTGTGCTCTCCAAGGGCCACTGTGCGCCGGCGCTCTATTCCGCGCTTGCCAACAGGGGCTATTTCCCGGTCGAGGAGCTGAAAACGCTGCGTAAAATAGGCTCGCTCCTCCAGGGACATCCCGATATGAAGGGGACTCCCGGCGTCGATATGACCAGCGGCTCACTGGGGCAGGGTGTTTCCGCCGCGGGCGGCATGGCGCTTGCCGCCAAGCTTGACCACAAGGATTACCGCGTCTACGCCTACCTCGGCGACGGAGAGCTCGAGGAGGGACAGGTCTGGGAGGCGGCGATGTTTGCCGCGCACAAGAAGCTGGATAATCTCTGCGTCATAGTGGATTTCAACGGATTACAGATCGACGGCCCGATTGCCGAGGTCAATTCTCCGCTGCCGATACCCGAGAAGTACGCGGCGTTCGGCTTTAACGTCATAGAGATCGACGCGCACGACTTCGACCGGATCGAAGCAGCGTTCGAGCAGGCAAAGTCCGTCAAGGGCAGACCGACCGCCATCATCGCGCACAGCCACAAGGGTCAAGGCGTGTCCTATATGCTCGACCAGGTGTCGTGGCACGGCGCGGCTCCCAACAAGGAGCAGTACGACATCGCGATGGCTGAGCTGAACGCTGCGCTCGCCGAACTCGAGAAAGGGGAATAATCATGGCTGATATTATCAAAAAGGCAACAAGAGAGAGCTACGGCGAGGCGCTCGCCGAGCTTGCGGACGAAAATCCGAACGTGGTCGTGCTGGATGCCGACCTCGCAGCCGCGACCAAGAGCGGAACCTTCAAGAAAAAGTGTCCGGAGCGCTTCTTCGACTGCGGAATTGCCGAGGCAAACCTCGTAGGCACCGCCGCCGGACTTGCTGCCTGCGGGAAGATACCTTTTATCAGCTCATTTGCCATGTTCCTTGCCGGGCGCGCATTCGAGCAGATTCGAAACTCTGTAGGCTATCCGCACCTCAACGTAAAGCTGTGCGCCACCCACGCGGGCATCTCCGTCGGCGAGGACGGTGCGACACACCAGTGCTGCGAGGACCTCGCCCTCATGCGCGCCATTCCGGGCATGGTAGTCGTCAGTCCGGCGGATCACATCGAGGCGAAGGCGGCGGTCAAGGCGGCCGCAGAGTATGTCGGCCCTATATATATCCGCTTCAGCAGGGTTGCGGCCCCCGTATTCAACACCGATCCCGGCTATCATTTTGAGCTGGGCAAGGGGATTACGCTGCGCGACGGCAGAGATATATCCATCATTGCAACAGGACTTATGGTCAACGAGGCGCTTCTGGCGGCGGAAACGCTTGCGGCGGAGGGTGTGGATGCACGCGTTATAAATATCCACACAATAAAGCCGCTTGACCGCGAGCTGATACTCAGGGCCATCCGCGAAACCGGCGCGCTGCTTACCGTCGAGGAGCACTCGATAATCGGCGGACTTGGAGAGGCCGTCGCGTCGCTTGCGGCGGAGGAGGCGCCCTGCCGCGTCGTCAGGATCGGATTAAACGACAAGTTCGGCTATTCCGGACCGGCGCTTGAGTTGCTAAGGCGCGAGGGGCTTTGCGCAGAAAACATCGTCGCAAAAGCAAGGGCGCTTGCGGCAGACAAATAATTTATACTCCGTCCGGAGCTTTTGCCGCCGGGCAGAGACAATACCGTGCTTTTCCGGAGGACACAAGGGGTTCTCCGGAAAGCTTTTATGTGGAAATGAGCGCGCCGGGACGTTGCTCTGTTTTTTGACATTTATGAGAGATATATTGACAAGTTCTTTGAAACGCATTGACATTATTCATGATTGCTGTATAATAAGATTGTGATTCGATACACGGTATCAGAAAACAAATTCAGGAGGTCAATAAACATGGCAGGCTATGAGTTTCCCCGCACCACCGTCGGAGGCGTTTCCGTTTCCAGAATGATAATCGGCTCCAACTGGATGATTGGATACAGCCACACCTCCGCAGCCGCCGATAAGGAGATAAAGCGCTATCACAGCGACAACGACCGTACCGTCGAGCTGTTTAAGGTATTTTTGAGCAACGGCATCGATACCTTTATGGCGCCTCTCGAGGGCAGCGACCATATACTGAACGCGATAAAGCGCGCCGAGGACGCGACCGGACGCGGCATGATACTGGTGGATACGCCGGACGTCAATGTCGATAACAACGAGAATGCAAGGGCAGAGGCTCGCCGACAGATACACCGCAGCCGCGAGCTGGGCGCGACCTTCTGTCTGCTGCATCACTCCTGTGCGGAGCAGCTCGTCTGCAAGAACACGCGCACAATCGAGCGCCTGCCGGACTACCTCTCGATGATCCGCGACGAGGGACTTATCCCTGGCCTTTCCGCACACATGCCGGAGCTCGTCCTCTATTCAGACCTCAACGAGTACGACGTCGAGACCTACATACAGATATACAACTGCATGGGCTTTCTGATGCAGATCGAGGTGGAGAGCGTCAACAGCATAATTTGGAGCGCAAAGAAGCCGGTCATGACGATAAAATCGATGGCCGCCGGACGCACGACGCCCTTTATCGGACTCAACTTCTCATGGGCCACGCTGCGCGACTGCGACATGGTCACCGTGGGCTGCCTGACGCCGGATGAGGCGGAGCAGGATATCGAGATCTCACGCGCATTTTTTGAGCGCCGCCGCCCGAACATTGCGGGACGCTCCAGCCCGAAGAAAACCGATATCATCAGATAAGCCCAAAAACGAATGAGACAAAATTACAGCGGGGCCTTTTCAGAGCGCGATACTCCGGAGAGGCTCCGCCGTATGTATTTTAGTTGAAGTTTCAAGTACATTTGTTGCAGAAATAAGGACTTTTATTGACATTGCGAGATGTTCGGATTATACTGATATCAAAGGTAAAAGCGACACTGGCACAGCAATGCTTTGAAAGGGGAATGAGACAAATGTCTATACTTGTTACCGGAGGCGCCGGATTTATCGGCAGCCACACCTGCGTTGAGCTGCTTGAGGCCGGAAAGGATATCGTCATCGTCGACAACCTCTGCAACTCCAAGCCCGAGGCGCTCGACCGCATCAGAAAGATAACCTCTAAGGACTTCAAATTCTACAGGGCCGATCTGCTTGACGAAGAGGCGATGGACAAAATTTTTGATGAGAATGAGATCGAAGCCGTCATTCACTTTGCCGGACTCAAGGCAGTCGGCGAGTCGGTCAGCATTCCGCTCAGGTATTATCACAACAACATCACCGGAACGCTCATCCTCTGCGAGGTCATGTCAAGGCACGGCTGCAAGAAGATGGTGTTCAGCTCCTCGGCAACCGTATACGGCATGAACAACGTCCCGCCATACAGCGAGGACATGCCGACCTCCGCCACCAACCCCTATGGCCGAACCAAGCTGATGATAGAGGAGATATTGAAGGATCTCTGTGTCGCCGACAAGGCTTGGAGCGCCGTTATGCTCAGATATTTCAACCCGATCGGCGCGCACAAGAGCGGCCTCATCGGCGAGGAGCCGAACGGTATACCTAATAACCTGCTGCCCTATGTCGCGATGGTCGCGACGGGACGCCTCGAACACCTGAGCGTCTATGGCGACGATTACGATACGCCCGACGGCACCGGCGTGCGCGATTACATCCACGTTGTCGATCTCGCGAAGGGCCATCTCTGCGCGCTGGATTACGCTATGGATCACACCGGCGCGAAGGCGGTCAATCTCGGAACCGGCAGGGGCTACAGTGTGCTCGAAATCGTCGCGGCTTTTGAAAAGGCGAGCGGCAAAAAAGTTCCATACGTCATTGTGCCCCGTCGCCCCGGCGATGTAGCGGCCTCCTTTGCTGACGCGTCCGAGGCCAAGCGCGTGTTTGGCTGGGAGGCAAAGCTCGGCATCGACGAGATGTGTGAGGACATGTGGAGATTCGCGCAGAAGAACCTCAGTTGAGCCCGAACCGGCGCAAAACACCGGCCGCCTTGCGGACAGAGCCTGCACGCCGCCACACCACTTGACACGAAAAGACCCGGACGGTAACACACCGTCCGGGTCTTGCTTTGTTTTGGCTTACTCAGCGTCGGTCTCTTCAGCGGCAGGAGCTTCCTCAGTCTTCTTGTCCTCGTCCTCGCAGAAGCAGCAGCAATCGTCGTCGCAGCCGTCCAGCTCATCAAGACCGTCAATGTCGTCGCAGAGCGCACATCCACCGCGCTTTTTGAGATAAGCAACGACGGCGACAGCGGCGCCGGCAACAGCTACGAGCAGCGCGATAATTGCAATAATGGTGGTCTTTTTCATAATAATACCTCCTGTTTATTGTTCGTTGATATCGATATTATCCGCGGGAGAGCGGACAATATACCTTTTACACTTATTTAGTATAATATAATCAGAGGGAAAAAACAACCGGGTTTTCAAAAATTACAAAAATGTTTACATAATCAGCGTCAGACTATGAGCGACTGGCCGTTCATTTGGGAGGGCTGCCGGATTCCGAGGATATGGAGCATTGTCGGGGAGATATCCGCCAGCCGTCCGCCCTCGCGCAGCTTGCAGGGATAGCCGACGACGACAAAGGGGACAGGGTTGGTGGTGTGCGCGGTGAAGGGCGAGCCGTCTACGTCGTACATACGGTCGGCATTGCCGTGGTCGGCGGTGATTATTGCGACGCCGCCCATCGACATGACCTGATCGACAATTTTGCCGACGCAGGTATCGACGGCTTCAACTGCCTTGACCGCCGCGTCGAACACGCCGGTGTGTCCAACCATGTCGCAGTTGGCATAGTTGAGGATAACGGCGTCATATTTATCGGTACGCAGCTGCTCAAGCAGTCTGTCGGTGACTTCGTATGCGCTCATCTCCGGCTTTAGGTCATAGGTCGCAACGTTCGGGGAATCGACAAGAATACGATCCTCACCGGGATATACCGTCTCGACGCCGCCGTTGAAAAAGAAGGTGACGTGCGCGTATTTGGTATATTCAGCGATGCGGAGCTGCTTCATGCCGAGCTTGGAGATGACCTCGCCGAACGGCATGTCGATGCTCTCCGGCTTGAAGGCGATATCGACGTTCGGCATCGTCGCGTCGTACTGGGTCATGCAGACGTAGTGCAGCGGGAAGAAGCCCTTTTTACGCTCGAAGCCGTCGAAATCGGGATCTACGAAAGCGCGGGTGATCTCACGCGCGCGATCCGGACGGAAGTTGAAGAATATAACGCTGTCTCCGCTGGACACAGTCGCGTTTTCGGTGCAGACAGTCGGGACGATGAACTCGTCGGTGACGTCGCTTGCATAGGATTCGGTCATTGTATCGACGGGGGAGGCATTGTGATTGCCCTCGCCGTAGACCATCGCGGCGTATGCCTTTTCGACGCGCTCCCAGCGCTTCTCGCGGTCCATTCCATAATAACGTCCCGCAATGGTGGCTATTCTGCCAACGCCGAGCTCGCCGAGCTTTTCCTCAAGCTCCTTTATAAACTCAACGCCGGAGGTGGGCGGAACGTCGCGACCGTCCATCAGGCAATGGACAAAAACGCGTTCTACGCCAAACCGCTTTGCCATTTCGATGAGGGCGTAGAGGTGGGTGTTGTGGCTGTGAACGCCGCCGTCGGAGACAAGGCCGATGAGGTGCAGCGCATGGGTTCTTGCGTTCTCCATCGCGGAGACGAGCGCCGGATTGGTGAAGAAGTCGCCGTCGCGAATGGACTTGGTGATGCGGGTCAGCTCCTGATAAACGACTCGGCCCGCGCCGATGTTGGTGTGACCGACCTCGCTGTTGCCCATCTGACCGTCGGGCAGGCCGACGTCCATGCCGGATGCACCGATGGTGGTGTAGGGATTTTCGGCAAAAAGCCTGTCGAGGTTGGGTGTGTTGGCGGCCTTGATGGCATTGCCGTAGTCGGACGGGTTGATCCCGAAGCCGTCCATGATTATGAGAACGATGGGTCTTTTCATAGCTTTCAGCTTCTTCCTTTTATCGATATCTTATTTGCAGGCGTCGCACTCGGCGTTGGCGGCGTCGATAATTATGCCAAAATCCCCGGCCTTCAGGGAAGCGCCTCCGATGAGTCCGCCGTCTACGTTCGGCCTGCCAAGCAGCTCGGCCGCGTTCCCGGCGTTCATCGAGCCGCCGTATTGAATGGTGGAGGCGTTGGCGATGCAGGGGGTGTAAAGCTCGGCGATAACGCTGCGGATGATTCCGCAGACCTCGTCGGCCTGCTCGGCGGTGGCTGTCTTGCCGGTGCCTATGGCCCAGACAGGCTCGTAAGCAATGATAACGCTCTTCATCTGCTCTGCGCTAACGCCCTGGAGAGCTATCTTGGTCTGCATCGCGACAATTTCGGCAGTCACGCCCTGCTCGCGCTGCTCAAGCAGCTCGCCGACGCAGAGGATAACCTTGAGTCCGGATTCGAGCGCGGCGGTCACGCGCTTGTTGACGGTGACGTCGGTCTCGCCAAAGTACTGGCGGCGCTCCGAGTGACCGATAACGACGTATTCAACGCCTGCGTCGGCCAGCATATCGGCGGATACCTCGCCGGTGAACGCGCCGGACTTCGCCCAGTGGCAGTTCTGCGCGCCAACCTTGACGTTGGTGTCCTTCGCAGCCGCGCAGACGGCATCAAGATCGGTGAACGGAACGCAGACGATGACTCCGCAGCTCGCTCCGGCTGCCTTGGCGGCTATAGCCTTTACAAGCTCGACGGCCTCGGCGCGCGTCTTGTTCATCTTCCAGTTCCCGGCGATGACGATCCTTCTTTTTCCGCAGTTTTCGCAGTTAGACATGATATATCCATCCTTTATCCAGATATTTTTCCAAGAATAAATTATACCACAGTCGCCGTATCAAAAACAACACCTTTTAATGAAGTTTTGTCGATTGGTGCATTTATTTGAGGGTGCGGCTCAGAGCGTTATCCAGTAACGCCGTGTCGGCTCGCCGTCGGAGCCTGTGATTTCGTTCTCAAAAGCGCCGCCGTTCCTGATGATCGTCCGCGCGGAGGCGACGTTGGCGGCGTCGCAGGTGACGAGCAGACGCTCCATGCCAAGCCCGCGGCAGATATCCAGCGCAAGCCGGAGCTGGATGACGGCGTAGCCGAGTCCGCGCTCGGACGGGCGGACGCTGTAGCCGATCTGCCCGAAGCGGCTCATAATATCTCCATCGGTTCCAAGACGGATATCTATCATTCCGACAAGCCTGTTATCGCTCCTGCGAACGGTGATATAGTGAATGTCCGGAATCCAGCCGGGAGGACAGGTGGCGGCGTCCTTCGCAAGCCGGCACCATTCCAGCCAGTCCGCAGCGTTGTCAAAGCGTCGAAGCCCCGTCCATGCTGTCGCCGGATTCGAGAAATTCCCGGCGGTAATCCATGCTCTGTTCCGCATATTCCGCCGTTGGCTCAAACAGCTCAAGCTCAACGGTATCGCGCCGATGCTCCATATATTTTCCTCCGATACATGCCACAACGCAAGCGCGCGGAAACGAAAATTCCCGCGCGTTGCAGCCGAAGCCTATTTTACCATATTTGTGACTGTTATTAATATGACGAGCGCACCCTCGGAAAAAGCAATGCTCAGGGAAACGCCGTCCTTTTGCATTATTGTGCCGGCGCTTACGGAATTTCCGTCTGTGCAGCATGAAAAGATAGCTTTCCGTCTCAAGCCGGGTGACGTCCTTCATCACTATCCGGTAGCGTCCGCTGTCGGAATAGTCGCAGACGTAGTCGATGGTTCCGGCCTCCGGCTGCGGAATGAGCGCCGTCATATCGTTCAGGGGCCGTGCCGAGAGATATTCCGGACCGGCGTCGCCTATCTATACCGTCGAGCAGACTGCAAGCAGCGTCACAAAAACAAGGACGGCGCACACAACGAATATTGTAAGCTTTCGGGAGATTATCTGGTCTGGAGATCCTTTCAAAGAGAATATTATCTGTCGGGTATACAAAACCAGAACGATTATAACTCCGAGCGAGCCGGGAAGTCAATACGGTTCACGAAAATGTTACAAAGGCACGCCGGGATAATACGCAACGCCGGTTTACAGCCTGCGGCGCAGTGTGTTATAATCAAATGCGAAACTACTGATGGAAAGAGGCTGCTTAGATGAGGATAGTTATACTTGACGGATACGGCGAAAATCCGGGCGATCTGAGCTGGGAGGGCTTTGAGCGGCTGGGCGAGCTGACAGTATACGACCGGACGCCGCACACCGGCGGCAACTGCGAGATACTGCGACGTGCAAAGGGCGCGGAAATAGTCATAACCAACAAGACTCCGCTGACTCGCGAGACGATAGAGGCTCTTTTGCCGGAGCTGCGCTATATCGGTCTGCTCTCGACCGGCTATAACATCGTCGATATCGACGCGGCACGCGAACACGGCATCCCGGTCTGCAACATCCCCTCGTACAGCACGCAGGCCGTGGCACAGTTCACCATTGCGCTGCTGCTGGAGCTGTGCCACCACATCGGACATCATTCCGACGAGGTGCGGCGGGGGAAATGGAGCGCAAGCGCAGACTTCTGCTTCTGGGATACGCCGCTCATCGAGCTTCAGGGCAAGACCTTTGGCATCGTCGGCTTTGGCAGAATAGGCCAGACGACGGCAAGGATAGCCTCTGCGCTCGGTATGCGCGTCATAGCGTACAGTCCGTCGAAAAAGACCTGCCCATACGCCGAGCAGCTTTCGCTCGACGAGATCATTGCGCAGAGCGACGTCATCAGCCTGCACTGTCCGTTGTTTGAGCAGACGAAAAACCTTATCAACACCGAAAGCATCTCACGTATGCGCGACGGCGTGATAATACTCAACACGGCGCGCGGCCCGCTCATCGACGAGCAGGCGCTGGCGGATGCGCTGATAAGCGGAAGGGTTGCGGGGGCAGGGCTGGACGTGCTCTGCGAGGAGCCGCCGCGCTCTGGAAGCCCGCTAATCTCCGCTCCGAACTGCATCATAACGCCGCATATAGCATGGGCCTCAAAGGAGTGCCGCGTGCGGCTGATGGATATCGCAGTTGACAATCTGCGTTCCTTCCTTGCAGGGAAGACCAGAAACTCGGTAAACGGCATATGAATACCGAGTATAAATATACACCACATGTATATTTATGAATATTAATACAAGCGGCGATAAGTCGCCCGCAACCGCCGGTTGCGTAGCATCCAGGAAGCAGCGGACGGCTGGCAAAAATATGAGGAATCAAGCGTAGTTTTGCTTGACGATGATATATTGTTGTGATATAATATAGGCGAAAGATGTTATTAAATGTTCGATGTCGTACCATGTTATAACATATTTGGAGGTATGAATATATGGATGGTTTTGAAAAACTGGTAGAAATGTCCAACAGATACGGCTCCAACAGCGAGTACGTTCTGGCGGGCGGCGGCAACACCTCGTACAAGGAAAACGGTATAATGTATGTCAAGGGCTCCGGCACGGCGCTGGCGACCATCACTCCGGACGGCTTTGTAGCGATGGACATGACGAAGCTGACCGCGATGCTTGACAAAAAATATCCCGCCGCGGATGATGAACGCGAGGCGGCTGCTCTTGCCGATATGATGGCGGCGCGGCTTCCGAGTGAATACTCCAAGCGCCCGAGCGTCGAGGCGATACTCCACGCGCTTTTCCCGCAGAAATTTGTTCTTCACCTGCATCCCACCCTTGTCAACGGACTTACCTGCGGCAGAGACGGCGAAAGGATAGCGCGGGAGCTGTTTGGCGACGGATTCGTATGGATCCCCGTGACAAAGCCGGGCTATGTTCTTGCGTGCGCCTGCAGGAAGGCGATGGACGCGCACGGCGGCGACGTCAGGGTTATAATCCTCCAAAACCACGGCATCTTCTTTGCGGGCGAGACGGTCGAGGAGATCGACGCGCTGGTAAACGAATATATGACGAAGCTCTCCGAGAGAGTGACTGCACCGGATATGAGCGAGGCCGAGTTTGACGAATCCGTCGTCTGCCGCATCATTCCGCAGCTTCGCATGTGCTACAGCGCCGAGGGCAAGGCTGCGGCAGTGTTCTGCACCAACGCGACCGTCAAAAAGTATGTCGGGAGCGCCGAAAGCTTCAGCGTGTTCGACAGAGCCTATTCGCCCGATCACATCGTATACTGCAAGGCGCGCCCGCTGTTCCTGAAGGCGGACGACGATGTCAAGGCGAAGTTCGACGAGTTCGTCGCGGCCAATAAGTATATGCCGAGGATCGCGGCTATAGAGGGACAGGGCTTCGCCGCGCTCGGAGCAACCCGCAAGGAGGCCATGACCGCGCGCGATATGTTCATCGATGCCGTCAAGGTCACCGAGTACGCTCAGAGCTTCGGCGGACCCAACCAGCTCCCGCAGGACTTCATCGACTTTATCGTCGGCTGGGAGGTTGAGAGCTACCGCTCCAAAAGGAGCGCCGCCTCTTCAGAAGAGAAGCGCCTGAGCGGCAGGATAGCCGTAGTCACCGGCTCCGCGCAGGGCTTCGGCAAGGGCATCGCCGAGGAGATGGCTAAGGTTGGCGCGTGCGTGGTCATCGCGGATCTCAACTACGACGGCGCGCTCGCGACAGCGAACAGCATCAACGAAAGCGTAGGCGCACAGGTAGCCGTCGCTTTCAAGGCAGACGTCACCAGCGAGGAATCCACCGAGAAGATGATCAACTGCGCCGTCCTCAACTTCGGCGGACTTGATATATATGTAAACTGCGCCGGTATCGCGAGACCCGGCTCCCTCGAGGAGATGGATCTCAAGTTCTTTGAGTTCACCACCAGGCTCAACTATACCGCGTATTTCATCGGAGCCAAGTACGCCTCCCGCGTCATGAAGCTCCAGCACGCCGTTGCGCCGGATTATTTTACCGATATCATCGAGATCAACTCCAAGTCCGGCCTTGAGGGCAGCCTGAAGAACTTTGCGTATGCAGGCTCCAAATTCGGCGGTCTGGGCCTGACCCAAAGCTTTGCGCTCGAGCTTGCCGAGTACAGAATCAAGGTCAACGCCATCTGCCCGGGCAACTATCTCGACGGCCCGATGTGGTCCGATCCCGTCAAGGGCCTGTTTGTGACCTACCTCAAGGCCGGCAAGGTTCCTGGCGCAACCTGCGTGGAGGACGTCCGCAGGTTCTATGAGGCGAAGGTGCCGCTCAAGAAGGGCTGCTATCCGCTTGACGTCGCGCGCGCCATATTTTACTGCGTAGAGCAGACCTACGAGACCGGTCAGGCCATCCCCGTGACAGGCGGGCAGGTCATGCTGAAATAAACGTATTCATGTACAGGCTGCCGGAGCTTCCGGCAGTCTGTCTTGGGATAAAGCACCAAAGATTACAAACACCTGAAGATGGAGAGAAACAATGGAGTATCAACAGCTTTTTAACGGCCTGAACGCGCCGAGCGCGCGGGAGAGGCTTGAAAACCTCCATGCTATAATGGAGCTGCACCGTTCCGGCAAGGCGGACATGCCGGAGAAAACCAACAACGTCAACAACCACATCCACACCATCTATTCCTTTTCGCCCTATTCTCCGACCAAGGCGGCCTATCTCGCGTGGAAGAACGGGCTTACCACCGCGGGCATTATGGATCACGACTCGGTCGCCGGAGCGCGCGAATTTGTCGAGGCGGGACGCATCATCGGCATCGCCACAACCTGCGGCTGCGAGATGCGCTGCTCGATGAAGAAAACCCCGTTTGCCGGACGCCGGCTCAACAATCCCGATCAGGACTCGGTTGTATATCTGGCGCTGCACGGCATACCTCACCAGAATTTCGCAAAGGTCGAGAGCTTTCTCAAGCCCTACCGTATACAGCGCAACCTGCGCAACCGCAAGATGGTGGACAACCTCAACGCCATCCTCGCACCCTATGGCATTTCCGTCGATTTCGACAACGACGTCGTGCCACTCTCGCAATCGCGGGAGAACGGGAGCATCACCGAGCGGCATCTGCTGTTCGCGGTCGCCGCAAAGCTGACAGAGCGCTTCGGCAAGGGCAAGGCGCTCGTCGATTTTCTTACCGGTGAGATGAAGCTGCCGCTCTCCGGCAAGATACTCGGCTTCCTTGGCGACGAGAACAACCCGTATTATCAATACGACCTGCTCGGCGCGCTCAAGGGCAACCTCGTCGAACGCTTTTACGTTGACGCCGATGCCGAGTGCCCGGACGTCAGCGATTTTGTGGCGCTCGCAAGGCGCGTCGGAGCCATCTCGGCCTATGCCTATCTCGGCGACGTCGGCGATTCCGTCACCGGCGACAAGAAAGCGCAGAAGTTCGAGGACGACTTCCTCGACGAGCTTGTGGATTATCTCGCAAAGATCGGCTTCAACGCCATAACCTATATGCCCACCCGCAACACGCTCGACCAGCTCAAGCGCGTCATGGCGCTGTGCGACGAGCACGGCCTGTTCCAGATAAGCGGCGAGGACATCAATTCCCCGCGCCAGAGCTTCGTCTGCGAGGCGCTCTCCCGCAGCGAATTTAAGCACCTCATCGTCTCCACATGGGCGCTCATCGGCCACGAGAAGCGCGCGACGATGAACGTTGAGGACGGCATGTTCTCCGAAAAGACCATCGCCGAATGGCCGGCGCTCTCAAAACGGATCAAGTTTTTTGCGGCCAACGGCCAGCTTTAAGGCATAAAAATTTTTTAAAGATATGCGCGACGCTATTGACGTGCATGTTAGAAAATGTTATAATTGATATGTTGCCGGAGGGAGGTGGCGGTCATCAATAATCTGCGACGGGACGAGATCAAAAAATATATCGAAAGCAAAGGCGTCGTTACCATCAAGGAGCTGTCTGCGCTGTTTTCATCGGTCAGCCTGATGACGATCCATCGAGATCTGGATACGCTGGAGCAGGAGGGCTACATCGTCCGCGTGCGCGGCGGTGCGAAATATCTTGGCGGCTCGTCGGATCGCGAGCCCGCGTACGAGCTGCGCGCCATAAAAAACAAGCGCGCCAAGGAGGCCATAGCCAAAAAGGCGGCGGAGCTGTTCGGCGGCGGCAGGGCGATATTCATCGACGCGGGCAGCACGATGATGGAGCTCGCAACGGTTGTGCCGGATATCCCGGCGAGCGTCGTCACCAACGGTCCCAACATAGCGATGGAGCTTGCGAAAAAAGGGAATATCACCGTGAACCTCTGCGGCGGCACGCTAAATCGCTCCAACCTGACGCTGACAGGCTCCGCGGCAACCGAGATGCTCTCGCACGTCAACATAGACATGGCATTTATCGTCGCGTCCGGCTATTCGATGGAGGGCGGCTTCACCTGCGGACGCGAATCCGAGGCGCTCGTCAAGCGCGAGGTCATTCGCAAGGCGAGGACGGTAGCGATGCTGCTGGACAATTCCAAAATCGGCGGGATGCTTCCGTTCACCTTCGCGACGATGGAGGATATCGATTATATGATAACCGAAGCACCCGTGCCGGAGGCTGTCTCTGCGGAGGCGCTCGGGTACGGCGTGAAGCTGTTATAAATTTTGCGGCGTCCGAGGAAAGGGGAGACCCGGACGGAGAACGCCGCGGTTAACCAATATGTACTGCCGCCCGACCGGCGGAGAGCGGCGGAGGTACAGAAAAATCAAGTTTGTGCCGCCGGAGAAATGGAGTTTGATATGCTTACAAAAGCGCTGCGTATCTATGGCAAGAACGATCTCAGACTCGAAGAGTTTGAGCTTCCCGAGATGGGCGATGACGAGATTCTCGCGAAGATCGTTTCCGACAGCATCTGCATGTCTTCCTATAAGGCGGCCATTCAGGGTGCTGACCACAAGCGCGTCCCCAACGACTGCGCCGAGCACCCGACCATCATCGGACATGAATTCTGCGGCGAGCTTATCAAGGTCGGCGCAAAGTGGGCGGACAAGTTCAAGGTCGGCGAGAAGGTCTCTGTGCAGCCCGCACTCAACTACAAGGGCTCTCAGGACGCCCCCGGCTACTCCTTCCGCTACATCGGCGGCGACGCTACCTATGTCCTCATCCCGAACGAGGTCATGGAGATGAACTGCCTGCTGCCCTATTCCGGCGACGCGTTCTTCAAGGGCTCCCTTGCAGAGCCTCTCTCCTGCGTTATAGGCACCTTCCATGCAATGTATCACACCAGACTTGGCGTCTATAAGCATGACATGGGCATCGTTGAGGGCGGCAAGATGGCCGTTCTCGCAGGCGTCGGCCCGATGGGCCTTGCCGCTATCGACTATATCATCCACTGCGACCGCCGTCCGTCGCTGCTTGTCGTCACCGATATCGACGACGCGAGACTGACCCGCGCCGCCTCCATCCTCACCGTAGAGGAGGCCAAGAAGAACGGCATCGAGCTGCATTACATCAACACCGGCAAGGGCGACGCAGTCGCGGAGCTTATGGCTCTCTCCGGAGGCACCGGCTACAACGACGTTCTTGTGTTTGCACCCGTCGCGCCCGTCGTCGAGCAGGCCGACGCCATCCTCGGCTTTGACGGCTGCCTGAACTTCTTCGCAGGCCCCTCCAAGAAGGATTTTTCCGCAAAGTTCAACTTCTACAACGTACATTATAACTACACCCACATCGTCGGCACCTCCGGCGGCAACACAGACGATATGCGCGAGGCGCTCGCGATGATGTCCGACGGCAAGCTCACCCCGGCTATCCTCGTGACCCATATTGGCGGCCTGGACGCGGCGAGGGAGACTACCCTCAATCTGCCCTCCATCCCCGGCGGCAAGAAGCTGATCTATACCCACATCTCCATGCCGCTCGTCGCCATCGCAGACTTTGCAAAGCTCGGCGAAACCGACCCGAAGTTTGCAAAGCTCGCGGAGATCACCAGCCGCCACAACGGACTGTGGTCCTACGAGGCGGAGCAGTATCTGCTCGCCAACACCCCGGCCATCTGAGCGACGGCAGAAAATAGCTTGATTATTCATTATATATAGGAGGTAAACACCACATGGCTGCTGGAATCCTTATGCCCAAGGCCGGAATTACGGTCGAGACCTGTATCATCACCAAATGGTACAAAAAAGTGGGCGACACAGTTAAAGTAGGCGATATCCTTTTCGGCTATGAGACTGACAAGGCCACTTTCGAGTGCGAATCCACTGAAAGCGGCGAGATCCTTGAGATATTCTTCAAAGACGGCGACGAGGTTCCGTGCCTCGTCAACGTCTGCGCGGTAGGAAAGAAGGGCGAGGACTGCTCCGCCCTGCGTCCCGTGCTCGAGGGCGACGCCCCCGCTGCCGAGGCTACCCCCGCCGCTCCGGAAACCGCCGCTGCCCCCGCAGCCGCTGTCGAGGCCGCTCCCGCTGCTCCCGTTTCCACCGGCGACATCAAAATTTCCCCGCGCGCCAAAAATCTTGCCGCAAGCAAGCATATCGACGCACACTTTGCCGCTCCGACCGGCCCCTATGGCCGCGTTATCGAGCGCGACATCCGCAAGCTCATCGAGAGCGGCGTGGGCGCGACCTCCGCTGCGTTTGACGGCGCCGCGACGGCCGGACTTGCAACCGGCACCGGACTTGGCGGTCGCGTGAGCGTAAACGATCTGAACGTCCCGGCAACGCCCGCAGCGGCGGCCGCAGCTACGGCGGAGCCCGCAGTCGAGTACGAGGACGTGAAGTTCAACTCGATGAGAAAGGCCATAGCAAAGTCGATGACCAAGTCTCTGACCACCATCCCGCAGCTCACCCACAACACCAGCTTCGACGCGTCCGAGCTCATGGCTTACCGTGCGAAGGTCAAGGCGAACGCCGAAAAGCTTGGCCTGCCGAACATCACCCTCAACGACATGGTGCTCTTCGTCGTCTCCCGCGTGCTCACCGGGTATGCTGCACTTAACGCCAACATGATCGATGACAAGACCATCCGTCAGTTCAAGGACGTCCACCTCGGCATGGCTGTCGATACCGACCGCGGCCTGATGGTTCCGACCATCCGCTTTGCCAACAGAAAGTCCCTCGCCGAGATCTCCGCGGAGGCCAAGGAGCTTGCCAACATGTGCAAGGCCGGCAGCATCAGCCCGGATCTTCTCTCCGGCGCGACCTTCACCGTGTCCAACGTCGGCTCGCTGGGCATCGAGAGCTTTACTCCGGTCATCAATCCTCCTCAGACCGGCATCCTCGGCGTGGACACCATCATGACCCGCGTCCGCATGGTCAACGGCCAGCTTCAGGGCTATCAGGCCATGGGACTGTCGCTTACCTACGACCATCGTGCGCTTGACGGCACCCCGGCCTCCAAGTTCCTTCGCGACGTTGCCTACGGTCTTGAGAATTTCTCGCTGTATCTCTCCAAATAAGTCAAATCTGATCCGTCCCGTCCTCCGCTTCGGATGCTCCGGAGCGGCAGGGCAGGGGATATACTACGAAAGGCAAGGTTCAAAACAATGGAAGTTTTTGATCTGATCGTTCTCGGCGGCGGCCCTGCCGGTTATCTTGCGGCGGAGCGCGCCGGTCATGCTGGGCTCAAGACCGCTGTGGCCGAGAAGCGCGCGTTGGGCGGCGTTTGCCTCAACGAGGGCTGCATCCCCTCCAAGGCGTTCCTCAACTCCGCCAAGTATTATAACCACGCCCGCCATGCCGAGCCCTACGGCGTGACCTGCACCGGCGTTTCCATTGACCACTCCAAGGTTGTCGCCCGCAAGAACAAGGTAGTCAAGCAGCTTGTTTCCGGCGTTGGTATGCAGATGAAGCGTAACGGAGTGACCGTCCTCACCGGCAACGCCGTGCTTGAGGGCAAGGGCGACGAGGGCTTCAACGTCAACGTTGACGGAACCGTCTACGCTGCGAAAAAGCTCATCATCGCCACCGGCTCCACCGCAGTCGTCCCGCCGATCCCCGGCGTGAAGGAGGGCGTTGAGTCCGGCTTCGTTATGACCAACCGCGAGATACTTGACATGACGACTGTTCCGGAGCGGCTCGTCGTCATCGGCGGCGGCGTTATCGGCCTTGAGATGGTCGCATATTTCAGCAGCATCGGCAGCAAGGTCACCGTCATCGAGATGCTCAACAAGATAGCCGGCCCCACCGACGCCGAAATCTCCAACATCCTGCTCAGGCATTATCAGAAGAACGGCGTGGACTTCCGCCTCTCCTGCAAGGTCACTGCGGTTGGAACCGACAGCGTTTCCTACGAGGAGAACGGCGAGGTCAAGACCGTCGAGGCAGACAAGGTTCTGCTCTCCATCGGCCGCCGCGCGTTCACCAAGGGCATCGGTCTTGAGAGCATCGGCGTGCTCACCGAGCGCGGCGCCATCGTCACCGACGAGCACATGCGCACAAACGTCCCCGACGTGTACGCCTGCGGCGATGTAAACGGCAAATCCATGCTGGCTCACACCGCTTACCGCGAGGCCGAGGTCGCTGTCAACCACATCCTTGGCAAGAGGGATATCATGCGCTACAGCGCCATTCCCGCTGTCATCTATACCGATCCTGAGGTTGCCTCCGTCGGCGAGACCGAGGAGACCGCGAGGGCGAAGGGCATGGACGTCAAGGTTGCAAACATCTCGATGAAATATGCCGGACGTTATGTCGCCGAGGTCGAGGGAGGAGACGGTATCTGCAAGCTGATCGTCGACAAAAAGTACGACCGTCTCGTCGGCGTGCACATGATCGGAAGCTATACCTCCGAGATGATCTACGGCGCGGCGCTCATGATCGAGACCGAGCTGAAGATAGACGAGCTCAAGGAGCTTGTGTT
>CANNTZ010000038.1 GCA_947522735.1 uncultured Oscillospiraceae bacterium | reverse complement strand
GGCGCAGGCGGTTTCGGTCGCCCATGACCGCGATCATCTCATCCGGCTCGTCAAACTCCAGCTCTACGCCGTCGCGCTGATTTATCACGGCGGTCATGACGGTTTGCGGCTTTGGCCCCGCTGCGGAGAGGTATTGCGTGACATATACGGCATCCTCGATTCCGGAGGCGTTGTCCTCCGTCTCCTGCTGCACCGGTATCTCCGGCACGCCGTCGTCGTCGACGTCCTCGGAGGTTATCTCGTCGTATCTAAGCGGAAGCTCGCCGGAGCCGGAGAAGTAGCTCCTCAGCTCGCCGCGGAAATATATAACGTCTGAGGAGTAGCGACCGTCTCCGGTGCTGTAATCCACATAGAGCGCCCTTGCGCCTCCGTTGGCCGTCCCCGGCGTCACCGCCAGATAATCCGCCGCACCGAGCGCGAGACGCGTCCGGGAGATCTCGCGCGGGCTGTCTCCGTCAAGGCCCAGCAGACTGACGGTAGTCTCGCCCGCCTCGTTTGCGGCTGCGAACACCACTATATCGTCGTGCTCGCCGCCGGATATGCGGCATATAGCCGATTCCTGATACGGCACTGACAGCTCGTCTCTGAGCACGTTTCCGGAGAAGCGGTATACCGTCAGCGTTTTCTGCCCCGATATCTGGTTGCGCCAGCCGATGACCATCATGGTGCCGGACTTGGCCGAGGCAAACTCCACCGACACAACGTCGCTGTCGCGACCCTTCATGTCATAAACGGATACCCATCTTCCGGAGACCTTGCGCAGGATGTTCATGCGGGTAGCGGAGCTGTCCTGCGTGCTGTAAAAGACCACAGCCTCCATTGCCTCATCGGAATCGATATCCTCAAAGATGAACGCCGAATTGCCGGAGCCGGACTTGGGGTATCGCAGACGGATGTTCTCGGTGCCCGCGGCGGTCTCCAGCGCTGAATACAGCCCGCTCTGTTCTGAGGTAAGCTTTGGCGGCAGCATCAGTCCCTCAACTCCGGCGTCTATACCGGAGCAGGCCGTGAGCAACAGAAACGCGAATATGCACAGCGCCGCAAGAAGTGGTCTTATATAACGCATACCGTTACGCGCTCCTTTCCGCCATAAAAATCAGAGCTTTGCTATCAGATTATTATATCGTATTTTTTGCTAAAAGTAAAGGTTTTGGCGCAAGATTGCGCGCGCACGATACGATTTTTTTGCGGCTGTCGCGCACGCTGGATATTCCGGGGCATTTTGGCGGGGAGCGCCGCATAAATTTTAGAGCGGCATGTAACATATAATATGAACGGAGGACGGACAGATGAAAAAAGTTGAACGAGCCTATCCCGGACGGCTGCTGAAAAAGACGTTTGCTGCGCTCGCGGCGGCGGCGCTCTGCCTTTTCACTACGGCTACCTGCCTGGCTGGCGGCGAAACGGCCGCAAAGGACGCGGGAGCCGCTGCGGACACACAGCCGGTAACGTTGATCACGGGAGACGTACCGTCGGACGTGCGCGGAGCCGTCAAGGCAAGCTCGGCAATCCTCGTGGAGCAGACTACCGGACAGGTGCTGTTCGAGCTGAACGCCGACGAGCCGCGCGCGCCCGCATCCATCACAAAGGTGATGACGGTGCTGCTGGTGATGGAGGCGCTCGATGACGGACGCATATCTCCCGCCGATATCGTGACCGCCTCGGAGCACGCCTGTTCGATGGGCGGGTCGCAGATATGGCTGGAGCCCGGAGAGACGATGACGGTTGACGAGCTGCTGCGTGCCACCTGCATCGCCTCCTCCAACGACGCCGCCGTGGCGCTTGCGGAGCTTATCGGCGGCAGCGAGCAGGGCTTTGTCGAGCTGATGAACGCCAAGGCCGCCGAGCTTGGCATGACGAACACCAGCTTCAAAAACGCCTCCGGGCTTGACGCCGATGGGCACTTCACCACTGCGCGCGATATCGCAAAAATGTCCGCGGCATTGCTCGCGCACGAGCGGATAAGAAGCTACTCCACCGTCTGGATGGACTCGCTGCGCGACGGCAAGACGCAGCTTGTCAACACAAACAAGCTCATCCGCTTTTATAAGGGCGCAACCGGGCTCAAGACCGGCACGACCGATCAGGCGGGGCGCTGTGTAGCCGCCTCGGCTACGCGTGGAGAGCTCAGCGTTATTGCCGTTATCCTCGGCGCAGAGAGCCGTGACGCGCAGTTCAGCTCCGCTGCGGCGCTGATGAATTACGCCTTTGACAGCTATACTATGGTGTCGCCTCCGGATATCTCTGAGCAGTTAGGCGAGGTACGGGTCGAGGGCGGCACGTTGAGCCGTATAACGCCGGTCTGCGTGCCGCCGGAAAAGCTGCTTATCAAAAAAGGGGCCGAAAAGACGCTCGAACAGATAATCGAGCTGCCGGAGAGCGTGCAGGCGCCGGTCGTCGCCGGGGAAAAAATCGGGCGCGTGATCCTGCGTATCAACGGCGAGGACGCGGGAGAATATGCGCTCACCTCGCCATGCGACGTCTCCGAAATGAGCTTTGGCAGAGCGTTCGGGATGATATTTGCGTCGCTGATGGGATGAAGAGGTTAGATAAAACAGTTTTTGCTGTAATGTTGTAAAAATAAGTCCAAAATATATAATATTTGATAAAACTTTCAGTGGCACTTGAAATGCGGACGATTTTAAGGTACAATATAAAAAAGGGAAATTTATTATAGTTAAGGACTGAACAGCCATGTCACTTTCTCTTTCCACAAAGTATCTTGAAGGATTCATCGCGCCGCACGAGCTTGACCGTGTCAGGGAGCAGGTCTGTGCAGCGCATAAGCTTCTGCACCACGCCGAGCTCGGAGCCGAGCCCGGAGCCGGAAGCGATTTTCTCGGTTGGCTCGATCTTCCGGAAAATTTTGACCGCGACGAATTTGAGCGCGTTAAACTCGCCGCAAAGAAAATATCCGCCAATTCCGACGTCGTTATAGTCATCGGCATCGGCGGCTCCTATCTCGGCGCGAGAGCCGCTATCGAGTTTGTCCGTTCGCCGTTCTACAACAATCTGCGCAAGGACACTCCCGACCTCTATTTCTCCGGCAACAATATCAGCGCCGACTATATCAACGAGATCCTCTCCATCTGCGAGGGCAGGGACGTCTCCCTGATCGTCATCTCCAAATCCGGCACCACAACCGAGCCTGCGCTTGCCTTCCGCATCTTTCGCGAGATGCTCACGAGGAAGTACGGACGGGGCGGCTTGCGCGACCGCATCTTCTGCGTGACCGACAAGGCGCGCGGCACCCTCAAGCAGCTTGCCGACGCCGAGGGCTACGAGAGCTTCGTCATTCCGGACAACGTTGGCGGACGCTTCTCCGTGCTCACCCCCGTGGGGCTGCTCCCAATCGCAATCGCCGGCATCGACATCGACGCGATGATGAGGGGCGCTGCCGACGCGCGCAAAAAGTACGCCGTATGCGACCTTGAGGCCAACGACAGCTACCGCTACGCTGCGCTGCGCAACTGTCTGTACCGCCGCGGCAAGAGCGTCGAGATGCTCGTTTGCTACGACGCCGCGTTCACACAGATGGCCGAGTGGTTCAAGCAGCTCTTCGGCGAGAGCGAGGGCAAGGACGGCAAGGGTATCTTCCCCGCCTCCGCCATCTTCTCCACCGATCTGCACTCGATGGGACAGTTCATTCAGGACGGCTCCCGCTGCCTGTTCGAGACCGTCGTCAATATCGAGCGCCCGAACAGAGACCTTTTCATCGGCGCTGACGCCGAAAACGCCGACGGACTCAATTTTCTTTCCAACCAGAACATCTCCGTGGTCAACCGCAAGGCGATGGAGGGCACCATTCTCGCGCACACCGCAGGCGGCGTGCCCAATATCATGCTCACCATCCCGGAAAAGAGCGCATACGAGTTCGGCTGGATGGTCTACTTCTTCGAGGCCGCCGTTGCGATCTCCGGTTACATGTCCGGCGTCAATCCGTTCGACCAGCCCGGTGTCGAGAGCTATAAAAAGAACATGTTCGCGCTGCTCGGCAAGCCCGGCTACGAGGAGCTTCGCGCTTCTCTGGAAGCGAAGCTTTGACGGCGACGCTTTAGCAAAATATGATTTGTATAAACGATGTATAAAAACTCAAAACATCAGGAGGAATTTGATATGATTAAACTGATCGTCGGCACCAAGGGTTCGGGCAAAACCAAGGCCCTGATCACCCTCATCAACGCGGCAGCAAAGAGCACAAAGGGCAACGTTGTCTGCATCGAAAAGGGACTTAAGCTCACCTACGACCTCGACTACTCGGTGAGACTTGTCGATATAGAGCAGTTCGGCGTTTCCGGATTCGACGCTTTCTATGGCTTCATTGCGGGCATCCTCGCCGGAAACTATGATATCACTCATATCTTCATCGACGCCACCTTCAAGATCGGTGGCCGCGACATTCCCGCCTTCGAGCAGATGATCCTGAAGCTTGAAAAGCTGCTCACCGTTCACGGCGCCGAGATCACCTTTACCGTTTCCTGCGACGTCTCCGAAATACCCGACGATATCCAAAAGTACATCATCAATAAATAAGCGCAAACAAAGCATCCCCCGGCTCATCACCGGGGGATTGCGTTTTTATGCCTGTCTTTGTGCTGCGCTGACGGTTTATTTTATGGTGAACTGCTTGATCTCCTCAAAGAACCTCTCGCACGCCGCCTCGTCGGTGCTGTGTACCTCGAGCTCGACCGGGCGGGAAAGGTCGAGACTGAATATCCCCATTATCGATTTTGCATCGACGGAATAGCGCCCGGACACGAGATCGACGGAAAAATCATACTTGCATACGATGTTGACAAAGCTTTTTACGTCGCTGATGGTGTTGAGAAAAATGGTAGTCTTTTTCATGGCCGATACCCTCTTATAAGTTATTAAAATGGATAATTATGCAATCAGGTTAATTGTCCTTTTTGCTTTTGTTGCTTATCTCCTATAAATAAAGTATAGCACGAGAATCTTTTTTGTCAACTGCTAATTGCAATGTTCTTGCAAAAACTGTATAATGTATATTAAGTGAAGCTATATCAATTGTGAAATAGCACAAATCATATATGAATAAATTGCGAAAGGTTTGTGTATGACTTATGCGCGCGGCATTTCTCACGCTTGGCTGCAAGGTCAATCAATACGAAACAAACATTTTGGAGCAGCAGTTTGCCGCTGCCGGGTTCGATATCGTCGACTGTGAGGAGAGGGCGGACGTTTATATTGTCAATTCCTGCACGGTCACGGCCTCCGGCGACAAAAAGACGCGCCAGATGGTGCGCCGGTTCAAGCGGCTCAATCCGGAGGCCGTCGTCGCGATGACCGGCTGTTACCCGCAGGCGTTTCCCGAAAAGGCCGCAGAGGTTGCGGAGGCCGACGTCATCACCGGCACCGGCGACCGCGCCTCCCTCCTGCCGTCGGTTCTTTCGGTCATGGGCAACGGCAAACGCATAGTAAGCGTCAGGCCGCACTCGACGGACGAGCCGTTTGAGCCGATGAGCGCCGAACGCTTCCTTGATCGCACGCGTGCGTTCATCAAGATCGAAGACGGCTGCGACCGCTATTGCTCTTACTGTATAATTCCGACGGCGCGCGGACGGGTGCGCTCCAAGCCGTTGGACGACGTGCGCGGTGAGGCCGAGCACCTCAGACAGCTCGGCTACCGGGAGATTGTGCTGACCGGCATCAACCTTTCGTCATATGGAAAACACGACGGCCTGCGGCTGGCGGACGCGGTAAGAGCCGTCTGCGAAACGGGCATCGAGCGGGTACGCCTTGGCTCGCTGGAGCCAGAGCTGCTGACGGACGACGACATCCGGCTGTTCGCGTCCTTCAAAAGCTTCTGCCCACAGTTCCACCTCTCGCTGCAAAGCGGCTGCAACGCTACGCTGAAGCGCATGAACCGTCACTATACCGCCGCGGAATACATGGAGATTGTCGGACGGATACGCCGCAGCTTTGAAAACCCGTCGATAACCACCGACGTGATGGTCGGCTTTGCTGGCGAGACCGAGGAGGAATTTGAGCAGTCGCTGAAATTTGTCCGCGACGCAGGCTTTGCAAAGGCGCACGTCTTTGCCTATTCGATACGTCCCGGCACGCGCGCGGCGGATATGCCGGAGCAGGTGGACGCGCAGATCAAGGACGAGCGCGTCCGGCGCATGATCGAGGCATCCGACGAGACCCGGCGCGCCTTTCTCTTCTCCGAGGTCGGACGGACGGAGCCGGTGCTTTTCGAGACCGAAGCCGCGCCCGGCGTCTACGAGGGCTATACGCCCAATTATACCCCCGTCCGTGCGCGCTGTCCGCGCGATATGGGAGGAGAAATACACGTCGTCCGTCTGACCGGAGTTGGCGCCGACTGGTGCGAGGGAGAGCTTATCGAGTTGTAAAACCGCCATATATTACACAAAACGGAGGATGTTTGCATGGCTGAATATAAGAGTGTACGAAGGATCTATGTTGAAAAGCTGCCCGGCTTTGCCGTCGAGGCGGACGGTATTGCCGCCGATCTCAGGCTCTCGCTCGGAATAGCGGGGCTGCGGTCGCTGCGCCTGCTCAACCGATATGACGTTGAGGGCATTTCCGACGAGAATTTTTCCGCGGCGGCGTCAACCGTCTTTTCCGAGCCGCCGGTGGACGCAGTTTATACCGCGCTGCCCTCACTCGCGCCCGGAGACCGCATCTTTGCCTCGGCATATCTCCCCGGCCAGTTTGACCAGCGCGCCGATTCCGCGGCGCAGTGCATCCAGCTCGCGACCTGCGGCGAGCGTCCGCTCATCCGTACCGCCCGTATCTACATCCTCTCGGGCGATATCTCCGACGAGCAGTTTGCGCGTATCAGGAGCTACCTCGTCAACCCCGTCGAGAGCATGGAGGTCTCACTCGACGAGGCGGACACCCTCGAGGTGAAATATGAGACAAAAAAGACCGTCGCGACGCTGGACGGCTTCATAGACCTTGACGATGAGGAGCTTGCCGCTTTTCTTGAAAAATATGCGCTGGCGATGGATATCGACGATATCAGGTTCTGCCGGGATTATTTTGCCTCCGAAAAGCGCGACCCCACCATCACCGAGATACGCATGATCGACACCTATTGGTCGGATCATTGCCGCCATACCACCTTTCTCACACACATCGGCAACGTCGATATCGCGTCCGAAACGATCCAAAGGTCTTACCGGCGCTACCTCGACTGCCGCAAGCTTGTCTATGGCGATCACAGCAAGCCCATGTCGCTGATGGATCTTGCTACGATCGGCGCAAAGACGTTAAAAAAGCAGGGGCTTGTCCCCGACCTCGACGAATCGGAGGAAATCAACGCCTGCTCCGTCAAGATCGGCGTTGACATAGACGGCGAGAAAAAACCGTACCTTTTGATGTTCAAGAACGAGACGCACAACCATCCGACCGAGATAGAGCCGTTCGGCGGCGCTGCAACCTGCCTTGGCGGAGCTATCCGCGACCCGCTCTCCGGACGCTCCTACGTCTATCAGGCCATGCGTGTGACCGGAGCCGCCGACCCGCTGACGCCCATCGATCAAACCCTGCCTGGCAAGCTGCCGCAGAAGAAGATATGCACCACCGCGGCTGCCGGCTACAGCTCCTATGGCAACCAGATCGGCCTTGCAACCGGGCACGTCGCGGAGCTGTATCACCCCGGCTACGCTGCCAAACGCCTTGAGATCGGCGCTGTCGTCGGCGCCGTCCCAGCCGATAACGTCGTGCGCGAACGCCCCGTTCCCGGCGACGTGATAATTCTGCTCGGCGGACGCACCGGGCGCGACGGCTGCGGCGGAGCTACCGGCTCCTCAAAATCGCACACCCTCAGCTCTCTCGCAAGCTGTGGCGCGGAGGTCCAGAAGGGCAACGCGCCGGAGGAACGCAAGCTCCAGCGCCTGTTCCGCAAGCGCGAGGTCACTTCCATGATAAAGCGCTGCAACGATTTTGGCGCGGGCGGCGTTTCCGTCGCTATAGGCGAGCTCGCCGACGGACTTGAGATCGACCTTGACCGCGTGACCAAAAAATATGACGGCCTCGACGGTACCGAGCTTGCAATAAGCGAATCGCAGGAGCGTATGGCGGTCGTCGTGCGTCCGGAGGACGCAGACCGCTTCATCGACGAGGCGGCGCGCGAAAACCTTGAAGCGACGCCTGTCGCAGTCGTGACCGGGAAAGAGCGCCTTGTAATGCGCTGGAACGGCAACGTTATCGTCGATATCTCCCGCGATTTTCTCAATTCCAACGGCGCGCCCAAGCTCACCGATATCCGCGTGGACGGCTGTGCTCCCCTGCCGCACGCCGAGGGCGGAGATGTAGATAAAAACTGGAAAAACATGCTGTCCAGCCTCAATGTTTGCTCACAAAAGGGGCTTGTTGAGCGCTTTGACTCGACGATTGGCGCGGGAACAGTGCTGATGCCATTCGGCGGAAAATATCAGCTCACCCCGGCACAGGCTATGGCGGCGAAAATCCCGCTCGTCAAGGGTGACACCTCCGACTGCTCCGTAATGGCGTGGGGCTACGACCCGTATCTCTCCTCCGCCAGCCCCTATCACGGCGCCATCTATGCCGTCGTCCAGTCGATGGCGCGCCTTGTCGCCTGCGGGGCCGATATCCGCAAAAGCTGGCTTACGTTCCAGGAATATTTCGAGCGTACAAAGAACGATCCCTCCCGATGGGGCAAGCCGTTCGCCGCGCTGCTTGGCGCACTGGAGGCACAGCTTCAATTTGAGGTTGCCTCCATCGGCGGCAAGGACTCGATGAGCGGCACCTTCGAGAATATCGACGTTCCGCCCACGCTCGTCTCCTTCGCGGTCGCGATGGGCGACGCCGGCAACATAATCTCGCCCGAGTTCAAGCGCGCAGGAAGCCCCGTCTACTATATACCGTCCCGCAAGAACGTCGATGAGACCCCTGACTTCGGACATCTCCGCGTCAGCTTTGAAGCTCTTCGCAGCTTAATCGCAGCCGGTAAGGCGCGCGCAGTGTGGGCAGTCTCCTGCGGCGGCGTCGCCGAGGGCGTGTCAAAAATGGCTCTTGGCAACCGTATCGGTTTCCGTTTCGATGCGCTTCCCGATAACGATACCCTGTTCGCCCCTGGCTACGGCGCGTTCATCGTAGAAGCGGATGAAGCGCCGGACGGCTCCGTCAGGCTCGGCGAGACCATCGACGGGTACCGCATAGAGGCGCCGGGGCTTGACCTTGACATGAACGAGCTGCAAGCGCTTTGGGAGGCGAAGCTCGAGCCGGTATATCCAGTCAGGGCGGGCGACGAGAGCAAGAGCGCTCCGAAATTCTGCTATGAGGCGGTCACTCGCCGCGCTCCCGCGATAAAGACTGCCGCTCCGCGCGTGCTCATCCCGGTATTCCCCGGCACCAACTGCGAATATGACACCGCCAGACGCTTTGAGCAGGCGGGCGCAAGGACCGAGACGGTCGTTGTGCGCAACCTAACCCCCGGAGACGTCGAGCAGTCGGTCGAGTACATGAGCCGCGCAGTGGCAAATTCGCAGATAATAGCCATTCCCGGCGGCTTTTCCGGCGGCGACGAGCCGGACGGCTCCGGCAAGTTTATTGTATCCTTCTTCCGCAACCCAGCGCTGCGCAGCGCTGTTCACGAGCTGCTCAAAAACCGCGACGGCCTGATGTGCGGCATCTGCAACGGTTTTCAGGCGCTCATCAAGCTCGGATTAGTCCCCTACGGCGAGATTACCGACATGACACCGGAATCCGCGACGCTCACCTTCAATCTAATCGGCCGTCACCAGTCGATGCTTGCGCGCACCGTTGTCGCCTCCAACAAGTCGCCGTGGCTCTCCCGCTGCAAGCCGGGCGAAATCTATACCATCCCGATCTCCCATGGCGAGGGGCGCTTCACCGCCCCGCCGGAGCTTGTTGCAGCGCTTGCCGAAAACGGCCAGATTGCGACGCAATACGCCGGGCTTGACGGCGAGCCAAGCATGAGCTATCGCTTCAACCCGAACTATTCGCTCTGCGCAATAGAGGGCATAACCTCACCGGACGGACGCGTTTTCGGCAAAATGGCGCACTCCGAGCGCACCGGCTCCAGCCTCTACAAAAACGTTGACGGAAACATCTGTCAGCCAATCTTCGAATCCGCCGTCGATTACTTCACAAAATAATCCGCGCAAAGCAAAAACGCCCTGCCAGATGAACGGTCATACGGCAGGGCGCTTTGCGTCCTAATGTATAATCATTCATTTCGACAGGAGGCGTTTCAGCTGTCGCCGCGTGTGCCTCCGACTGCGGCAGTATGCCTTCAGCCGTTCACCGCCGTCCTCATGGCGATATCGCTCTGAATGGGTCGGTCCCAATGGACGACGGCATTCAAAGTGTATCCACAGGAGAAGCGTATGCGGAAAACTCCCGTCAGGCTCATCCGCATACCGTAAGTAAACGGCTAAACCCTTGAGCTCCCCGGTCATTCGCTCCGGCGACAATAGTATTATATGCGGCTGCGCACAGCGGATACATGGTAATAATTAGCACTTTGACGCTCATAAATCCTCAGATTAAAGGCAAAATATATCCGACTGAAGCTTTTAAGGAGGATATTATGGAACTCAAAAACAGTCTCACCCTGCAAAATCTTGTGAACGCCTATGCAGGCGAAGCGCAGGCGCATGTAAGGTACAAATTTCTCGCCCACGGAGCAAAGGAAAGGAAGCTGTTCGAGCTTGAAAAGCGCGTCAAAACGCTTGCTCGCAACGAATTTAACCACGCCCGGATGTTCTACACTGCGATACAGTCCGCCGACAGTGCAACGTTCGCCAACCTGAACGTGTGCAGCGGCTATCCGTTCAAGGAGAAGTGGGATTTTGTCAAAAACTTTGAGCTTGCGGCGCAAAACGAGAGCGAGGAGTTTTCCTTCATCTATCCCGGCTTTGCGCAGACGGCGCGGGACGAGGGGTTGGATAACGTCGCCGGGCTGTTCGAGCTGGTTGCAAAGGTGGAGGAATGCCACATGAAGCAGCTCACCGAGATACAAAAGCAGCTTCAAACCGACACCCTGTATCGCCGCGGAATGCCGGTGAGATGGAAGTGCAGCGAGTGCGGCCATGAGGAGGTGCTCTCCGCGGCGTGGGACGTCTGCCCGCTTTGCAGATCTCCTCAGGGCTTTGTTATGCTCGAGCTTGCCTGACACAAGCCCTCCGACGTTATGACGCTCCTGCACGGCACGGGAGCGTTTTTGTATATATATCACCATTTTGGTATAAATATTCACAATACAGAGAGAAAAAAGAGCAGGAAATGATATTGACAGAAGGGCGATAAATAATTATAATTACCTTGTCCGATGAAGCATGTGTACGAAAAGGGAAATTTTATGAGAAGCTCCGCTTTTTCCAACCTGAAAACGCCAGGCATAAAGTATGCACTCAATCTCGCTCTGTTACAGGGCATTTTCTGGGTTGCATGGGCATTCGGAAATTACAGCAATTATTATCTCCAGCTTAACGGCTTCACTCCCGCGCAGATTGGCGCGCTGAATTCTGTGTGCAACATCACCGGCATCGCCGCAGCGTTCATCTTCGGCTACATAAGCGATCGGATAAACTCGGTCAAAAAGATTTTCGCGTTCACCCTTGCCACCGGCGGCGTGCTGTTCAGTATTGCGCCGTTGATACCACTCAAATATTCCTATTCGGTGGTTATGATTTTTGTATATTTTGCGCTAACCAACTTCTTTCGCGGTACGAATCCGACATTTCTGGACAATATTTCGGTGCGCACCTGCGCAGTCGTCGGGATAAATTTCGGACTTATACGCTGCGTAGGCTCCATTACCTTTTCCGTGGCGAGCACGCTGGTCCAGCCGGTCATCAACGCCGTCGGCGTCGGCTCGATCTTCCCCATCTCCGGCTTGCTGCTGCTGCTGACGCTGCTGCTGCTTGCATTCTCCTACGATCCGAAATCCTCCGACGATGTTGACAGAGAGCGCAAAAAAGAGCCGCTCTCGCTCAAGCCGCTCCTAAAAAACTACTATTACGTCACCTTTATCGTCTTTTCCGCCGTATTCTATCTCGCCTACAACAGCGAATACAGCTTCCTCACCTACTTTTTCGAGGAGCGCGGCATAGGCATGTCGCGCTTCGGGATATTCGTCGCCGTGCGCGCGTTGACGGAGGTTCCTATGCTGCTGTTGATGAAGCGCCTCCGGCGGCGCTTACGGCTGAAATACGCCATTGTCGCCGCCGTGCTGCTGATCTCGACCTACTTTCTTGGTCTCGGGCTTGTCGCGCACTCCATAGGCTCAATGCTGTTTTTCGCTGTGCTGTTCGGGACAGGCAACGGGCTGCTGATAGGCGCGTTCTCAACCTATCTCTACAAGCTCGCTCCGTATGAGCTAAAGGCGACAGCTCAGACCATCTATGGGGCTGTTTCCTGTGCCGCAGGCATCGCCGGAAACTTCTGCGGCGGCTTTATCTACGACGCGCTCAGGGGCAGCTATTACACGCTGCTTGGCGCGGCGACGCTGTTCTCGGCGCTGCTGTTCACGGCGGCGCTGCTTTTAAGGCGCAGCATTCCGAACCCCGGCGACGAGCTGAACTGAAAAAATCGCTAAAAACGCCCCGTCCGCATGAACGCTGCGGATGGGGCTTCGTAATACTCAAACGCACTCTCATTCGGAGACGCGCGCGCGGCGCACCTCCATGCGATAGCCCAGCAGCTCATCCTCACGGACGACGTCAAAATTTTCAGGGTGAAAGTCCTTACGTATCGTGACGGTGTTCAGGCAGTTATAGCCGTTTTTATGATAGAGCTTCAGCGCGCGCAGGTTCCTTGCCGCAACCTCGATATAGACGGAATCGGAATAGCTGCTCACCAGCTCCTCAACGCGCTCCAGCGCCGCGGAGCCGTAGCCTTTCCCCTGATATTCCGGACGGATAAACAGATCCTCTATCCAATCTATTCGCGCGCCACGGCTTCCGACATGCACGAACCCGGCAACGCCGTCGCCTGCCTCGATAAAATAGAATTTATGTCCCTCCGCCGTCCACGCAGCCAGATCCTCCCCCGCTTCTTCCGCCGATTGGACGTAGTCATTGTGCGCGAGCCAAAACGCGCATATCAGCGCGGCGGCCTCCTCTGCCTCGCCGTTATATTCCCTGAGCGTGATATATTCTTTCATTTTTCACTTTCCTTGAAGCTGTGTTTTGTATTCGTGGCGTGAAATGCCGCGGTGAATGGCCTTTTTGTATTCACAGAGCCTGTCGGTGCAGTTTTTGCATTGCAGGTTTTCGTTTGAGCCTTCCCAGAAGCGCTCCGGATATCTGCGGCGGGTCCACTCCCAGCAGACGAGCTCGACGAGCGATACGGCGAACAGGCTGATCGTGAAGAAGCTTGGGATGAACGCAAGCACGGTGTAGGTCAGAAAGTGATCCCAGCGAAATATACGGCAGGTGGCGCAGCAACGGTTTTTCATCAAAAAGGTCTGGAGCGGGCAGAAGAACAGGATGCAGACGATGTCCAGCAGGTAGCAGAGCGCCCAGAGCAGCAGCAGCTCGGCGTCGCCGAGGACGCCCGCGAGCCTGAGCGCCAGCACCGCTGCGGAGAGCACGAGCCACAACGCCGCCACTCGCAGCGCGCCGATATCCTTTTTGCGCATATTCAGCCGCAGCGCCTCTGCATCCACCTTGCTGACCGGCGCGTGGTTACGTGCAAACTGCTTGGAGCAGCCGATATCTATAAAATCCGTGTGGCGCAGCCGTTTTCCGGGTATCATTCGCCGCAGCATTTCGAGGATCAGCACCATCCAATAGACAGTTGCAACGAGCCTGAGCGTCCACGTTCCGCACGGCAGCATCACGAAAAAGCCCTTGCCAGCCCCAAGAGCGTCACGCCGGAACAGATAGAGATATGCGACGACGAGAAAAACGGCGCACCGTATGATGAATCGACAGATATAGACACTCTGCGCCTTTGTGCGAAGCTTTGCCGTTGCCAAAATTTTCAAGACCTTTCGGAATAATCAGTCGCGCTCTACCACTATGGACACACCGTCAGGGATCACGACTATTCGAGGATCGCTGTATTTTTGCGCCGCCATTCCGAACGCTTCATTAACGTCGGCGGCGTATTCCATCTTCATTTCGGCTATCTTCTCCCTCAAAGCCGGGTCAGTCACAAAGATAACGCGGTGTTTTTTGAGTATACGCGCCAAAATCTGATATTGCCACTGATCCGGCACGGTTTCGCTCATCGGTGTTTTGCGGATGGCTTCAAGCAGCTTTTCCGCGTTTTCGGCACTGCGCAGGGCACTGTAGAAGTCGTCGCCGCCGATGCCGTCGGCACATTCTGCGCAGATTATCAGCGTAGCGCCGGGCTTTGCCGCCGCTTCCGCGGCAGTCAGTCCCTTGACAGCCTGATAGACGTTCTGGTCAAGCGGAGCTCCGCCGTTGGAGGTGATGACGATATCGCCGCCCCCGTCCGCCGTGGCGCGGCAATATTGGAGCAACAGCTCACAGCCTGCGCGGTGCGCGGCCTCCGGCTCTCCCGCAAACGCCGCCGCAACCTCTTTTTTGCCGTCGATCACAACGTTTACGATATAGCTCAGCCCTGCAAGCCTTGCCGCGGCGAGCATGTCACGGTGTATTGGGTTGCCGTCGAGCACGCCGGTCGCGGCGTTTGGGTCGTCGATGAATTTGGCACAGTGGTTGCCAAGCACTGTTTTGCGCTCGCAGATACCGGGAAGCACGCTCTTGCGTCCGCCGGAAAAGCCCGCGAAAAAGTGCGGCTCTATAAAGCCCTCCGCGACAAGCAGATCCGTTTCTACGGCAGTGCGGTCTATGATAAGCTCTGCGCCGGACGGAAGCTTACCAATGGCAATGTTGTTTTTGTCGCAATCATGTACCACTATCCTTTCGCGCTCGTATATATCGTCGCCGAGCTTCGCGCGCAGCTCGTCGGGAGCTGTCAGTCTGTGGCAGCCGGTCGCAACGAGCAGCGTGATATCGATATATGGGTTTCCCTCGCGCAGCTCGCCGAGCATGAACGGCAGGATATGTCTGCTCGGCACAGGGCGGGTGTGGTCGCTGATTATCACGACGGCACTGCTCTTTCCGCGCGCCATCTCACGCAGTGTTACGCCTCCGTAGGGCCGTGCCATTGCAGCCTTTACTATATCGTCCTCACTCACCTTGCGCTTGAGCGAATGTATGCCGGATTCAACGAGCTTTACCGCCGTTTCGTCAATATCCAACTGCATCGCGGAATGTCCATATGGTATGAGCATGATAATATCCTCCAGTTCAAATATCGCTTAACGGAATAATTATACCATAATACAGCATGATAAGCAAAGATAAAATCATAACCGGCAAATAATATTAGCAGCATGTCAATTGTGATGCCCTATGCTATCATATAGAAATATAACACATAACGAAAAAAAATGCAAGAAAACAATAATCATATAAAAAATGACATAACCCGTGCAGACGTCTACCTATAGAAAAAGGCTTCAGCCGTAAAGTTAAACAGCTTTACGGCTGAAGCGCGTCAGCAGCTAAACAAGACAGGCTCCGCTCGCGGCATGAAATTTCTGCACGGCGCTATTTTGCGCAGCGCAAACAGAAATATCGCAAGGGCGGGCAAAAGCATCCGTTTTCAAGCTTTGTTTTCTTTTCGGAAGAGCTCTCACTTTGCAGCGTCGGAGGACGCCGCGGAGGCGGCCGCTGTGGCGATATAATCCTGGATGTGTTTGACGAAAGCGTCGGCGGATGTGTCGCCGTAGAGAACGGACGTGAGCAGGTTGACTACACGGCGCTCAACTCCGGAATCGGCGGTACGATAGCAATAGACGCTTGCGGCCTCGGCTGAGTTGCCGTTGAGCGCGCTCATGTCCGCAGCGGCGATGGCGGAGACAAACTTCTTCGCGTTTTCAGGATTTTTCGCCTCTACAGGGATGTAGAGGTCGCCGAGCCTGGCGTAAGCGGTGTTGCCGAGCGGCAGATACTTGAGCTGCATCGAGCTGACTTCGCTTGGGGAGGCGCCCTCAGATGCGATTCTGGCAAGCTCGACTGCCTCGGAAATAGCCGCGTCAACGTCGGTGAGCACGCCGAAAGCGGCTTTGCCGTTGGCAAGCGCGAGAACCACGTCGCCCTGGCTGAGCTCATAGGAGTCCTCAAGGATTATCCCCTTCCCGGAGAGCTTTGCAAGAGCGGTCAGCGCATTCTTTACGTTCGCATCCTTCCAGATATCGGAATCGCCTGCAAATATCTTGTCGGCGGCGGTATCGGCGTTTGCGAGAACGGCGGAGAGGAACAGTCCGCGCAGCGAATCCGCATCCTTGCCGGCAAACGCCAGCACGGCGCTGTCGTCGCTGTGCTTATAGGAGGCGAGCGCAGCAAGATCGGCGGGCACGTCCGTTACCTTGGCAGCGTTGTACCACACACCGTAGACGGTTTTTCCGACGGGTGCGATATAGGTCTTGCCGTCGCCATATGGCTGGCAATAGCTGTTGTCAACACCGGAAAGTCCAAGCCCGGACAGATCGGCGAGCGCCTTATCGGCGATCAGCGCTTCGGTAACGCCGGAGCCCTCCCAGCTTGGCAGGAACACGACGTCGGGAATCTTTCCGGCGAGGATATCGGAGCGGAGCTGCTCTGCGATGTTGTCGCCCATCGTCGCCTCCACAGCGATGCCGTTGGCGTTCTCGAAGTCCTGAATGGCAAGTGTCCACGCCTCGCGGGTGGCGTCGGTCGTATAGATGTAGGCGGTTATGCTCTCGTCAAATTGAGTTCCGGAGTCCTCGGAGGAGGTCAGGCCGCCCTGGCTCTCGGACATTGAGCTGCTGTCGGTAATCAGCCCGGAGCAGCCCGCGAGCGCCGCGCTAAAAATCAGCGCCACGACAAGCAGAAGCACAGTCAGTGTCCTTTTGCGAAAAAAATTCTTCATGGTCATTCTACCTCTCATAAATTATTTACAAAGCAGTTATAGATCTGCTGTAATCACTTGGGTTCATGCCGAATTTCTTCTTGAACTCGGTGGAAAAATAGGTTCCGGAGCAGAAGCCCAGCATGTCGGAGACCTGCGTGATGGTGTATTTCCCGGAGCGTATCAGCTCCTTTGCGCGCTCCAGCCGCCGCTCGCGGATGAACGCCGAGACGCCTGAGCCAAGCTCGGAGCGGAACAGCTTGCTGATATACGAGGTGCTCACGCAGACATTTTTGGCGAGCATTTCCAAGGTTATACGCGATTCAAGGTTGTCGTCGATGAGCTGGATGCAGCGGCGGACAATCTCATTACGGGTGTTGTCGGCGACGTTCGACGGTATCGTGCCGCTAATGCGCTCCCGTCGCAGCGAGCGTATCGATATGATTATCGCCTGCATCAGCGCTGACAATATCATCTCTCCCGAGTAGATGGAGTCCTCGCAGTATTCCGAAAGGATCAGCTTCATTGCGCGATGGGTTCCGGCCTCCGCACGCAGCACGCGGTTCGCGAGCAGCCGCATATCTCCCTTGGTCAGCTCAAACGTGACCGTCAAAAACGCAAGCGCCTCTCCCCCGGAGCCGGACTGCGCGTGATACTGCATCGGCGCGAAAAACATGATATCGCCCTTTTTCAGCTCGTACTCCCTGCCGTCCACGGTGCAGATCATGCTGCCGAAGTCCATATAGGTCATCTCCCAATAGGGGTGGCGCTCGCCCTTGAAGGAAAAGCTCCCGGTGCGCTCCTGATAAAGCACGGTATTTATGCGCTCTATCATCAGGTTCGGATAGATGCCCTCGGCGGTAAGCACGCTCTCGCAGCGCACCGTCTCACGGGTGTCCGGCGCGGCGACGGCGCAGTGAAATTCGCAGTAATACGGCAGGATGCAAAAGCTGCAATCAGGCTCGAGAAGCACGGGCTTATCGAGCAGGAACATCTTGAGAGGCATCGAGCGCGTCTCGGCAAAGATGACTCCGGTGCCCTCCTGCGGCTCGAGATAGACGGGGCGTCCGTATCGCCACAGCTCCTCGCTGCGGTCTCCGGAGGGCGATACGCATACTGGCTTCCATGGGACAGCGGCAGCTTCGATATTCTTGACGATCTTGCCGTAGCCGGAAAATTCAATTGCGTTGATCTCGCTGAGCTTCATGCTGCCCTCTCCGTCTCTTCTCCTTTTTTATCAGTGCGTTCGCGGCGCGATTTTGCTGCGCGGGATTATTTTTTGCCCTTTTCCCAGCTATCCTTGAGGGTGACGATGCGGTTGAAGGCGCCGGGGTTGCGGGTGTCTGCGCAGAAATATCCCATTCTCACAAACTGGAAGCGTTCGCCGGGCTTAGCGTCCGCAAGCGACGGCTCAAGCTTGCAGCCGGTCAGCTTTTTGACGGAATCGGGGTTCAGGTAGTCGCCGTAGCCCTTGCCCTCCGGAATGTCAAAGACGTTCTCAATGGTGAACAGATAGTCGTAGAGCATGACCTGCGCGTCGATGGCGTATTTTGCCGATACCCAGTGGATGGTGCCTCTGATCTTGCGACCGTCGGCGGGATTGCCGTTGCCGGTCTCGAGATCCGCGGAGCAGACGAGCTCGGTGATATTGCCGTTTTCGTCGCGGACAACGTTCTCGCATTTCACGATATACGCCCCCATCAAGCGCACCTCTCCGTCCGGCTTGAGACGGAAAAACTTGGGCGGCGGATTGTCGGAAAAGTCGGAGCGGTCGATATATAGTTCCTTTGTGAAGGGAACCCTGCGGGTTCCGGACGCAGGATCGCTTGGATTGTTGGGCAGCTCAAAATATTCGGTCCTGTCCGCGGGATAGTTGCTGATCGTGACCTTGACCGGGTCGAGGACGGCGACGCGGCGCTGCGCGGTGGCGTTTAGCTCCTCGCGGATGCAGTGCTCGAGCAACCGGATATCGACGATGCTGTATGCCTTTGCGATGCCGGCGCGCTTGACAAACTCGATGATCGAGGACGGAGTGTAGCCACGGCGGCGCAGGGCGCAGAGCGTCGGCATACGCGGATCGTCCCAGCCGTCCACAAGGCCGGTTTCGACCAGCTCGCGCAGATAGCGCTTGCTCATGACGGTGTGGGTTATGTTCAGGCGCGCAAACTCGTACTGGTGCGGCTTCTTCCCAAAGCCGATGCTGTTGACAACCCAGTCGTAGAGCGGGCGGTGGTTCTCAAATTCGATGGAGCACAGCGAATAGGTTATGCCCTCGAGAGCGTCCTGTATCGGGTGCGCAAAGTCGTAGAGCGGATAGATGCACCACTTGTTGCCCTGCCTGTGGTGCGAGGTGTGTACGATGCGGTAGATGGCAGGATCGCGCATGTTTATATTCGGCGAGGCCATGTCGATTTTGGCGCGCAGTGTGTGGCTGCCGTCCGGGAACTCGCCGTTCCTCATGCGCTCGAACAGCTCGAGGTTTTCCTCGACCGAGCGGTTGCGGTAGGGGCTTTCTCTGCCCGGCTCGGTGAGTGTGCCGCGATATTCGCGCATCTCGTCGGGGCTGAGGTCGCAGACGTACGCCTTGCCCTCGCGGATGAGCTTGACGGCAAACTCATAGCACTTGTCAAAATAGTCGGAGCCGTAGAAGATGCCCCCGTCCGGATCTGCGCCCAGCCAGCGCAGATCCTGCTCGATGGAGCGGACGTATTCGTCGTCCTCGCGCACCGGGTTGGTGTCGTCATAGCGCAGGTTAAAGCTGCCGCCGTATTTGAGCGCGGTGCCCTTGTTGATCCATATCGCCTTCGCGCTGCCGATGTGAAGATAGCCGTTCGGCTCCGGCGGGAAGCGTGTGTGAACCTCCGCGGGGGTCATTCTCCCCTCCGCAATATCTTTGTCTATGATATCATGTATAAAGTTGCTTGTGCTGACCTCTTCCATAATTATATTTCCGCCCCTCCATTGAATTGCTTTTCATTCGCCAAGCGCTTTTAGCGCCGCGTCTATCCTTGCAAGCGTGCGGCTCCTGCCGAGTATAGCCATGACCTGCTGCATGTCCGGCGAGTTCTGCCGTCCGGTCACAGCGATGCGTAGAACCATGCTAACGTCTCCGACATGGCCCTTATAACGCTCCGGCTCCTTTTTATAGAGCTTCGTCTCCGGCGCAAAGCCGTGCCTTTCGGAAAGCTCCTTTATCTTGCCGAACCAGACTGTCTGGTCGTCCGCCGGGTCGTAGACGCTCTTATATTCCGTAAGTATCGCCCTCGCGTCCGCCGTCGATACGTTGGCGGGCAGACGGTAATCCGGCGAATACAGCTCATCATAGAAGAAATCGAGATATCCGCGCACATCGCTCCATTTTGCGAAGTCCTTGCGGGGCTTTGCGCCGCCGCGTCCGATCGCGAATATCGCCTTGGCATAGCCCTCGTCGCGTGTCAGCAGTGAATACAGCTCTTCGTCGTATCTCTGCGCCCACCTTACGGCGCAGTCGTAGACGGCGTCGGCGGGCAGGCGTGAAATGACGTTTTTGCTGATATCGTCAAGCTTTTGCAGATCAAACAGCGCGCCGGAGACGCCTGCCTTTCTGATGTTGAGCTTAAAGCTGTCAAACGGCTCGGTCGGGTTGGCGAGCCGCCATTCCTCAAAGTTGGAGTTGATGAGCGTCATCAGGTATTCCTTGATGGCCGGGACGTAATAGCCCTGCTGCGAATAGAAGCGCATATCCGCCTCGGGATCCTTGCGCTTTGAGAGCTTGCGCTTGGATTCGCCGTCCAGCTTCATCACCTGCGCGGTATGGCCGTATTTCGGACGCCTCCAGCCGATGGCCTCAAACATCTCGACGTGCAAAGGAAGCGTCGCCAGCCACTCCTCGCCACGTATGACGTGGGTGGTTCGCATGAGGTGGTCGTCCACCACATGCGCGAAATGATAGGTTGGCACGCCGTCGGATTTGAGCATGACGTGGTCGATATCGTTCTGCGGAAATTCCAGCGTTCCGCGGATGAGATCGTCCTGTTTGACGCGGCGGGACGGATCGCCGAGACTGCGGAAGCGCAGCACATAGGGCCTGCCCTCGCGCAGCAGCCGCTCCACCGTCTCTATCGGGCAGTCGCGGTATTTCGCCCATTCGCCATAATATCCGAAGTTGACCTTCTGCGCCTCCTGTTGCGCGCGCATCGCGGCCAGCTCCTCCTCGGTGCAAAAGCAGGGATACGCCCTGCCGCGCCGGACGAACTCTTTGGCTACGGCGTGATATATCTCGACGCGCTCGCGCTGGCGGTAGGGACCGTAATTTCCGCGGTCGCCTTCCGAGGATGCGCCCTCGTCAAATTCAATGCCAAGCTCCGCGAAGGTGTCGCAGATGATGGCGACGCCGTTTTCTATCTCGCGCTTGGCGTCGGTATCCTCTATCCTCAGATAGAACACGCCGCCGCTCTGGTGCGCAAGTCGCTCGTCGGTGAGCACGCCGTACATCGCGCCGATGTGGACATACCCCGTGGGGCTTGGCGAAAACCTCGTCACCTTCGCGCCCTCCGGAAGCTCCCGTTGCGGATAGCGGGCCTCAAGCCCGTCCACCGTGAGCGTTACGTCCGGAAACAACAGATCAGCCAGATAATCGTAATCCATATTACCTCTGCCGGCCGCCGCTAAAACAAAAACGCGAGGCGGCCTCTCTCTTAATATATAATGTAGCCCTGCCCGCCTGACGGCAGACTTATACTCATTAAGTTTATCACATTTTTCCATGGCTTTCAAGTACCAATCGCAATGATATCGACAACATCAAATAATTAATAAATTCTTTACCTTTTTTATTACAAATAGCGTCTGTGTGCATGCTATAATAGCTCATGTAAATCAAACATATTACAGTTTCTGCTTTTGTATTTTGTATAAGGTGATAAAGCATGAAAAGGCTCATCGAGAATCTCCTGTCCAGGCGCTCTCTTTCTTTTATACTCTCCACGCTCTGTCTGGCGTCCACTATGCTGACTGCGGGCTGCCGGTTTGAGCGCGAGCTGTTCGGAAGCGCCGCGTCCGGCGTCAAGTCCTCGTCAAGTGCGGGAAACGCCGGAGAAGCCATACGCTCCAACGCGGACAGCTCCGCCGTTAGCGCAGACGCGACCGACCTGCTTTCCTCCTTTGTCAAGGAGGAGAGCAGCGGCAATGAGGTCTCCTCCGACATATCAAGGGCCCCCGAAGCCTCCTCCGACGGCGACGCCTCCGAGGCTCCCGCAAATGACAAGGTGTACCTTTCCCCACCCGCCAGCGCGAGCGAGCCGGAGCAGTCCTCCTCTGCGGCGGATTATATCCGGCTGCTGACCAATTCCTCGCTGCTCTCCCTCGGATTCCGCCAGCCGCGCGATGCTCTCGCGTTGATTCTTTCGTCGCCGCTCGAGGTTCAGGTGAGCCGGGTCGCGACGCTGGATTCCGTTTCGATATCCGATATCTCCAACTGCACCTATCTTGTGGTGCCCATATATAACAACTCCACCGTCGAGCTGTTTGTGCCAAACAGGAGCGGCAGCTCCGCCGACGGCGAGGACGGCATGGAGCTAATATACCGCAGGGAATCCACACCGTCCGGCTACGGGCTGCGCATCACCGCCAACAGCCGCGACGAAACCGCGGCGTTTCGTCTGGTGATACACAGCGGCAGCTTTGCGATCAGCTTCGACGTGATATGCAGCCGCACCGTGCTTGACGGCGGCGGATATCTCCTCAATAACGGCAATCTCAAAAAGCTGGACTACGTCGGCGACGCGATAGACGCCGTGGAGCGGAGCGACGCGCTGAGCATGGTCGTGAACGAGCTTACCCGCGAGCTGAACGTCACCTATAAATGGGAAAACACCTCCCACACCAGCGTTCACCTCTCGGTTGAGCAGAACGACGGCCCCATCTCCGGCGAATATTACCTGAGCTCCAGCGAGCTGCGCGACGGCAAGGGCTGCTGCTATTATATGATAAGCCTTGGCCGCCGAATCTACAACGACAACGGAGCCGCGACCGGCGAGGATATCGTCAACCGCTATCTTGTAACCGTTCCAGGCGGACAGATTGTCCCGATGTACGGCGAGAACGGCGCTATCAACCGCGAATATAACGATATTATAATATGACCCGCAGTCACAGGCAACCGCACGGCGTAGAATAGCGTCATGCGGTTGTTCGTGCGTATTCAGGTGCTTATATCTTGCAGATTTTCGCCGCCGACAGCCCATATCGTTTGTCGATTTTCGACACTCAAACACGAAAATACCGATAATAATTGTTCAAAGCAAGAAAAGTGAGTTTGAGCGAAAAAAACCTTGTCAAAGATATGGAAAAGCGGAAAATTGTTTGATATAATATAATGATGAAAAAGCAAATCAGGAGGTTGATTGTTAGTGAGTAAAAAGTATGTCTACATGTTCACTGAGGGCAACGCCAAAATGCGCGAGCTCCTCGGCGGTAAAGGCGCTAACCTTGCAGAGATGACCAATATCGGTCTTCCCGTTCCGCAGGGCTTCACCATCTCCACCGAGGCCTGCAC
>CANNTZ010000037.1 GCA_947522735.1 uncultured Oscillospiraceae bacterium | reverse complement strand
CTTCTCACCCTCGCGGGTATTATAATTGGAGACCTGGATACGTCCCTCTACGACTATCGGATTGCCCTTCTGAAAATATCTGCAAACGAACTCGGCAGTGTTTCTCCATGCGACGATGTCGATGAAATCGGTCTGGCGCTCGGCTCCTCTGGCGCTCGGACGATCCACCGCAATGCGGAAGGATGTCACGGGGACGCCGTTCGGAGTGGTTCGCAGCTCCGGTGTGGCGACGAGTCTGCCCATCAATATGGCTCTGTTAAGCATTTTTGACCTCTCCCTTCATCAGGTGCGCTCACTGCTCTTTCGCGACAATGAGAGAGCGGAGAATGCCGTCAGTGATGTTATACACGCGGTCGAGCTCCGCGGGAAGCTCCGGGCTCGCGGTAAACTTGATGAAAACGTAATAACCTTCAGTCTCGTCGTCGATCTCGTAGGCAAGTCTGCGCTTACCCCAATCCTCGACTTCATCGACTGTACCGGCGCTCGCGATAAGGGCCTTAAACTTCTCGATGAGAGCGTTGGTCTCCTCCTCGGTAAGGGTGGGACGGATAATCATAACGGTTTCGTAGTTCTGAGCGGGTTTAGCCATGCTTTGTACACCTCCTTCTGGACTTATGGCCCTTTTCAGGGCAAGGATGGCCGCCTTTGGGCGGCGACGTTTTGCAAAATGCGGACAGCACAAGCTGCACGCAAAGCGCTAACAGTACAATTATACCGGCGGCGAGGTGGTTTGTCAAGGATTTTTTTGAAATTCCGTTGTTTTCCCAAAATATTTTGCGGCGTCTGTACCCGGCTCGGAGCCGGATGCGGACGCCGCCTCATATAATATATGCGCCTCGGCTATTCCATCGCTGCGGACACCATGCCTGACGGGTCGTAAATCATCGCGACGCCCCACAGCCCGTCCTGCTTTACCCAGGCGAGGCTGTCATAGACGCTGCATGCGTCATCATACCGGAACGGCACGACGATCTCTCCCGACTCATTGATATATCCCCATCTGCCGCCGCTCCTGACCGCCGCCACGCCCTCATGGAACGGCAACGCGTCCTCGAAGCGCCCAAGGTCAAGGGTCTCTCCGTCCGTGCCTATATATTTCCACACGCCGTCCATGGTCTTGACGGGGATCGGCCCGGAGTTGACGTATGCGCTATACCACAGGCCTTCGGCTTCGCCCCAGAAATCCGGGTTGAATCCCGAGTCCGGTATCGCCCTATAATCCAAAAAGCGTTCCTCCGTCACCGGCTCCCCCGTCCGGCTCGTCCAGACGTACTGAAGCGGCTGGAGCCGCTCTATGCCGATGCGTCTGTCATAGTCTCCGTCATCGCCCGGCTCCACCCTGTTCACGGCGATAAGCATCTGTTTGTTTTCCGGGTCCTCTCCGAAGTAGCCGAGCAGATTGTTCTTTTTCAGGGTGTGTCCCGTCATTCTGCTCACGATCTCGCCCGTCTGCACGTCATAATACTGCACCTCCGTCCCGCTGTGTCCGAAATAGAAGAGAGAGCTTTCGCCCCGGGGACCGTAATGTCGGAATTCCCACGCGCGGCTGCCGTGGTCGCTGTCCGTCAGCCCGCAGGAGAGGCAATATATGATGTCGTGCGTTTCGTCAAACAATATCTCGCCGTTCTGCGTTATCACGCCCGTCCGGCCGTTCTTTCCGAAAAGCGAGAGACGCAGATAGTCCTCCGGAACGGCGTCCTTCAGCCCTATGGCGTCGAGCATCGGCTGAGACAGCGCGCGGTCCAGCAAAATCATATCGTCAAAGTCAAAATTCGGCTCGATATACCACCCGCCCGGCTCCTTTTTCTCAATGCTTTCCCACGGGTCACGCCTTGTCACCGTCGCCGCCGACCATTCCGGAAGCGGCGGCTGTTCGTATTCATATTCCCGGCTCTCATCCTTATCCGATGCTTCGCTTGTCTGCGATCCCGACGCCGGGGAAAATTCTTCCTCATATAATGAATGTTCAGAATCCCCGGATGCACTTTTGCAGCCTGAGATAACTATAATTGTCAAGCATAATGCCATCGCTAAAATCATGGCTGCAAACTGCTTCATAAAATCACCGCCCACCTACATATTTACAATACGTACACTCAACCGTATTTTTACCGGCATCACAGGTAGTAGAAAGCGAGTGTGTCTCAGTAATATACTCTCCGCATAGACAGCTTTTAGTATGCGTAAGCGTACCGTTATTCGTGTACATTACATACTCATGCACATGATGTACACGCCCGGCATTTGGATGGTGCCATTTCATGATTGGTCCAAGTGTGCTTATAGCAGAAGAATACGTAATGTATCTGCCGGTAATTCTACAGTCGTTTGCAGCATCCCAATCCTTTTACCATCTGGTTCTCCGACAACGCATCTCCTTTCGTTCGTATAATACATTTTACCACAATTTAAAGCTTGCGCCTCCTTTCACTTTAAACTGTACTATATTTTTTTATATTTGTCAATATTTACGTTTATATCTAATACGTTTTACATTGCAATTATCAAAAACTTTACATTTGGGCCGCGTCAATATTCCTCAAAAACGTAAAAACCATATTGAAAGACGGCGTATTATGGGGTATAATTAAATATAACTGTAAATACAGCTCATGACAAACAGTGTAAAGGGTGATACTATTGGCGGCAAAGTTTTCAGTGCCGATGAGCAAGCTGGCGAAGAACTTCTCGCTTGAGACCGTCTATCTGCCGGACAGCGAGCAGCAGTTCATGATAAACAGCGCGGAGGTCAACCGTCCCGGGCTCGAGCTTGCGGGATATCTCGACTACTTCGACAAGACGCGCATACAGATAATGGGCAAAACCGAGATATCGTATATCGAGATGCTCACCGCCGAGCAGCGCTGCGCCTGTCTCGACGCTTTGTTCTCGCGCAAGCCGCCGGTCGTCATTGTCAGCCGTTCGCTCAACATCCCGAACGAGATGATGACAGCCGCGAAAAAATACAGAGTCCCGCTCTACCGCACCAAGGAAGGCACCTCCGAGTTCCTTTCAAACCTCATCTCGCTGCTCAACGTCGAGCTCGCACCGCGCGTAACGCGCCACGGCGTCCTCGTCGAGGTCTACGGCGAGGGCATACTGCTGCTCGGAGAGAGCGGCGTCGGCAAGAGCGAGACCGCCATCGAGCTTGTAAAGCGCGGGCATCGACTGATAGCCGACGATGCCGTAGAGATACGCCGCGTCTCCAACCGCTCCCTCGTCGGAAGCTCGCCGGAGAATATCCGCCACTTTCTCGAGCTGCGCGGCGTCGGCATCATCAACGCGCGCCGCCTGTTCGGAATGGGCGCGGTCAAGGTGACCGAAAAGATAGACACCGTCATCCAGCTTGAGCAGTGGGATCAGAACAAGGTCTACGACCGCATGGGCATTGAGAATAACTTCACCGAGATACTCGGCATACAGGTGCCCTCTCTGACAATCCCGGTCAAGCCCGGACGAAACCTCGCAATCATCATCGAGGTGGCCGCAATGAACAACCGCCAGAAGAAGATGGGCTACAACGCCGCGCAGGAGCTGCTGACAAAGCTTGGCATGATGAGCGAGACGAGCGACGACATCGACTGGGCAAAATACTGATCCGAGTGATTTTCAAATTTCATAATTCATATAATATTGGAGGACTTTCAAAAATGAAATACTATGCGGGAGTGGACCTCGGCGGCACCAACATCGCCGTGGGCATCGTGAACGAGAAATATGAGATCGTGGGCAGAGGCTCGCTCAAGACCAACATGCCCCGCCCGGCAGAGGACATCGCAGAGGATATAGGCAAGGCCGTAGAGCTGGCCGCGAAGGACGCGGGCATCACCGTGGAGGACTGCGAATGGGTCGGCATCGGAACCCCGGGCACGGTTGATAAAGACAAGGGCGTCGTCGAATATGCAAACAACCTTCAGTTCTACGACGTACCCCTTGCCGAAATGGTGAGAAGGCATATCGACAAGCCGATATATCTTGAAAACGACGCGAACGCCGCCGCATACGGCGAGGCGCTCGCAGGTGCGGGACGCGGAGTGAAGGATCTCATCATGCTCACCCTCGGAACCGGCGTGGGCGGCGGCATCATCATCGACGGACGCATCTACGGCGGCTTCTCCAACATGGGCGCGGAGCTCGGACACATGGGCATCGTCTATGGCGGACGCCGGTGCACCTGCGGCCGCGAGGGCTGCATCGAGGCATACTGCTCCGCAACCGGCCTCATCAACATCACCAGAGAGCACATGGAAAAGCACCCCGAAAGCCTGATGTGGGAGCTTGCCGGCGGCAGGCTTGAAAACGTCAGCGGACGCACCGCGTTTGACGGTATGCGCCGCGGCGACGCCACGGCTCAGGCCGTGGTGGACGAATACATCGAATATTTTACATACGCCGTCGCGAACTATCTCAATATCTTCCAGCCGAACGTGCTCGTCGTCGGAGGTGGCGTCGGCAGGGAGGGCGAGACGCTGCTTGCACCTGTAAGAGAGGCGGTCAAGGCCCAGACCTACGTCAAAAAGGATGAGAACCGCACGAGGATACTTCCCGCACAGCTTGGCAACGACGCCGGCATCATCGGTGCGGCGATGCTCGGCAACATGGCAATGTGACGCCAACATTTCGCCGCCGGTTCCGTATTTCTGCGGACCGGCGCGGCGTTTAATATGACTGCGGCAGTAAGGAGACCCTATGTACGACATCAACGCATTGAAAGCTTTCTGCGCCGAGGCCGGCTGCGAGATGCTCGAAAACGAGCCGATGAGCCGGCACACAACCTTCAAGATCGGCGGTCCGGCACAGCTTATGGCGCTTCCGTCCTCGGCCGGGCTGCTGAGGGCGCTGCTGCTGCGCTGCCGCGAGCTGGCGATACCCGTCACGGTGGTCGGGCGAGGCAGCAACCTGCTGGTATCGGACGGCGGTATCGAGGGCTGCGTCGTCTGCCTTGGACAGAGGTTTTCTCAACTGCGCCGCGAGGACGGCCTGATCGTATGCTCTGCGGGCACATCGCTGACTGAGCTGTGCCGCTTTGCGCTGGCGAACAGCCTGACCGGGCTGGAATTTGCCTACGGCATTCCCGGGAGCGTCGGCGGCGCGGTATATATGAACGCGGGCGCCTACGGCGGCGAGCTGAAGGACGTTATCGCCTATGTCCGTCACCTGACACCGGACGGCGAGCTCGTCACGCTAAAGGCGTCCGAGCTCGGCTTTGGATATCGCAGAAGCATTTACAGCACCCTGCCCGGCTGCGTCATCGTCGAGGCGGGCTTCCGGCTTGGGACGGGAGACGCCGCCGCGATACGCGCGAGGATGGACGAGCTGATGGAGCGCAGACGCTCCAAGCAGCCGGTCGAGCTGCCGAGCGCCGGGAGCGTATTCAAGCGCCCGGAGGGAGCGTTTGCGGGCGAGCTTATCGAGCGCTGCGGCCTCAAGGGACGTGCGTGCGGAGGCGCCGCCGTCAGCAAAAAGCACGCAGGCTTCATCGTCAACACCGGCGGAGCCACCTGCCGCGACGTGGAGGCGCTCGTCGGGCTGATACAGTCCGAGGTGCGCGAAAAAACCGGCTTCGAGCTGGAATGTGAGATAAAAAGGACAGGGAAGACCGGCCAATGAACATAATCATTCTTACAGGACTCTCCGGCGCGGGAAAATCCGAGGCGGCAAGCGCCTTTGAGGATATCGGCTACTACTGTGTGGACAACCTCCCGCCCGCGCTGCTCAAAAAATTCGCCGAGCTGTGCATCCAGTCCGGCGACCAGCAGAGCAACATCGTCGTCACCATCGATATCCGCAGCTCAACCAGCTTTGACGAGCTGCTTGCGGTCATTGATCACCTCCACGAATCCGGCGTGCGCTGCGACGTCGTCTTTCTTGAGGCCGAGGACAAGGTGCTCATCAACCGCTATAAGCAGACGCGCCGCCGTCATCCGCTGGTATCGGACGAGACGGACGCGTCGTCGCTCGTGAAGGCGCTGAGCGCCGAACGCGAGCTGCTTGCGCCGGTCAAGAACCGCGCAAACTACGTGATCGACACCTCCTTCTCCTCCGCCGCTCAGCTCAAGGATCGCATTATCTCCACCTTTTCCGACAACGAATACAGCGGCATGGTGATAACCTGCACATCCTTCGGCTATAAATACGGCATCCCCTCCGATGCGGATCTCGTTTTTGACGTGCGCTGCCTGCCGAACCCCTTTTACGTCCCGGAGCTGCGAGAAAAAACCGGCCTTGACGCCGGAGTTCACGACTATGTCATGCGCTGGCCGCAGACGCGCGGACTTTTTGAGCACCTCTATTCACTGATCGACTACCTGCTGCCGCTCTACGCCGCCGAGGGCAAGCGTCAGCTCACAATTGCCACCGGCTGCACCGGCGGCAGGCACCGCTCGGTCGTGTTTGCCTCGGAGATCCGGAAATACCTGCTCTCCCGCGACATCAAGGCAGTCATCAACCACCGCGACATGCTCAAGTGAGCGGACGCGGCAAGCTTTGACGAAAGGAGCCCCGTCATGTCGTTTGCAGGAAACCTGAAAAACGAGCTCTGCCGAATTGAACCCGCCGGACACGACTGCGCCCTCGCCGAGTGCTACGGCATGGCGATAACCTCGCGCAGCTTTGACGCGAGCGCCGTGACGCTCGTCACCGAGAGCCGCAGCGTTGCGGAGAGATATGCCACGCTGACCGAGCGCATCTGCGGCGTTGGTCTCGACGTCTCCGCGCGCGCCAGATCCGACGGCTCCAATACGTATACCGTCTCGGCAAAGCCGGATTTTGTCCCGGCCCTCCTCGCGCTGTTCGGCCACGCAGGGAACGAGACGAATCGCAGTGTACACCTCGAAAACATCAGGCGCGAGGAGATGCTCTCCGACTTCATCCGCGGGGTCTACCTTTCCTGCGGGAGCATCTCCGACCCCAACAAGAGCTATCATCTCGAGCTGGCGCTGCCCTGTTTTGGCCTCAGCCGCGAGATAGCCGCAATCCTCCGCGGGCTTCTTTGCGAGCCGAAGCAGGTTCTCCGGCGCGGTAGCTATGTGCTTTATTATAAGGAGAGTGAGAACATCGAGGATTTTCTCACCTTTATCGGCGCGCCGATGCGCGCGCTTGAGATAATGGAGATCAAGGTGGTCAAGGACGTGCGCAATCAGGTCAACCGCCGCACCAACTGCGAGACCGCCAACATCGACAAGACCGTCGCCGCGTCGTCGCGGCAGGTGACGGATATCGAGCTGATACGCGAGCGCAAGGGGCTGGAGTATCTGCCGGAGAATCTGCGCGAGATAGCGCGGCTGCGGCTGGAAAATCCCGAAATGTCGCTGTCCGAGCTGGGCAATGCGCTCTCGGACCCGATATCGCGCTCCGGCGTCAACCACCGGCTTGAACGCATTGCGCGCATCGCCGACGAGCTGCGCGCCAGGCAGGGCTGAGCAGAGGCGTTGCTCAGTCCTTTCCAATCCGTGCGCGGATGGTTAACATACATACAGGAGGCCGAAGGATGAATTACGGGAACAGGATCCGCATACAGATCGGCAGTCAAGCCTATACGCTGACTACGACCGAGGACGAGGACTATGTCCGCGGAATTGCGAGCGAGATAGACGAACAGGTCGAGGCGATGCTCGCGCGCGGGAACGGGCTGTCGCTGAACGAGGCGCTTGTGCTCTGTGCGGTAGGCTACTGCGATTCCTACAAAAAGGAGCGCGCCAACACCGATCATCTGCGCTCGCAGCTCAAGGACTACCTCGACGACGCCGCCAAGGCGCGCATCGAGGCAGACGAGGCGCGCCGCAATGTGCAGCGCCTGACCCGCGAGCTCGAAACGCTAAGAGAGATGCAAAACAAGGACAGATGACGCGCTTTCATAATCTTCTATTATTAAGGCGGAGATCTTTTTGACGATCCAGACACAACACGACAACGGAAACACGGCGCTTCCGGAGATACTTGCTCCCGCCGGCTCCCGCCAAGCGCTGGAGGCGGCTGTTTTTTGCGGCGCAAACGCCGTATATCTCGGAATGAAGCAGTTTGGCGCGCGTGCTTTTGCAGAAAATTTCGACGCGGACGGGCTTGACGCCGCAGTGCGGTTTGCGCACGGCTATGGGGTGAAGATATACGTCACGCTGAACACGCTGCTCTACGCCGACGAGCTGCGCGCTGCGGCTGAAAAGTTAGAGCAGGTCTGCATGGCCGGGGCGGACGGGATCATCGTTCAGGATATGGCGATGCTTCATTTGGCGCGCAAGGCGGCGCCCGGGCTGAATCTGCACGCCTCTACGCAGATGAGCGTCCATTCGCTCGACGGCGCGCTGCTGCTTGCCGAGCAGGGCGTCAAGCGCATCGTTTTGGCGCGCGAGCTGACGCTTAAACAGATAGAATATATCACCTCCGGCTGCCGCGCGGCGAACGTGGAGACCGAGGTTTTCGTCCACGGAGCGCTCTGCTTTTCCGCCTCCGGCCAGTGCTATCTGAGCGGTGCGCTCGGCGGCTCGGGCCGCTGCGGAAACCGCGGAAGCTGCGCGCAGCCCTGCCGCCTGCCATTTTCGGCGCTGCCGGGACGGCGGGAGCAGTACGCCCTTTCGCTCAAGGACATGTCCTGCCTCGAACACCTGGACGAGCTTAAAAACGCGGGCGTGGCCTCGCTGAAGATAGAGGGGCGGATGAAGCGCCCGGAATACGTTGCGGCCGCAGTGACTGCCGCGCGCGACGCGCTTGCCGGGAAAAAGCCGGATATGCAGGTGCTTGCCGGAGTTTTTTCCCGCAGCGGCTTCACCGACGGCTATCTCACAGGTCAGCTTGGCGGGAGCATGTTCGGCACGCGTCGGCGCGAGGACGTAGAGGCGGCTGCCGGGCTGCTTGGGCCGCTGCGCTCGCTCTATGCGCGCCCGACGCAGCTTGTGCCGGTTGACGCCGCGTTTTTCATGCGCCCGGACGCCCCTGCACGCTTTGAGCTGAGCGACGGCGAGCGCCTTGTCCGCGCGGAGGCAGACGCGCCGCAGCGGGCGCAGAGCCGTGCAACCACCGTCTCCGACGTCGAGCCGCTGCTCCGGAGGCTTGGAGGCACGCCGTTCTATCTGCGCAACGTGACGACCGTCATCTCCGACGGGCTGAATATACCGATATCCAAAATCAACGATATGCGCCGCACAGCCGCCGCGGAGCTTCTGCGGCTGAGAAGCGAGACCGGATCGATCCCGTTTGACCGCGGGCGCGCGGAGGCTGTTGTCTCGCAGTCCCTCACCTCCGCCGCGAACAGTCCGGACAGTCCGCTCTGGGCGCGCTTTGAGTCCGCGTCGCAGCTTTTTCCGGGCGTGTTCGACATATTCGAGCGCGTCATACTCCCTGCGGCGGAGCTGCTCCTCGCCCCGGCGCTCTGCGCGAACGCCGGTATTGTCGCCGAGCTGCCGCGGATTGCCGCCGACCTTGAATACGACGTGGACGCTGCGCTCGACAGGCTGGGGCGGGCAGGTGTGAAGCGCGTGCTCGCCGATGGTATAGGCATTATCCGTGCGGCAAAGCGCCACGGGCTGGAGGTCGCGGGCGGGATGGGGCTCAACGTCGTAAACCCGGTCGCCGCCAGCGAATACCGCCGCCTTGGCGTGGAGGAGCTTGTGCTCTCGCCGGAGACGCCATTTGCCGACGTCCGGCGTATCGGCGCCGGGGTTGCCGTATACGGCCATATGCCGCTGACGATATCTAAAAATTGTCCAATACGTGCGCAGGTCGGCTGCAAGCGCTGCACCCACGCGCTCATCGACCGTCTCGGCAAGCGCTTTCCGGTGCTGTGCGGCAGGCGCTGCGGCGGATATGCCCGTATGCTGAACCCCGAGCCGCTCTATCTTGCCGACCGCAATCCCGCAGCCGCTTTCCGTTTATTATATTTTACCGTCGAAACGGCGCAGCGCTGCGGAGAGATCACCCGTCTTGTCCACTGCAAGGCGCCCTTCGACGGCAGGTTCACCCGCGCCGGACAACGCCCGGAGAAATAATCGCAGACAAAACCGGAGCGGTGCGGATAGTATCAAGCCGTTCCACAGCAGCGCAAAAAGGCGGAGGAGTCAGCCTCAACTGCGCCGGTTGAGCGGGAATAAGCTTTTCGATGTAGATTATGTAAAATCCCGGCGGCGCGCACGCACGAAATGCGCGTGAGCGGGGGATCGGATCGCGGCCATTCTTCCTGGCGTTGCCCGGGCGCTGTCCGCGGGAAAGGATTTTTTATGGAACAGGGTTTTTATGCTGAGATAGCCGCAATGCGGCTGCGCGAAGACGCTAAGCTTCCGGAGAGGATGACCGCCGGGAGCGCGGCGTGCGACCTGTGCGCGGCGCTCGGCGCGCGTTTGGACGGCGGAGATAGGGGCTTCGGCGGAGAGCTGATAATTGCACCGGGAAGCACCGTCCTTGTCCCGACCGGCGTCGCCGCTGCGATTCCCACCGGCTTCGGCGGCTTCATTTTCGCGAGGAGCGGCCTTGGGATCAAGCGCGGCGTCACCCCCGGCAACTGCGTCGGCGTGATCGACTCAGACTACCGCGGAGAGATAATGGTCGGGTTGTATAACCGCTCGGACGAGCCGTTCGTCATACGCTCCGGGGACCGCATCGCGCAGCTCGCCGTCATCCCCGTCGCGCTCCAGGCATGGCGCGAGACCGATTCCCTCGACGACACCTCGCGCGGTGAGGGCGGCTTTGGCTCTACAGGGAGATAAACGCGAACAGTTTACAAATAATTACCAAATTATGGCTTGACCTTACCTCTTTGACGTGCAATAATTAAAGCAGGATATGCGTTTGGAGGATGAGGTCAAATGATGTGGCTATGGATCGCCGTTGGCGCGGCGGCTCTGCTGCTGCTCGCCGATATTGCGACGGCGGCGGTGATGTTCATGTCCGCGATACCGAGAAAACGGCTGAAATGCGGGCCGCTCGACCATGCGCCCGGCGGCGGGGAGGACGAGAGGCTGAGCATATGGCGGCGCACGGAGCGGGAGGCGCGCGAATGGGCGGTGACCGTGCCCTCCGAGGACGTGCAGATCACCAGCGGAGACGGGCTGCGGCTGCGCGCGACGTGGCTTCCCGCGGAGAACGCCCGCAGGACCGTCGTCTGTGTCCACGGCTATCTCTCCAACGGCTACAACGACTTTGGCGCGCTGATGAAATTCTATCACGACGCCGGGTTCAACATATTGCTTGTCGACCAGCGCTCACACGGACGCAGCGAGGGGAAATACATCGGCTTCGGTGCGCTTGAGCGCTACGACTGCCGCAGGTGGATTGAATTTCTCAACGGTCGCGGCATCTGTGACATATACCTGCACGGCGTCTCGATGGGTGCGTCCACGGTGCTGATGGCCGCCGGGCTGGAGCTGCCCCAAAACGTGAGGGGAATCATCGCGGACTGCGGCTTCACCTCGGCATGGGATGAGTTTTCCGACGTGTTCAATAAGATATACCACTTGCCGGATTTTCCCGTGCTGTATACGGCGAGCCTCATCTGCAAAATTTTTGCGGGCTACGGCTTCCGTGACGTCTCGACGCTCGACGCCATGCGGACGCAGAAGCGCCCGGTGCTGCTTATCCACGGCGACAGCGACAATTTTGTCCCGACGCGCATGAGCCGCGAGAACTACGACGCCTGCGTCGCCCCAAAGCGGCTGCTCATCACGAAAGGCGCGGCGCACGGCGAGAGCTGCTTTGCCGAGCCGGAGCGCCTGAAGGCGGCGATAGCGGAGCTTACCGGAACGACGAAGGAGGACGGTGCAATTGAGTAAAAGGAAACGGCGGAGGCTTGCGCTTCCGGAGATATTTCTCGCCGCGGCGGGCGGACTGCTTGCAGTGAGCGGCGCGTTCAACAGCCGCATCCGCGCGTTGATCAGCGCGGGCGCGTTTGGCGCTGCGGTGTGCGCACTGTTCGCGGCGCTTGTCCCGTCTGCTAAAAGCGCCGCGGGGCGCGCGAAAATCGCTTGACCACAATGTAAGCCCGTATAAAGCACGGGGCCAAAGCACCGCTCAGGAGAGACGGCGCACAACAAAAAAGCTCGAAAACGGACGGCTTTGTCAGCGCTGTATCAGGCGGCGATGCACAAAACGTCTCGCTCAGGAGCAGACGCGCCTTCGCCGGAAAGAGCTCCTCTTTCCGGCGAAGGTCTTTGTTTTCCTGTTTGCGGGCGCAGCCTTGAGGCTATGCGCCACTTTTTATTGTATGCGGTCATGCGTTGACGCAGGCAAGGTCGAGCGCGGAGAGGGCCGCGACTATCCTGTCAAAATCCATGCTGTGCGACGCCTTGACAAGCACCGCGTCGCCGTAGCGTATTATCGCAGGAAGCAGCGGCACAAGCTCCTCCTTGTCAGCAAAATAATACGCGGGTCGGCCGGTTCCGGACGCCACAAAGCCCTCGTATATCGCCCGCGCCTCCACGCCCGTGCAGATCATGCAGTCGACGCCGATTTTTGCCGCAAGCTCGCCGACGCCGCGGTGCAGCAGGGCGGAGCTGTCGCCAAGCTCTTTCATGTCGCCGAGTATAGCCACGCGGCGGCCGGGCAGCGTGCAGAGCGAGCGCACCGACGCCGCCATTGAGTTCGGGTTTGCGTTGTAGCAGTCGTTGATGAGGGTGATGCAGCCGGTTGGGATAACGTTCGCGCGTCCTCCGACGGTGCGATAGGACGCAATGCCGCGCACAAGCTCCGCGTCGGAAAGCCCAAGCCTTTGTGCAACAATCACAGCCGGAAGCGCGCCGAGCGCCATGTGACCGCCAAACGCCGGGATTTCAAGATGCAGTATTCTGCCGCCGCATACGGCGTCGCAGGAGACGCACCCGGAGCCGTCGGATTTGACGTTTTCGGCGCGGCAGAAGTTGTTTTCGCCAAAGCCGAAGGTGAGCTTTTCGATGCCGCGGCCCGGCTCAAAGGTGCTCAGCAGCTCGTCATCTCCGTTGACTATCGCAAGAGATCCGGGCGACATATGGTCGAACACCTCGCTTTTGGCGCGCAGCACGCCGTCAAGATCGCCGAGAAATTCAAGATGACAGTAGCCGATATTGGTCATGACGGTGATATCCGGGCGTACAAGCTCTGCCAGCAGGCTCATCTCGCCGAACTGGCTGATGCCCATCTCTATCACCGCGGCCTCATGCTCCTCGCGCAGCGAGAGCAGCGTCAGCGGAACGCCAAGCTCGTTGTTGAGGTTCGCCGGAGTTCTGAGGACGTTGTATTTCGCCGAGAGCGCAGAGGCGACCATCTCTTTCGCGGTAGTCTTGCCGACGCTTCCGGTGATGCCGATAAACGGAATGTCAAACAGCGAGCGGTAATAGCCCGCCAGCCTCTGAAGCGCCTCAAGCGTAGAGCTGACGAGGATATACGGACCTTCGGCGTCCGCAAGCGGCTTTTCGGCGAGACAGGCGGCGGCTCCGGAGCCGAAGGCGGCGTTTGCAAAGCCGTGGCCGTCAACGCGCTCGCCAACGATGCAGGCGAACAGACTGCCCGGCCGAACCTCCCGGCTGTCGCGCACGACGCCGGTTATGATGCGTGCGGCAAGCTCCGGCGCGCCGCAATAGCTGCCGCCGGTGACCTCGGCTATCCTTTCAAGTGTGAGCGGCTTCATCGCCATAGCGTTTCCTCCGGTGCTCAGTTGTATTTTTCAAGTGATTTTTCAAGTATTATCTCGCAAAAGCGCTCGTAGGGCAGTCCGGCCGCGGCTGCTTCCTTGGGCATGAGGCTGGCCGGGGTCAGTCCGGGCAGTGTGTTAGCCTCAAGCGCCCAGACGCGGCCGTCCGCATCGAAGATGAAATCCATGCGCGCATAGACCCTGAGCCCCAGCGCATCGTAGATATCGACGGCGGCTTTTTGCATCTTATCCGCGATGTCCGCCGGGATATCCGCCGGGCAGTATTCGTTTGTCCTGTCGTCGAGATACTTGTTCTGATAGTCAAAAAAACCGGATTTAGGGCAGATTTCGATGACCGGGAGCGCCTTTCCGTCCAGCACGCCAACGTCGCACTCGCGGCCTCTGATGTAGTCCTCCACGATGACGCCGTCGTCGTATTTGAAGGCCAGCTCAAGCGCCGCGCGATATTCCTCATCGGTGTGCACGATTGAGGTGCCCACCGAGCTGCCCCTGCTCTGCGGCTTGACTACGCAGGGCAGGCTGAAGCTGCGAAATTCTCCGCGGCGAAGCATGATGCCGCGCGGAGTGTCGATGCCGCGGGCAGAGAAGAGCTGCTTTGCGACCGCCTTCTGCATCGCAAGCGTGCTTCCGACGCTGTCGCTGCCGGTATATTTTATGCCGTAGAGATCGAACAGCGCCTGTATCTTGCCGTCCTCGCCGTCCTCGCCGTGCAGGCCGAGAAAGACGATATCGGCGGCTGAGCATATCTCCGGAATGTTCTTGCCGATGCGGCTTGGGCTGTCGTCGCCGCGCTTTTTTCGCAACGCGTCGAGGTCGGGGACGTCTGCGGTGATGCCGCCAAGGTCGTCGTGATATTCCATGCCAAAGATGTCTTTCGGGTCGTCATAGGGGTATGTATAGCCGAAAAAGAGATCAACGAGCACAGCAACGTGGCCAAGCCGCCGCAGCGCTTGTGCGACCATCCGGCCGCTGACGAGCGAAACGTCTCTCTCCGCGGATAGTCCTCCGCAAAGCACAATAATGTTCAAGCTAAAACCTCCTTGAGTGAGCGCGCGTTTGTCTGAAAGTATATCATGAAATAATATGCAAACGTCACTCAAATAGTATACACCAGATGGGGACGGAATACAATCAAAAATTGCAAAAAGCCGAATAAAGCCGCGCAAACGACAGAAAACAACCTCAAAGGAAGGAGGAGCTTGGATTTGTGCGGACGATTTTTCGGAGGAGGGCTGCCGGAGTGGGACGAGCTGCCGGAGCCGATGCGCTGCGACGAGGTGAGACGGTATTACAGGCTGCTTGCGCAAAAGCGTGGACAGCTTGCGATAAAGCGCGCCTTTGACATATATGCCTCGGCGCTGCTGCTGGCGGCGCTCTCGCCGGTGATGGCCGCAGCCGCCGTCGCCGTGTGCGCCGGGTCGAAGGGCGGAGCGCTGTTCCGCCAGCGCCGCGTGACGCAGGGCGGACGTGTTTTTGAGATACTCAAGCTCCGCACGATGTACAAGGCGGGGACGGTGGGCGCCGGAGCGCTCGTCACGGCGGGCGGCGACGCAAGGATAACCCGCGTTGGCAAGGTGCTGCGGCGGCTGCGCATCGACGAGCTGCCGCAGCTGATAAACGTGCTCGCGGGCGACATGACGCTGGTTGGGACGCGACCGGAGGTTGAGCGCTTTGTGAAAGAATATACGCCGGAAATGCTGGCGACGCTGCTGCTTCCGGCGGGCATGACCTCCGCGGCAAGCGTGCGTTTCCGCAACGAGGAGGAGCTGCTGAAGGGCTCCGAAAATCCCGAGCGCGAATATGCCGGGCGCCTGCTCCCGGAAAAGATGCGCCTGAATCTCAACTATCTGCGCCGTTTTTCACTGATCACCGACGCTGAGATAATTGTTGAGACCATAGCGGCGGCGGCACGGCTCGCGGCGGACGGGTTAAAATTAAAGGAGAGAAAAAAGCGGTATGCCTCGAGCCGGCTGTAAGCGTTATGCTGTGGAACTGTATAATTATTCCACGTCCGGTGCATCCTCCGCGATGAGAAACAGGTCGTAGACCGGCCTTGTCAGCGCAAGATCGCGGCTTATCGTCTCGCCGAGCTTTTCGGAGAAGAGCAGCGTTGCGTCACGGCTGTGACGGATGAGGCAGATGCCACCGCGCCGGTCAAGCCATTCGCGGCGCTCCTCCGGCTGCTCGGGATAGCGCGAGCGCTTGTAGCTGTCGCCACCAAGCGTAAAGCGGTTCTGCGCGGCATAGGCCTCCAGCGCCGCCTCCGCCGCGGGATCGCGCAGTAGTATCAGCCGTCGGAGGTTTTCGAGCGCGCCGCGCCCCATCTTGTAGTAGCCGCAGCCATAGGAAAAGCCGTGCGGGCCGAGGACAAAGAAAAACTCGGGATAATGCGGGAAGCGGCGCTTGTCGCGCTTGAAGGAGAACCACATCTCCTCGCGGTAGAGCAGCTTGTCGTTGGAATAGCGGGTGTCGCGATAAATGCGGGAGATGGTCTTGTCGGTCTTGGGCACAGTGACGATGAGCGGATCAATTGAGGAAACCGTGGGCGCAACCTCGCCGACAAGCTGCGCCATCGGCTCGAACACCAGCCTCCGGAAGTCATCCCTGTGCGCGGCATACCATTCGCGGCTGTTCATTATGCGGTTTTCAACGAGAAAATCTATTGTTTTGGGTGTAAACAATCGCAACAGCTCCCTTTACAGCCTTTCTTCATCACGATTATACCACATTTGGAGGGCTTTGCGGCGCAGGCCGCGAAAAAATTTTGAAAAATTTGATTTTGCCTATTGACAAGCTGCAGACAAGTGACTATAATGAATATATGAACAATTATTCATATGAATTAGCGTTCATATGAGATGGGAGGCTGTTATGGCGGATATCAATGAGAAGCTGGTCTGTGAAGAGAAGCACCCGCACAAATCCAAGATAGACGACACGCTGAGAAAGCTGCCGGGAGAGGACACCGTAGACGCGCTCGCGGAGGCGTTTAAGGTGTTCTCGGACCCGAGCCGGGTGAAGATATTGTGCGCGCTCTCGATAAACGAGCTGTGCGTCTGCGATATCTGCGATATCACCGGGATGAGCCAGTCGGCGGCGTCGCATCAGCTTCGGCTGCTGCGCGCGGCGCGGCTCGTCAAGACAAGGCGCGACGGCAAATCGATCTTCTATTCCCTTGACGACGAGCACGTCACGACAATAATTTACGCAGGTCTCACGCATGTGAACGAGACCGACGAATAAGGAGGATACACCATGAGCTGCACCGGAAACTGCGGGTGCTGCGAGCATCACGAGCATGAGCACGAGAGCCACGACCACGACGGACATGAGCACGAGCACGGAATAGAGGCGCCGGACATAGTTGCGCTGGCAATATCGCTGATTCTCGTCGTAATCTCGCTGTTCACGGACAATAATATCGATCTTTGGCTGCTGATAGCGGCGGCGCTGATAAGCGGCTATGAGACGATGATAGAGGCGTTCAGAAACCTGATAAAGCTGCGCCTCGACGAGACGATACTTATGACCGTCGCGGTCGTCGCGGCGTTCTTCCTCGGCAAATACGGCGAGGCGGCGATGGTGGCGATACTCTTCAAGATGGGCGAGATGGCGGAGGAAATTGCGGTGTCCCGTTCGAGAAGGAGCATACGCTCGCTGCTGGATATCCGCCCGGAGACGGCGGTCGTTGTTGAGAACGGCGCGACGCGAGAGGTCTCGGCGAGGAGCGTCGAGATCGGGACCGAGATAGTTGTGCGGGCGGGCGACAGAGTGCCGCTGGATGCCGTTATCACCGAAGGTAGCTGCGATGCCGACTGCTCTGCACTGACAGGCGAATCGGAGCCGCGTGCGCTCGGCGAGGGCGACGAGGCGCTCTCGGGCATGATAATCATCGGCGGCGCGGTGCGCTGCAAAACCATCCGCACCTTTGAGGATTCCGCGACCTCCAGGATAATAGAGATAGCCGAGCACGCGCCGGAGAGCAAGGGCGCGGCGGAAAAGCTGATAACCCGCTTTGCAAGGATATACACCCCGACGGTCATGATATTGGCGGTGCTGCTTGCGGTGGTTCCGACCGTATTCTTCCGGCAGGAGCTCCAGACATGGCTTTACAGGGCGCTGGTATTCCTTGTCGCCTCCTGCCCCTGCGCGCTGGTGATATCCGTGCCGCTGACCTATTTCGCGGGCGTCGGGCGCTGCTCGAGGGCCGGACTGCTGCTCAAGGGCTCCAGATTCATCGACGTGCTCGCCAAGGCGGACTGTGCCGCTTTTGACAAGACCGGCACGCTGACGAGCGGCGAGCACAGGGTCTCCAGGGTAATCGCTGCGGACGGCGTGGACAGCGGCGAGCTGCTGAGGCTGGCGGCGATAGCCGAGAGCTTTTCCGCGCACCCGATAGCAAGGGCGATAGTCAGGGCGGCGGGAGAGGTGGATGCCTCGGGCGCATCCAACGTGCGCGAGCTGCCGGGTATCGGCGTGGAGGCCGATATCGACGGAGCGCACATCTTATGCGGAGGCGCGAGGATGCTCAGGGAGAAGGGCATCCCGGCCGGGGATTTCGACGAGAGCGGGATATACCTCGTGAAGGACGGCGCGCTCGCGGGCTGCATCGTCACCGAGGATGTGCCGCGCGCGGAAGCGAAGGCGGTGGTATCCGAGCTGCGTGCGCTCGGCATGAAGCATGTCGTGATGCTGACCGGTGATGAGCGCCGCAAGGCGGAAATCACGGCGAAGCTTGCGGGCATCGGCGAGGTTCGCGCGGAGCTAATGCCGGAGGACAAGGTGAAATGCGTAGAGGAGCTTGAGAAAAGCGGGTGCTGCGTATATGTCGGCGACGGCATCAACGATGCGCCGGTGCTTGCTACCGCGGATGTCGGCGTGGCTATCGGCGGCGGCTCGGGCGCGGCGGTGGAATCCGCGGATGCCGCCATGCTGACCGGAGACCTCTCGCCGTTGCCGGAGGCGATACGTATTGCACGCCGCACAAGGCTCACGGCAAACGTCAACATCGTCTTTGCGCTGGCGGTCAAGGCCGCGGTGCTGCTCCTCGGGGCGCTCGGCATCGCGCCGATGTGGCTGGCAATGTTCGCAGACGTAGGCGTGATGGCGATATTGGTGCTCAATGCCTCGACGGTGCTGATATACAGAAACGGCGCGAAAAGGGCCGTATGACATACGAAAAAGGCTTTGCCCGGAGACCGAAAGGCTCCGGGCTTTTGGCCTTATGTGCGACGGCAAACCGGCTCCGGACGTACCGAGCTCGACGGACGCCACGGCAACAGGCTCAAGGACAAGGAGCAGCATGCACGATGTTACGAAGAAAAAGGCGGATACCCCAAGCTTTGCGGCGGTCGCCGAGTCGAACTGAGCGGCTATCGCGGAAGGGTCGCCGAGCTTTGCCGTTATCTTCTCTTAGGAATATCCGCCGGCCAGTCTGAATGAAAGGTGCTGTCCGTATTCGTCTGCTATGTCAGGCGCATCGAAAAGGTTGTGTTTTTTCAGCTCAGCTTTAAGCCTTTAAAAAAATTCCGGATCGCCGAACCTTTCACGATGTAAAACAGTATGTGTATACAGTGAACGTCGTTTACGGAGCTTTGCGGGAGAGGGGGCGCGGAATGATGGACGGATATATCCGGCTTCACGGTAGGCGGCTTTACGGGCTTTGCCTGACGCTGTGCGCCTCGCGGTTCGACGCGGACGATCTCTATCAGGAGACGTGGCTGCGGGCAATGACCGGCCTTGCAAAATACGACGCGAGCCGCGAATTTGAGCCGTGGCTGACGCGTATCTGCGTAAATCTCTACCGCAGCCGTCTCAGGCGGCTGGCACGCAGCCCTGTCTATGACGACTTTGCGAGCGGAGACGAGAAGGACGCGGCGATATGCGGCGCAGCGTGGGACGAGCCGGGGGAATATGCAGATGTCCGTGCGGCGGTAGACCGGCTGCCGGAAAAGCTGCGCGTTACGGTGATATTGTTCTACTTCCGCGACATGGATATCGCCAGTACCGCCGAGGCGCTGAATATTCCGTCGGGAACGGTCAAATCCAGACTGGATCGCGCGCGGAGAATGCTTGGAAAGGAGCTTGGTGATGAGACGTATATATGATTTTGAGTGCACCGTGCCGCCGCTGCTGACCGAAAGCCTGCTGCGGGCGCGCGCGGAGGAAAGGCGTCTGCGCCGGCGCACGGCTTTGGCTGCCGCTGGCGGGCTGCTGATGCAGACTGGTGCGGCGCTGCTGATATTCGCGGCGCTCGTCGGCGAACGCGGAATCATACTCGCCGCGGCTTATCTCGGCGTGTCGCTCGCCTGCGGGGCGGCAGTGGCGGTGGTGTTCAAGGAGAAAGAAGGGGTGTTGATAAAATGAACCATGCAAGCATAATAATGGTGGCGCTGCTGGCGGTGCTGCTGATAGGAGTCGCGGCGCTCGTCGGCGCTTACGTCTGGCGGGACGCGAAGAAACGCGGGCTGAATGCGGAGCTGTGGATGCTGGTGGCACTGCTCGCTCCGGCACTCGTTGGGTTCATAATATATATGATAGTGCGCGGAAGCGGCGGCGAGCTGTGCTGCCCGAGGTGCTCGTCGCCGGTGGAGGAGAGGTACGCCGTCTGTCCGAAGTGCGGCGCGCAGCTCAAGGCGGCGTGTCCGGCCTGCTCCGCGCCGGTGGAGAGCGCCTGGAGGGTGTGTCCATACTGCGCGGCAAGGCTTGAGCCGGAGGAGGGCGTCATGCCGCCGGTGCGCCGGAAAGACCGGGCGCTCGGAATAATACTGGCAGCGGTCATCCTCGTACCGCTCGTCATAATAGGCGCGACGTCGCTGCTGGCGGTCTCGGAGGTTCGCCATGGGGCGATGAACACCATATACTATGAATCGACGGAGCACTATCTCGAAAGCGTGGCGAAAGAGAGCTATGCGGACGAGCTGCGGCAGTGGCTGGACGGCTGCGACCGGGAGATGCACGGCGCATATGCACTGCGCTATCGCGTGCAGAAGGACGGAGAAAAGGTCACGCAGTACCTGATCCGGCTGCCGGCCGGCGACGAAAAAACGGCGATCGATATCAAAAGCCACTTTGGTCTGCGGAGCTACGTCGACGTCAGCTTTACGGACGACGGCTCCGGAGCATACAGTGGCTACAGCCTTTGCACCGTCTCGGTGCGCGGCAACACGTGGGTGGGGTTAGAGACCTATCTGAACCTCGAAAAGCTGCCCTGTCAAATCACGGATTTCGATAACCGGCTCGTGCCGTTTGAGCTCATGGAGGGAGGCGGTTCGGTAAAATTTCAGGAGAGGCTTCAGGAGAAGCTTGAAAAACGAAATTGAAAGCGCCGGGACAGGCAAAAAACAACGCTGCGCAGGAACCAAGCCCTGCGCAGCGTTTATACATTTTTCGGTTTTCAGCGGCGTTTAAGCTCGCAAAGGAACTCCTCGATGCGGCGCACCGCCTCGTGCAGATCCTCCATGGATGTGGCGTAGCAGGCGCGCACATGCAGCCGCCCGGCGTCCCCGAACGCGTCGCCGGGGATGACAAGAACCTTTTTGTGTTCGAGAAGCTGCTCGCAAAATTCTGCGCAGCCAAGCCCGGAGCACTCGATGGACGGGAAAACGTAGAACGCGCCCTCCGGGTCGGCGCATGTCAGTCCCATGCGGTTAAATTCACCGACAAGGTATTGCCTGCGGCGGTCGTATTCGTCGATCATCGTTTTCACGTCGGCCCAGTTGTTCGCGAAGCCCTGCTCCAGTGCATAGCAGCCGGCAATCTGTGCCGTCGTCGGCGCGCAGAGCATCGTGAGCTGATGGATTTTTGTCATCATCGAGATGTATTCGACGGGCCCTACGGCAAAGCCAAGTCGCCAGCCGGTCATCGAGAACGCCTTGGAGAAGCCGTTGATGACTATGGTACGCTCGCGCATACCGGGCAGCGATGCGATTGAGACGTGCCGTTTGCCGCCGTAGGTCAGCTCCGCGTAGATCTCGTCGGAAATGACGGTGATGTTGGTCTCGCGAATGATGGCGGCAATGGCCTCAAGGTCGTCCCGCTCCATTATCCCGCCGGTCGGGTTGGTGGGATAGGATAGCAGCAGCACGCGGGTTTTGGGAGTTATAGCGGCGCGCAGCGCCTCCGGCGTCAGCCTGAAGCGGTGCGCGGCATCGGTCTGTATCGCGACGGGAACGCCGCCCGCAAGACGTATCCCGGGCTCGTAGGTGACGTAGGTGGGCTCGGTATAGACGACCTCGTCTCCGGGATTTATTGCGACGCGGAACGCAAGATCGGCCGCATGACCGGCGCCAGCGGTTATGAGCGTGTTTGCGATTTCATAGCCGGTCAGCCCGAAGCGGTCGGCGATGTAATCGATAATGAGCTGGCGCAGCCGGGGCATACCGGCGTTGGCGGTATATGGGACGCGGCTGCTGTATATCTCATCCGCTGCGGCATGGCGTATTGCGTCCGGAGTCGGAAAATCCGGCTCGCCAACACCAAGGCTGATGCAGTCGTCGCCCAGCAGATCAAAATACTTTCTGATGCCGGAGGGCTTGATATCAAGGACCGTCCGGTTTATAACGGGATTATAATTATACATATTCAATTCTCCTGATTCAGTCTATGCAGCAAGCCCCCTCTGCGGGGTATGCGGCACTTCGCATATCCATCAGGCCCCCTTAAAATTATGCAGCCCTCGACGTCTGCGCGGATATGATATTTTGCATTTTAAACAGTCTAAGCGTTAAAGCAACACTTACACAACTATTTTATCACACGCGCACATGGATTTCAAGTATATTTTTACGCATTATTTAAAAGAGAGAGCCATGCGCAAAAAAGACTTCCCCGGTTGAAAACATCAGTAGGTGAAGCGTCACACATTCACAAAATGCAAAACGCGCCGTGCGTATCCGTCACGGATACGCACGGCGCCGGATAAGGCGCTCAAAGCCGTGCACTCAGTCGAGCTTGCGATAAACGCTCTCGATCTCGGCGATATACATGCAGTGATAGTCCTTATCGGGATAGAAGCGGTCTATGGGCGTTTTGTCGAGGAAGCAGTCCTCGCGCAGGAGCTGGGCGTAAAGCTTGCGGCAAACAAAGACGGTGTGTGCCTGAGCTATTGCCGGAACGCCGTCCAGCTCGCAGGAGCGGAGCCCGCAGGCGGCAAGCTTGTCCCCGTCGCGCCCGGAGTGACTCCCGCAGTAGGACAGCGCCTTGCGGTAGGCCTCGCCGGGAATACACAGACTGAAGCGCTCGCAGTTTTCGATGAGCTCAAAGGTGTGGCGCTGCGGGCGGATAAAGATGAAAGCGGCGCGCCTGCCCCACATCTCACCCAGTCCTCCCCAGCTTGCGGTCATCGCGTTGACCCTTTCGCCGTCGCGTGCCGTGATGAGCAGCCATTCGTCGCCGATTGCGGTGAAGGCATTGCCGTTCCATTGCTCACAGGAAATTTTTTCAAACATGTCGATCCCTCCGTCAGGTAAAGCTGTGTTTATATGGAAAATATTAGACTGCCCCGGCGTGAATTGCCGGAGACATCGCAGACAATAATTAGTAGCGTGGGGCGTTTCCCGTACATACCGAATAAGGGGTTGGGATATGTGTATGCCGGGAAGGTCGAAATATGCGGAGTGAACACGGCAAAGCTGCCGCTGCTGGATGAGAAGCGCAAGCTGGAGCTGCTCGGGAAGGCGCGGGACGGCTCGGGCAGCGCGCGCGACGAGCTGATAAAGGGCAATCTGCGGCTGGTGCTGAGCGTGGTGCAGAAGTTCAGCAACCGTGGAGAAAATCCGGACGACCTGTTTCAGGTGGGCTGCATCGGGCTCATCAAGGCGATAGACAACTTTGATATAAAGCAGCAGGTCAAATTTTCCACCTATGCCGTGCCGATGATCATCGGAGAGATACGCCGCTATCTGCGCGACAACAACAGTATACGCGTCTCGCGCTCGATGCGCGACACCGCCTACCGCGC
>CANNTZ010000036.1 GCA_947522735.1 uncultured Oscillospiraceae bacterium | reverse complement strand
TAGGTGTCGATGAAGGTCTGCTGCTCGTCGGTGTAGTAGACGCTCGGGAAGCCCAGAGTCTCATACTGGTTGATGTTGGTGCGGTACGGGGTGAGCCAGTCGTGAGAGTCCTTGTTGGCGGTTTCGGGATAGAGCTCGATAACGCCGCGATACTCATCGGAGCCGAGATAGCCCACGCTGCCCATCGTGAAGTTGCAGACGGTGATCCACATGTACCAGCCGTTGTCGATGCCGGATCTCTTGACCATGTTAGACGCGTCGGTAAAGAGCGCGTCGTGGTCATACTCCCAGCCGTTGCCGATCACATCGTCGTCGGACTGGTATTCCGGACCGTTGCGGAACAGCATGGAGCCGTACGGGCTGTAGCAGTAGTCAAGCCAGCGGATGGCGACCTCGGGATGCTCGCAGGCCTTGGTGATAAAGCAGCGGTTGAGGCCGATAGCGTAGTCGCCGTTGACGACGGGGGTGCTGCCCTCCTTGTCAACAACGGGAACCGGTGAATAGAGGATATCGTTCTCGTAGTTGTTTTCGGTGTGCGCGGTTACGATGTCGGCGGGAACGTCGGCATAGCAGTTGTAATAAACGCCGAACGGCATGAGGCCACTGACGCCCTTGGCCTGGAACTCAGCCTCGGTCTGGGTGAAGGTCGAGTTGTCGAGCAGCTTCTCGGCATAGAGCTTTGCGAGGTATTCGCAGGCAGCCTTATACTGCTCGGTGAGCGGAGCATAGTTGGCGACGCTCTCGCGAGTGTTGACATATACGCTGCCGGAGCCTACGAAGCCGTATGCGTTGAGGATGTACTGAAGCAGAGCGTCCCACGCGGGAACGACGTCGTTGGTGGTGTAGTAGCCGAACGGGATCTCGTCTGCCTGTCCGTTGCCGTTGTAGTCGGAATCGCGGATGGCGACAAAAGCGTTGTAGAGGTCGTCGAGGGTGGCTATCTTGGTCACATCGACGCCCGCCTTCTCGGCGTATTCCTTAATCCACTGTGCGCGCAGTCCGGAGGCGGTCTCATAATACTCCGTGGTGTAGTAGCCGAAGCCGTAGATGTTGCCGTCCGGCAGGATGGAGCCGGCCTTAAGCTCGGGCTTCTCAGCGAAAACCTCGTTGATGTTCGGGGTCAGCTCAGTGTCGTCAAGGTACTCGTTGAGCGGGATGAAGAGTCCCTGCTGCTGGCCGTACTTGTAGGTCTTGACGTTGCTGAGAGGATGGAAGAATACGTCGGGCAGGTCGCCGCCGGCGAGGATTATAGCCTCCTGCTCGTCCCACGCCTCGTTGGCTATCAGGCGGAAATTGATTTTCACGTTGGAGTCTCTGTTCATCTTCTGCCAGAAGTTCTGTCCGGTCTCGAAGTTTACGTCGATTGCGGAGTCATAGGAGGCGACGAAGCTGAGCTCAAACGGCTCCTTGGTCACGGGAAGGTCGCTGTCCATGTTAAGCAGCGGATACTTCTCGTCCTCCTCTGCGGGCTTGCTCTCCTCGGGCTTGCTTTCGGTGGCGGAGGATTCGGGCTTGGAGGAATCAGAGGTGCCGGGATCCTTTGCACAGGCGGCTGCGGTCGCAAGTATCATAACGATGGCAAGCAGCAGCGCAAGCAATTTCTTTGCGTTCATGTTCTGTTCTCCTTTTCTGCTTTTTTATTTATTATCATCGCGGCCGCGCCGTCTGCTGCTTCGTTCATGGCGGCGGGCTCCGCGCGATAACCTGCTGTGAATAGTCTCATCAGCCCTTGATTGAGCCGATCATTACGCCCTTGACAAAGTATTTCTGTACGAACGGATAGGCGATGAGCATCGGCAGCGAGGAGATGAAGATCAGCGAATACTTCATCGTCTCGGCAAGCTGCTGCTTCTTCAGCATCATTGCCAGCTCGTCCGCGGACGCCGATTTCAGGCGATCCATGTCTATGCCCATGCCCTGATTCTGGATGAGGATGTTGCGCAGGATTAGCTGCAACGGCCACTTCTTCTGGTCGGAGAGGTAGATGAGCGCTCCAAAGTAGGAGTTCCACTGCCCCACTGCGTTATACAGCGCGATGACCGCGATTATCGCTCCCGAAAGCGGCAGCGCCATCCTGAAGAAGATCCCCAGCTCCCGGCAGCCGTCTATCTTCGCCGCCTCGTATATCTCGTCCGGGAAGTTGGTCTGATAGAATGTTCGGACGATTATCATGTTATACACGCTGAAGAAGCCGCCGATTATCATCAGCGTTCTGGTGTTGACCAGATGCAGCGTCTGGTTGACAAGGTAGCTTGGGATAAGTCCGCCGCCAAAGTACATCGTTATCATGAAGAACACCATCAGCACCTTCCTGCCGCGCAGATATTTGCGCGACATTGCATATGCGCAGGTGACGGTTCCGGACAGTCCGGCAAGCGTGCCGAGAATGGTGTAATAAATGCTGTTGAGATAGCCGGTCCAGATGTTTTTGTTCTTGAAAACGTTGTAGTAGGCGTCGATGTTGAAGCCCTTGATCAAAAGAAACGCCTTGCCGGTCTGCACCTGGTTCGGGTCGCTGAAGGACGCGATGACTGTGAAATACATCGGATAGAGCATGATGAGCACGATTATCACGAGCAGTACCGTATTGACTGTATCGAACACGACGTCAAAGCGTGTTCTCATTCTTTTTCTTTTCGCCATCTTCATCATCTCCTTACCACATCGACGTCTCGCCGACCCTGCGGCAAATGGTGTTCGTCAGCACCAGCAGCGCCACGTTAACAATGCTGTTGAACAGGCCGACGGCGGTCGTATAGTCATACTGCGCGTTGAGTATGCCCTGACGGTAGACGTAGGTGGAGATTACCTCCGACATATCCATATTCAGCGAGTTCTGCAAAAGCAGCGTTTTTTCCGAGCCGACGTTGAGCAGCGAGCCGCAGCTAAGTATCAGCAGGATGACCATCGTCGGACGGATGGCCGGAATATCGACGTACCATATCTTCTGAAACCGGTTCGCGCCGTCTATGGTGGCCGCCTCAACCAGCTCCTGACTCACGCCGGAGAGCGCCGCTATGTAGATGATCGAGCTCCAGCCCACTCCCTGCCACACGCCGGACCACACCGATATAGACCAGAAGTACCCCGGCAGAGCTATAAAGTCCTTCCTCTCGCCTCCAAACAGCGCGACAACAGCGTTTATCACGCCGGTGTCCTTCTTGAGAAACAGCAGCAGCATGCCGCAGACCGCGACCGTCGAGATGAAGTACGGCATATAGGTTATCATCTGCACCGTCTTTTTGAACTTCTGGTTGGCCGTTTCGTTGAGCATAAGCGCCAGTATTATTGGCAGCGGGAATCCCACCGCCATGCCGTAAAGGCTGATGCACAGCGTGTTCCTGAGGATCTTCCAGAAGTTCGGCGAGGAGAAAAAGCGCTCAAAGTGCGCAAAGCCCACCCATTTACTCCCGAACATCCCGTCGGCGAAGGAGTAGCTCTTGAACGCTATCTGCACGCCGTACATCGGCCAGTAGCAGAATATCAGCGTGAACACCACCGCCGGTATCACCAGCAGGTACAGCTCGCCGTAATCGCGCATATACCTGCCGAAGTCCGACCCCTTTCCGCCGGTCTTCATGTCCTTCTTCACTAATATTACCTCCTGCTTCATTTATATATCACCTGTCAGAGTCCTGCAACTCAATCGATCCTGACATTTCTGCACGCCGTCACTGTCACGCGGCCGCCGGTCAGCTCCTGCCCTCCGGCGTCGTAGACCCTGTTTCCACTGATCTCCACGCCGTCGGCATTCCTCAGGTCAACGATGCTCTGTCCGCAGTTTTCAAAAACGTTGTCGAGAATACGGATATTTTTGTAGTAATACGGTGCCTTTTTGGTCGCCTCAAACGCCGCGCCGCCAATTATGACGCTAAGCTCCGGAAAATTCTCAAAGCGGCAGTTTCTGATTGTCATGTCGCGCACCGGCGCGTTCTCGTACCAGTAGTTGGTGTCGCCGGTGAACATTATCATGCTCTTCTCGAACACGCAATCCTCCACGACGGTTCGCTTACCGCTTGAAAGGCGCATGTGGCCTCTCGCCTTTGCGGATACGCAGCGACGTATCTCTATCTCCGGCATCCTCTGGCTCTCGACGATATCTCCCTCCGCAAAGCTCTCAACCGGCTCCGCCACGCGGACAAGCTGCATCCGCCTGCTTCCCGGCAGATATTCTGCGCTCTCCACGGTGTAGACGCCCTTCAGCTCCTGCGTGCTTCCGCGGTAGATATTGATTTTGTCGCCCGGCAGGTAATAGCGCATGTCGGTAAGTCCGTGCGCCATGTTTTCAACGGTCATGTCGCGCTCTCCGTCCAGCCTGCGGCAGACGGTGTAGTTCCCGTGAATGTTGAAGCTGTCATCCAGCATGTTCTCAAAGCGGCAGTCCTCGACGAGCACCTTGCCGTCGCAGTGAAATCCGTGTATGATGTCCGCGTTGACGGAAATCATGCGCCCCGCGCACTCCTCGTCGATATAGCAGCTAAAGTTGCGGAAGGTGAGGTCGCGGCAGAGATTTGCCATGAACGCCATCGCGCCGCAATGCAGGAAGCGTATATTTTCGAAGCTCATGCTCTCGGATTCCTCCACGATGAAGCCTGCTTTTGCGCGATCCTCGTGGGTGAATACAAATATCTCGCCGACTCTCGGCCTAAACCAGTCGGGACAGCCGGTAAATCTCACCTTGCGTCCATCCAGAGCGTAGGCGCGCAGATGGTGTATCGGCAACGGCGGGTTTTCGCCCGGAAAAATCTCCTCGCCAATCAGCCCCAGAAAGGTCGGCACACTCCCGTCGATGCGGCCTGTGCTCTCGTCGTAGACCTGTGCGAGTATGTCTCCGCGGTTGACCCTGTTCTCCCAGGTGTCGCTGGTGGCGATGAAGTAGGTATCCTCCACACGGTAGCCGAACCGCTCCGGGATATCGATGACTATCGAGCCGGGAGCCGCCTCGGTGATGACGCCCTGCGTGTAAAAAGGACGGTCGTAATCTATTGAAAAATTCCTGAATACCACGTTTTTGCAGTTGTAGACCGCGAACGGGAGTATCCTGCCGTGGAAAACGAGCTTTGCTCCGCCGAGATCGACCGTCACGTTCTCGACGTCTCTCATGATGAACGCCGCGGCTGGCGCCTCCCCGCGTGTGCTCCACCAATAGTGCAGCGTGCCTGCGGCGTCCTGGGGATATATGTCGTAAATTTTGCGATCCGCAACATATGTACAGTTGCTCTCAAAAACCGTTCCGGATTTGAACACCTTTGTTTTCATCATTTTCTCCACATCTCCAAGTGTATTTGTACATTTGGTCTATAACAATTATAACATATTAAAATTTTCTGATACCATTGCTTTTTCGTATGTGTATATGGTAAAATCGTACATGAAAGGGGTGCTCCTTGAATGAACAAGCTGAATTTTCAGATCACGCGAATCGGCTATGAACAGTGTATGCCCGACAAGGAAAGGATACACCAGATATCCGGCTGCAATATGATACACATGATAGAGAGCGGCAAGGGCTATTTCAACGGACGCCAGCTCACCACCGGTCAGGGCTTCATCTGCCGCGCCAACCGCTGGTGCGACTACTACCCGGACCGCGACGACCCCTGGACCTATAGCTACATCAACGGCGCCGGCGAGGATTTTGAGCAGCTAATTGACATGATGAGCTTCGATAGCTGCGTTTTCACGTGGGATCATCTCTCTGACGCCAAAAAACTCAGCATGATGTGCAAACAGCCCTTCGACGCCTTCAATGCCTCCGACGAGCTTGCGTTGATGGGCGTTTTTCTCAAGATAGTCGCAGACTTCATCAAGCTTGACGAAAAGCGTCATGCTCTGAGCTACGTCGACCGCGCCAAGCTGATTATACAGGATCGTCATCAGTATGGCATAACCATAAATCAGGTCGCCAACCGGCTCAACATCTCGCGCGCCTATCTCCGCAACCTTTTTTATGAGCAGGAGGGCATCTCTCCTCAGGAATACCTTATGCGCCTGCGGATGGAGCGCGCCGCCAAGCTGCTTGCCGAGAGCTTTTCGATATCCGAGATATCCTACGCCGTCGGCTACGGAGATTCGCTGCAATTCTCTCGCGCCTTCCGCCGGTTTTACGGCGTCTCGCCCAGCGCTTATCGCGAAGCGCTCAAGCACGCCCCGTAAATTTTTGTAACATTCTATTAAAACAACAGAAACATCATTGTCTGTGTAATTCAAAAAAAATGTTACACTCAATTCTGTTTCCCATATTGTTTCTTATTAAATTATAGCATTGGCGCAGCCTTTTTAGCAAGATTATATAAATCTAAAAAGCTGCGCCAATATTAGTCTTGTTTTCAATATTATTTTGTGGTATAATATATTATTTTATATATGCTCCAAGCTTTTCGACCAGCCCGCGTCTCTGGTCGCAGCCGAATCGCTGGAGCAGTTGTTTTATACGGTATTTCAGCGTGCTTTCGGAGATAAACAGTGCATCCGCAAGCTCGCTGAGCCGTCTGCCGCCGATAAGCCCGCGGATTATATCGATATCCGTTCTGCCGCACTCCGTCAGCGCCACCTCGACGTCCATCAGCGGACCGATATCGGGGTCGGCGATGAAGTCGATGTTGTGCTCCGGGCTTTGGTAGACGTCCGTGAGCGTTACCCCGCTGTCGCCGGAGATGCCGCGAGTGCTCTCGCGTTCAATAATATCGCAGGCGATGCTCGTCACCGCCGAGACGTTATCCGGGTTGCGCAGCAGGCTTGCATAGAGCAGCACCGCCTGCCGCCCCATCTCGTTATAGTCCAGCCGCACCGTCGTCAGCGACGGCTTTATCAGCTCCGCAAGCATCGAGCCGCCGTAGCTTACTATTGCGTAATCCTCCGGTATGCGCGCGCCCCTTGCAAGCAGCCGCTTGACGAGATAGACCGCCACGATATCGTTTGCGCAGATTATCCCGTTATAGCGCTCCGCGTCCTTCTCAAAGCTGCGGCAGCACTCCGAGACGCTCCCGTCGCTGTAGTATATCCCGGCGTCCGGCAAAAGCCGCCGCACAAGCTGCTCCTTTATCAGATCCGCCTGCGAATTGCGGTTGACGCCGAACAGCGCAAGCCTGCCACGCCCGTTCCCGACAAGATATTCCAGCAGCGTTTTGGTCGCAAGATTGTGATTGTTGTGAACGCCGCTTATGTTGCCGGATATCTTCATCGGCACGTTGTTGACAAGTATCGCGTGGACGCCCTGACTGTCGGTCAGCCGCAGCAGCTCCTCTATCCACACTATCGAGGTGCCGACGACTATCAGCAGCCGCTTCTCGACGTCCTCAAGCTGCTCCTGCGTGACTGTCACCAGCTCGTACCGCTTTTTCGTGCACTCCGCATGAAGCCCCTCGACGATGGTTCGCCCCCACACGCTTCCCATATAGCCCGGTTCTATGATAGCAAATACCTTCATACCAAACGCTCCCGTCCAAATTGCGTCCCGGCCGTATATATGTCAAAACCGTATCCCTGTCGTCGCATCACAGATATTGCAGCTCCGTCTTTTGGCCGGTGCTCCAGCTTTCAGGACCGTATATCTCGCTGCATCCGCTCTCCAAAAACACCGGCAGATACCGCTCGAAGCCGTTTTCGGAGCGCACCCGCAGCAGCTCGTCGCGCTCCATCCAGAACACCCGGCCCTCCTCCGTCTCCGGCAGCAGCTCGCCGCTGAATTTGTTCGTTCGATAGCAGAACACGAGATATCGCTCGCCGTCGTCGGTGTTCAGCCAATCCACTACTCCGCAAAGCTCAAGCCCGCTCACCGTCAGCCCCGTCTCCTCCTTTATCTCCCGCACCGCCGAAGCGGCGAAGCTCTCGTTCGGTTCGACGTGACCGCCGGGGAAGCTCAGTCCCTTCCAGCGCAGCCGGCGCTCCTGCACCAGCGCGCGCCCCCTTTCGTCATAAATCATCACCATGTTCGTAAGCTCGGTCATGACCCGTTCGCCCATTTTTTCTCTCCCCCCAAGCCGTCAATCGGCAAGCTCGTCCAGTGAAAGCGCATAGGCGGGCAGAAATTCCTCGACGAATATATCCGCCTCCGGCAGCCCCATCGCCCTTATCGTTTCGAGCTGCGCCGCCTTTGCGCGCACAAACTCCATATTTCCGGCCTTTTCCTCCTGGATGCACTTTATCACCGCGGATATCTTATCCGCCGCGCGCAGCAGACCGGCCGTCCTTTCGTCCTCCTGCTCACCGAACAGCGGGCGGTAATCCTCCCGGATATCCTCCGGCAGCATTGAGACGAGCTTATCCTCCGCCACCGCCTCCAGCGCCTTATAGGCCTGCTTTATCTGTGGATTGTCATATTTCACCGGCGTCGGCAGGTCGCCGGTGAGTATCTCGCTGCAATCGTGATACAGCGCCGCCAGCACAAGCCGCTCGATATCGACGCTCCCGCCGCAGCGCCGGTTGGATATCAGCCCCAGCGCGTGGGCCACATAAGCCGTTTCGAGCGTGTGCTCGCAAAGGTTTTCGCTAAGCGAATTGCGCATCAGCGCCCACCGGCCAATATATTTCATCCTTGAGAGATACGCATAGAATCTGCCCTCGTTCATGTCACGCCTCCCGATGTGCGCAAAATCAAATATAAAAACAAAAAAGCAGACCTTTTACGCCAAAAGGCGTGAAAAGCCGCTTTTATTGTTAGCTCTCAAGTATATCGAGCAACCGGTAAGCTACAGACATCGATTGCCCCATCCTTCCAAAAGCTCAGCCGACCTTGTTGAGCTTAACGGCAAGAGCGGACTTCCTGCGGGAAGCGGTATTCTTCGCGAGTATACCCTTGGCGCAGCACTGGTCGATCTTCTTTATAGCAAGCTTCACGGCGTCGTTCTTGTTGGCGTCGTTAGCCTCAATAGCAGCTTCTGCCTTCTTGATGACCGTCTTGAGATTGGACTTCGCCATCTTGTTGTTGCCAGCCTTGGCCTTGTTGACCAGAACTCTTTTCTCAGCGGATTTGATGTTGGGCATCCAAAACACCTCCTTTTACAAACATAAGCAGTATACACCGACACTGATATCTATGATAACATTTTTCACGGAAAATATCAACTGTTTTTTCAGAAAAATTTGAAAAAATTATCTTCTCAAATTGTACATTCTCATTCGTCCGTCAACGGTCGAATCGATGCAATTGCCGTCAGGTGTTCCTGTCCACCTGATGGAAGGTCTTGAGGTTTCCAGCCTTTTTGCCGCGCTCGCGCAGTATTGCGTTCACCTCATCGACCGAAATGCCCTGCGCCGCCATAAGCACCGTCAGGTGATAGAGCAGGTCGCATATCTCGTTCGCGGTGTCGGCGTTGTCGCCGTTTTTCGCGGCAATGATGACCTCCGCGCACTCCTCGCCGCACTTTTTCAGTATCTTGTCCAATCCCTTTTCAAACAGATAGCAGGTGTAGGAGCCCTCCCGCCTCTCGTTTTTGCGTTCGAGCACCACCTCGTAAAGCTCCGAAAGCGCGTCCTTCATCGATCATTCCTCCCACGCGATTTTTTTAAAAAAGCAGCTATGGCTCCCGGTGTGACAGGCGGGGCCTATCTGCTCCACCACAGCGAGCAGCGTGTCGTCGTCGCAGTCCGCCGTCAGCGATATCACCCTTTGCAGGTGCCCGGAGGTCGCGCCCTTGTTCCAAAGCTCCCGGCGCGAGCGGCTGTAAAACCATGTATAGCCCGTTTTAAGCGTCAGCTCCAGACTCTCGCGGTTCATATACGCAAGCATCAGCACCTCGCCGCTGCATTCTTCCTGCACAATCACCGGCAGCAGCTCCGCTTTTTGAAACAGCGCCGCCATATTGCAGCCTTTGTCAACGTTCATGCCGTCTCCTCCTCCGTGATACGTGCCGGGATACCCCTTGACGCTATGTAGCGCTTGACCTGCCCGACGCTCAGCTCGCCGTAATGGAACAGCGACGCCGCCAGCGCCGCGTCGGCTCCGCCCGTCGTGAACGCCTGCGCAAAATCCTCAAGGCAGCCGCCCCCGCCCGACGCAATTACCGGTATCCCCGCCTTCTCCGTCACCCGCGAGGTGAGCTCGAGGTCAAAGCCCGCTCTCGTGCCGTCGGCGTCCATCGAGGTAAGCAGAAGCTCCCCCGCACCGAGCCGTTCCACCTCTCGCGCCCACCACAGCGCGTCGATGCCGGTATCGATGCGCCCGCCATGGACGAACACGTTGAAGCCGCCCGCGCCGTTGCGCCGCGCATCGACGGCGACGACGATGCACTGGCTGCCGAAGCGTTCGGCTCCGGCGGTTATCAGCTCCGGCTGCGCCACCGCCTGCGAGTTTATCGAGATCTTGTCTGCGCCCGCGCGCAGCAGCCCGCGCATATCCTCCACAGAGCGTATGCCGCCGCCAACCGTCAGCGGCACAAAGACATTTTTCGCGGTGCGCCGCACCACGTCCACCACCGTGCCGCGCCCCTCGTGCGAGGCGGTTATGTCGAGAAAGGCTATCTCGTCCGCACCCTGGCGGTCGTAGGCTATCGCGCACTCGACCGGGTCGCCGACCTCCTTTATCCCGACGAAATTTATCCCCTTGACTACTCTGCCTCCGCGCACATCGAGGCATGGGATTATCCTCTTTGCAAGCATTTTCAGCCCCCACAAGCTTCCGCGACCGCCTCGCTGAGCGAGAGCGTGCCGCTGTATATCGATTTGCCGCAGATAGCGCCGTAAAGCCCCATTGCCGCGAGCGCGCGGATATCGCCGATGTCGCGTATGCCGCCGCTCGCCGTGATATTGCACCCGACCGCTGTGCTGAGCGCGCCGAGCTGCTCAAGGTTCGGCCCCGAGAGCATTCCGTCACGCGAGATGTCGGTGAAGATCACCGTTCTCACGCCCGCGTCCTCCATGCGCTTTGCAAGCTCTATATAGTTCACGCTGCTGTCCTCTGTCCAGCCCTCGGCGCTGACAAAGCCCTCGCGCGCGTCGATGCCCACGGCGATGCGCTCCGCATATTTCCCTGCCGCCTCACGGACGAGCTCCGGGCTCTTCACTGCCGCCGAGCCGAGTATAACGCGCTCGATCCCCGCTTCCAGACAGCGCTCGACCGCCGCCATGTCGCGTATGCCGCCGCCGAGCTCGACTTTAAGACCGGAGCTTGCCGCAACCTCTCTGAATATATCCATATTCGCCGCAGCTCCGCTCCTCGCGCCGTCGAGATCGACCATATGCACCCACTCCGCGCCGTCCGCGTAAAAGCGCCTTGCCGTCGCGAGCGGATCCTCCGCAACCCTATGCGCCGTCGCATAGTCGCCGCGGTAGAGCCGGACGCACTCGCCGCCCTTGATATCGATTGCCGGAAAAATTATCATATTGACCTCCGGGATGAAAATATTGACTGCCGCAAGCCGCTCCGGGCTTTCCCCTTGCTTTGCGCGGCGGCGAACTCATTTTTTCAGCGCGGCAAAGCTTCTTAGTATCCTCAGCCCCACCGGGCCGCTTTTTTCCGGATGGAATTGCGCGCCGTATACGTATCCGGAATGGACGAGCGCCGGGAAGCGCTCGCCGTATTCGCAGGAGAGCGAGACGTATACGTCCGACGTGCGCGCTGCGTAGGAATGGACGAAATAGAGCATGTCGCCGTCGCGGAGCCCCTGCGTCAGCTCACATTCTTTGTCTATCCTGACGCTGTTCCAGCCCATGTGCGGGAGCTTCAGCCCCCCTGTGTCCAGCCGTCTCACCTCGCCCGGGACAAGCCCCAGACCGTCGGTCTCCTCAAACTCGCAGCCCTTTTCAAACAGCGCCTGCATCCCGAGACAGATGCCGAGCAGCGGCTTTTGTCCTGCCTGCGCACGTATCGTGTCTATAAGCCCCGCTTCGCCAAGACGGCGCATTGCTTCCGGAAACGCGCCGACGCCCGGAAGAATCACGCTGTCCGCCTCCTCGATGACGCTCCTGTCACACGTCAGTACGCTCTTGCAGCCGATATAGTCCAGCGCGTTGACGATGCTGAAAATATTCCCCGCCCCATAGTCTATCACGGCTATCATCACAACGTCCCCTTTGTGGAGAGAATGCCCTCTCCGGTGATACGCGACGCCTGCGCGAGCGCGCGTGCGAACGCCTTGAACAGCGCCTCGATGATGTGGTGCGCGTTGCGCCCATAGCGGACGCCAAGATGCAGTGTGATTCCGGCGTTCATCGCCACTGCGCGGAAAAATTCCTCCGCCATGCAGCAGTCAAAGCCGCCCACACTCCCCGTTTGCAGCGTCTCAGGCGCATTCCAGACAAAATAGGGCCGTCCGCTTATGTCCAGCGCGCACTCGGCGAGCGTCTCGTCCATAGGCAGCAGACTGCTCCCGAAGCGCGCGACGCCTTTTTTATCCCCGAGCGCCGCGGCGATGGCCCGTCCCAGCACGATTCCGGCGTCCTCGACGGTGTGGTGGCAGTCCACCTCGAGGTCGCCCCTCGCCGTCATCTCCAGCCCGAAGCCGCCGTGAACCGCGAACGCCTCAAGCATGTGGTCAAAAAAGCCGATTCCTGTAGAAATCTCGTATGCTCCTCCGTCAAGGCAGAGCGTTGCCCTGATATCCGTCTCGCCGGTTTTGCGCGCAATTTCCGCACTCCTCATCCCGTCGCCTCCCCTTACGTCACACCTGCACCCTGCCTGCGAGGATGTTCTCGTAATCCTCAAGATTGCGTTTAAGCAGCTCCGGCGTGTCCAGTCCGTAGGGACATTTGCGCCTGCATCCTCCGCATCCGGTGCAGCTTTTTATCCTCATCATCTTTGCCCGGTTTTCCTCCGTCAGCCAGCCCGCCGACGGACTGCGGCGTATCATCTGTATCATCCGCGCGCAGTTGTTGATCTCTATCCCCGCCGGGCAGGGCATACAATAGCCGCAGCCGCGGCAGAAGCCGCCGGTCAGCTCCGCACGGTCGTGCTCGATGACCGCTTTGAGCTCGCCGCTCAGCTCCGGCGTCCTGTCAAAATATGAGATAAACTCGTCAAGCTCGCTTTCGCGCTGGACACCCCATATCGGCAGGACGTTGTCATATTCGTTCATCCACGCCATTGCCGCCGCCGAGTTGGTGATAAGCCCGCCGGAGAGCGCCTTCATCGCGATGAATCCGATGTTTTTCTCCTTGCAGAGCTTCACCAGCGCGATATCCTTATCAGTCGCGAGGTGGCAGAACGGGAATTGCAGCGTCTCGTAAAGCCCCGAGCGCACCGCCTCCTCCGCCACGTTCAGCCGGTGGTTGGTGATGCCGATATGGCGTATCTTCCCCTGCGCCCTTGCCTCCAGCATCGCCTCGTAAAGCCCGGTGCCGTCGCCCGGCCTTGGGCAGAATGCCGGGTTATGGAACTGATATATGTCGATGTAATCCGTCCGGAGCTTTTCAAGGCTCGTTTCGAGGTCGCGCCGGAAATCCGCCGCGTTCTGCGCCGCCGTCTTGGTTGCGATGAATATGCTTTCCCGGACGTCCGCGAGCGCCAGCCCCAGCTTTTCCTCGCTGTCCGAGTAGGCGCGCGCCGTATCGAAAAAGCTCATTCCCGCGGCATATGCCTTTTTAAACAGCGCTCCTGCGTATTCCGCCGTCACGCGCTGCACCGGCAACGCGCCAAAAGCGTTCTGCGGGGAGGTTATCCCCGTCGCTCCAAGCGTTATCTCTCTCATTTTTCCGCCTCCACGTAATTTTCCCCCAGAATTATCCGTCCGATATCGCGCGGCGTCTCGGCAATGTGCTCCGGCTGCGCCGCCTCCAGCTCCTCCCGGCTGCCAAAGCCGTAGAGCACTCCGATGGACGCTATGCCCGTGCGCTTCGCGCCAAGGATATCGCTGTCCCGGTCGCCTATCATCACCACCTGCTCCCGCTCTGATATCCCGCAGCGTCCGAGCGCGTATTCGATGACCTCGTCCTTGCTGACGCGCGAGCCGTCCAGAAGGCTGCCCGCGACGGCGTCAAAATATCCTGCCGCGCCGATGTGTTCGATTATCATCTCCGCAAACGGCTCCGGCTTTGAGGTTGCCAGCAGCACCCTTCGACCGCCCTCATGCAGCGCACGCAGCAGCGGCAGCACGCCGTCATAGACGCTCATCTCGAATATGCCCTTATCCCTGTAGTATTCGCGATAGACCCCCACCGCCTCCCGCGCTCCGTCCTTTGAGAAGCCGTAATACTTTTCAAGCGACTCATAGAGCGAGGGGCCGACGAATTTATACAGCTCCCGCCTCTCCGGAATCGGGATGCCGTAGTGCCGGAGCGTGTGCATCAGCGCGTTGGTAATCCCAAGCCCCGAATCGATCACGGTACCGTCGAGGTCAAACAGCGCAATGCAGTAGTCCTTCATGTCAATATCTCCTTCAACGACGATATTACCGCGGCGTTTTCCTCGTCCGTTCCGGCGGTTATCCGCAGATAGCCGTCGAAGCAGCGCACTGCGATGGAGCGCGCGAGCAGCCCTTGGAAAACGTCCCGGCTGTCGCGCAGCTCAACGAATACGAAGTTGGTGCGCGACGGATATACCTTTATTATATCACGTTTTTCCGTTTTAAGCGAGCATATTCCGTCATAAAGCTTCTCGCGCGAGCGTATCATCAGCCCCGAGAGCTTTTCCACTATCCCCGGGATTGCCAGCAGCTCCGCGCCCAGCTCCTGCGAGAAGGAGTCGGTGTTATACGGCGACTTAACTGCGCGCAGCGCGCCGGTAATCCTCCGGCACGCCACCGCAAAGCCAATCCTCATTGCGGCGCAGCCCAGTGCCTTGGAGCAGGTTTTGAGCACGATGACGTTGTCGTACTCTGCGGCCACGTCCAGCACCGACTGGTCCCAAAAGTCCATATATGCCTCATCCACCACGACAAGCCCTCTGACGCCCTCGATTATCCTAAGCACCTCGCCGCGCGTTATTCCGGTCGAGGTGGGGTTACAGGGGTTGGAGAAGATGACCATCCCGGCGTTCAGCTCGTTTGCTCGCGCCATAAGCGCGTCTGCGTCCACCGTCAGCTCCTCGTTCTTCGCGACCGACTGTACGCTCAGCTCGTATACCGCCGGATAAAAGCGGTACATCGAGAAGTCCGGCTCGACCGTCAGCACCGTGTCGCCCTTGCTTAGCAGCGCGGAGGTAATGACAGAAATGAGCTCGTCCGAGCCGTTTCCGGTCGTCACGTTCTCCGCATCCACGCCGAACGCCAGGGCGAACGCCTCGCACAGCCTTTTTGCCGCCGCGTCGGGATAGCGGTTGAATTTTATCCTTGCCGCCACCGCCGCCGCGCCGCCCTCGATATAGTCGTTGATGTCGGCGAAGCTCTCGTTTGCGTCGAGACGTATCGCGTACTCGCCCTCTATCGGATCATACGGCTTGAAGCTTCGTATCTTCTCGGGAAGCTCGTACATACGTAACACTCCTTGATCAATAATTGAAGGTTCTATTCAAAGCGCACCCGGATGGAGTTTGCATGTGCAGTCAGCCCCTCGCGCTCGGCGATGACGGTGATATCTCCGCTCGCCTCGCTCAGCGCCTCTCTGGTGAAGCTGATGAAGCTGGAGCGCTTGACGAAGCTGTCCACCGAGAGCGGCGAGAAGAAGCGCGCCGTCCCGCCGGTCGGGAGGACGTGGTTTGGCCCCGCGTAGTAGTCTCCAAGCGGCTCTGGGGAATATTTGCCGAGAAACACCGAGCCCGCGTTGTCAATGCGCCCAAGCAGCCGCATCGGGTCGTCTATCATCAGCTCGAGATGCTCCGGAGCTATCTCATTGGCAATATCCGCCATCTCCTCCACGCTACGGCAGACGATGACCGCGCCGCAGTCGCGCAGCGAGCGCTCGACGATATCGCGGCGGGATAGCGTCTGTATCTGGCGCTCTATCTCTTCAACGGTCCGCTCCGCGATACCCTCGTCAGTCGTCAGCAATATCGCCGCGGCAAGTGGGTCGTGCTCCGCCTGGCTCATCAGGTCGGCTGCGAGATATTTCGGGTCGGCGGTTTGATCGGCAAGGATGAGTATCTCGCTCGGGCCGGCTATCATGTCGATATCGACGCGGCCATAGACAAGCCGCTTGGCCGTGGCGACGTAGATGTTTCCGGGGCCGACGATCTTGTCCACCCTCGGGATCGTCTCAGTGCCGTAGGTGAGCGCCGCGACCGCCTGCGCTCCGCCCACCAGGAACACCCTGTCTATCCCCGCTATCGCCGCGGCGGCAAGTATATCCGGATTCGCGCGTCCGTTTCTGGCGGGCGGCGTCGTCATTATCAGCTCCTCCACCCCCGCTATCTTCGCCGGAACCGCGTTCATCAGCACCGACGACGGATAGGCCGCCGTGCCGCCCGGAACGTAGATGCCCACCCGCTTTAGTCCGCGCACCCGCTGCCCGAGAATCGTGCCGTCCGGGCGCGCGTCTATGAAGCTCTGCCGCTTCTGCCTGTTGTGGAAGCCGGAGATATTTTCCATTGCATTCAAAAGCGCGCCGGTGAAGCGCTCGTCCGCCGCGGTCAGCGCGTCGTTGATCTCGTCGCGCGTTACCTCCAGCGCCTGTAGCTCCACGCCGTCAAGCTTTTTTGTATATTCAAACAGCGCCCGGTCTCCCCCGCGGCGCACCGCGTCAAGAATTGCGCTCACGCGCTCGGTCACTATCGCGCCGGTCTGCTCGCCGCGCTCGCGCAGCCTTGCCAGCAGCTCGTATTCGGCCCGTCCGTCGGCTGTCGCCCTGTTTATCTCCATCATCACAGACACCTCTCAATCCTCGCCACAAAATCCTCTATATCTCTCTTTTTCAGCTTCAGGCTCGCCACGTTGACAATCAGCCGCGCCGATACGTCGCTGACATATTCCACGATTTCCAGTCCGTTTTCTTTAAGCGTGCGTCCGGTTTCGACGATATCCACTATTCCGTCCGCCAGCCCAAGCAGCGGCGCCAGCTCCACCGAGCCCTCGATCTTGACAATGTCGATATCCATGCCCTTTTGCTCAAAGTAGGCGCGCGTTATCTTTGGATATTTTGTCGCGACGCGCTTTGCGCCGTAGCCGCCGTAAAAATCCCTGCCCCTTGGCGCCGCCAGCGCGAACCGGCATTTGCCGAAGCCGAGGTCAAGCAGCTCATAGAACGAGCTTCCGCACTCCTGTATCGTATCCTTGCCGGTGATTCCCATGTCGCACACGCCGCTCTCGACATAGGTTATCACGTCCGCCGCTTTCGCAAGCACTACGTCGATATCCGGCTCCGGGATGTGCAGTATCAGTCCGCGCCCCTTATTTCGTATTGCCGTGCAGTCAAGTCCCATCCTCTCGAACAGCTCAACCGTCCTGTTTTCCAGTCTGCCCTTAGTCAGGGCCAATCTCAGCTTACTCATCCGCATATCCTCCGGCGCTTATCACCTGTATTCCGTCCCCTGAAACCACGCAGACGCGCGATATCCCCTCTCGTCGCGCGTAGCTCTTCGCCTCGGCAAGCGTATCAAAGGTGCAGAACTCGGCGATCATCCCGCTGCGCCGCAGCTCGCCGATATACGAAAACGCCTGCGCCGCATCGTTCTCTCCGCAGAACACCAGCGCACGCTCCGGCTTGCTTCGGTATATCCCGCCCTGCAGCAGCGCCGCCGTGACGAGATCCACGTTTATTCCAAAGCCCGTCGCGGGCAAATCCTCGCCGAAATCCCGTATCAACCCGTCGTAGCGTCCGCCCGAAACGACCGGCTCTCCTGCGCCGCTGACGTAGCCGTGGAAGATGATGCCGGTATAGTAATCCGCGCGGTTGACAAGCCCGAAATCCACCATCAGCTTGCCGCCAAGCCCGCAGCTCTCCAGCACGGAATAGACCGATTTCAGGTATTCGAGCACGCTGTAAAGCTCGGCGTCAGCAAAATCGCGAAACAGCTCCTCCGCCTCGCCGAACACCTCCTCACCACCGAACAGCCGTGGGAGCTGCCCCAGTGCGCGCGCCGCCGGGGAATCGAACTCCCTGAGCAGGTCGCCGAGCGCCGCATAATTTTTGGCTCCGATGCAGCTCCGTATGCTCTCACGCCTCTCGTCGCCGCAGCCAAGGCGCCCTATAAGGTATTTATATATCCCGATGTGCCCAAGCTCAATGCGGAAATCCGCCAAGCCGCAGCGTTCGAGCGCCTCCGCCGCCAGCTCCAGCACCTCGATATCCGACCTGGCGCCGCTGCTGCCGATAAGCTCGACGCCCGCCTGCATTATCTCCGAGCTGCGCCCGTCCGAGCCGTTGACAAGGCTGTATACATTCTGCCCGTAATAAAGCCTCAGCGGCAGCCCGTGCCCGCGCAGCCGCGTCGCGGTCACCCGCGCTATCGGCACCGTCGAATCCGGGCGCGCCACCAGCAGCCGCCCCTTGAGATCGCTGAGCTTATACACGCTCTCCTGAGGAAAATAGCGCGAGCTTGAATCGAACACATCGTAGAACTCGAACCCCGGCGTTATGACCTCGCGATAGGCCCGCCCCTCAAACAGCCCGGAGAGCGCGGAAAGCGTTTCTCTGCGCGCATCGCACTGTTCAAACAATCTGTCCTTCGCGCCGTCCGGCGTTATTTTATCGTAACGTTTCATGCCGCCCCTCACTTTATCTTGATAATATGGTAATATGATAACATCGAAAAATCGATATGTCAATATCGTCTCGAAAGATTTGGCGTTTTGTGTATGGCGCAGAAATTCAGTTGTGTTTTTTGGTAATTTTACGCAGAATCTGTTGTGTTGTCCTGTGTCCGCCTCTGCTCTGCGGCGTAAACCACAGGGCGAGGCCGAGCGCCAAAAGCACCGCCGTCTGCCAATGCAGGAAATCCGAACCTTGGGCCGATCGGTCAAGAGTCCGGATTTCTCTTTTTACCATATATTTTATTTTGCGCAGCCCGCGGCTTCATTGGCTTGCGACGTCCGGCGATATTCATGGATGAGTCCCGCTGCAACAGCTTGCCGTGCAATTAATCGCGCAAGGCTTATTTCATGCAAGGCAAAGGTTGATTTTTTCTGTGCTCGGGCCTTCAGCCCGTCCGCCTCTGTCAGACAAAAAATCAAAACAGCGACAGCTGCGCCGTATCCGGAAGCTCCTTCATCGCGCCGACAGACTTTAGCGTATCCGCAACGCCCTTGGATACGCCGGAGCGCTGGCAGACCTCATCCACCGAGACGTATTCTCCCTGCGCCGACGCCTCCTGAAGCGCGCGCGCCGCGCTCTCGCCTACGCCCTTGAGCGACGCGAACGGCAGCCGGATCATGCCGTCCTCGATCAGATATTTTGTCGCATGCGATTTATACAGATCGATCGGCAGGAATTTGTATCCGCGCGCGAGCATTTCGCCGACGACCTGCAGCAATGTGTAGCAGTCCTCCTCCTGCGCGGTGCGATCCATGCCCTTCGCGCGTATCTCAGCCATCCTCGCCTTGACCGCGTCAAGACCCCTGACTGCCGCGTCCGCGTCGAACGCCTCGCCGCGAACGGTCAGGAACGCCGCATAGAATGCGAGCGGCTCATGCAGCTTGTACCAGCCCAAACGAATCGCCGCCGTGACGTATGCCGCGGCGTGCGCCTTCGGGAAAAGATACTGTATCTTGCGGCAGGACTCGATATACCACTCCGCGACTCCCTTTTCGCGCATCAGCGCCTCCTGCTCCGGCGAGAGGTTCTTGTTCTTCTTTCGGACCGTCTCCATTATCTTGAACGCGTCCAGCGGCTCAAGCCCTTGACGCATCAGGTAGACCATGATGCTGTCGCGCGTTCCGACGACGCTCTTGATATCACAGATGCCCTCGGCTATGAGATCCTGCGCGTTGCCAAGCCAAACGTCGGTGCCGTGGGAAAGTCCGGATATCTGCAACAGGTCTGAAAAAGTCGCCGGGCGGCACTGCACCAGCATCTGCCGAACGAACGGCGTGCCCATCTCCGGCAGCGCAAGGCTTCCCGTATTGCAGTCGATGTCCTCCTCGGTCACTCCGAGCGCTTTGGGCGAGGTGAAAAGGCTGATGACGCCCTTGTCGCTCATCGATACCTCATTGACCGGGATACCGGTGAAGTCCTCAAGATATTTGTACATCGTAGGCACATCGTGGCCGAGTATGTCCAGCTTGAGCAGCGTATCGTGCATGGAGTTGAAGTCGAAATGCGTGGTCACGACGTCCGATCCGTCCTTTTCGGCCGGGTGCTGGACCGGCGTGAAGTCCTCCACCTCGTATTGCGCCGGAACGACGACCATGCCCCCCGGATGCTGACCGGTGGTGCGCTTGATGCCGGTGCAGCCGAGCGCCAGACGCAGCTCCTCCGCACGGTGAACAACGCGCCCGCGCTCCTCAAGATACTTTTTGACATAGCCGTAGGCGGTCTTTTCGGCGATGGTTGCAATCGTCCCGGCCTTGAAAACGTGCGACGAGCCGAACAGCTCCTCGGTGTATTTGTGCGCGTGCGACTGATATTCACCGGAGAAGTTCAGATCGATATCCGGCTCCTTGTCGCCGTTGAAGCCCAGAAAGGTCTCGAACGGTATCGTGTGGCCGTCGCGGTTGAGCGGCGTGCCGCAGTTGGGGCAGTTTTTCGGCGGCAGGTCAAAGCCGGAGTCGAATATCTCGCCGTTTTCGCCCTTGCTCGTAAACTCGCAGTATTTGCACCTTGGGCAGACGTAGTGCGGATCGAGGGGGTTCACCTCCGAAATACCTGTCGCAAACGCCACAAAGGACGAGCCCACCGAGCCTCGCGAGCCGACGTGATAGCCATCCGCCTCCGATTTCCAGACTAACTTCTGTGCGATGATGTACATGACCGCAAAGCCGTGCTTTATGATGGAGTCCAGCTCGCGCTCAAGGCGGTCGGAGACCTTTTTCGGCGGATTTTCGCCGTAGACGCGGTGTATCTTCTCCCATGATATCCTTTGGAGCTGCTCCTCCGCGCCCTCGATGGACGGCGTAAAGGTGCCGTCCGGGATGGGCTTCAGCTCTTCGGTCTGCTCCGCTATAAGGCTCGGATTTTTTACGACGACCTCATACGCCTTGTCCTCGCCGAGATAGGAGAACTCCGCAAGCATCTCGTCGGTTGTCCTGAAGTATAGCGGCGCCTGATCGTCGGCGTCGTCAAAGCCGCTCGCCGCCATAATTATCGCGCGGTATACGCTGTCCTCGGGGTTGAGAAAATGCACGTCGCCGGTCGCGACGACGGGGATGCCCAGCTCCTCGCCCAAACGCACTATCGTGCGGTTAAACTCGCGCAGCTCCTCCTCGGAGCCCGCCTCGCCGTTTTTCAGCATGAACGCGTTGTTGCCAAGCGGCTGTATTTCGAGAAAATCGTAAAATTTCGCTATCTTGCACAGCTCGTCCCACGGCTTCCCGTCCACAACGGCACGGAACAGCTCACCGCTCTCGCAGGCGCTGCCGAGTATCAGTCCCTCGCGCCTGCGGATAAGCTCGCTCTTAGGGATGCGCGGCGTGCGCGAAAAATATTTGAGATTTGACATCGAGATCAGCTTGTATAGATTCTTTAGCCCGACGTAATTTTTAACAAGGATTATCTGGTGATATGGCTTTAGCTTCTTTGGGTCGGCGCCGGAAAGCCCCGCGTTTATATCCGAGATGTCGTTTATCCCGCGCTCGCGCAGCGCCTCGCACAGCTTGAAATAGACTCTGGCGAGCGCTCCTGCGTCACCGTCGGCGCGGTGGCTGTGAAACTCCGGCAGTCCGAGGTGCTTAACCATGTCGCCGAGTCGGAATTTGCGCAGCTCGGGATAGACCGCGCGGCAGACCGGCAGCGTATCGATATAGTGAAACTCGCGCTCAATGCCTATCCTTCGCGCGGCGGCGCGCAGAAATCCGACGTCGAACGGCGCATTGTGCGCGATGAGCACGCAGCCGCCGCAGAACGCGAGGAATTTTTCCATCGCCTCCCGCTCCTTTGGCGCGCCTGCGACCATCCCGTCGTCTATGCCTGTAAGCTCAACTATCTCCGGTGTGATGCTCTTCTCCGGATCGACGAAGGTGTCGAAGCTGTCGAGTATCTCTCCGCCCTTTATGCGCACCGCGCCGATCTCGATGATTCGCTCTTTTGCGGCGGAAAGTCCGGTCGTTTCGAGATCAAACACGATCATCTCACCGTCAAGCGGCAGCGTCGCGCCGCCGCAGTCGGCGCATGGAATCATGTCGTCCACAAAGTAGGATTCGATGCCGTAGACGAGATGAATATCGCCGCCCTTTTTGCGTATCTTTTTCACGGCGTTAATGGCGTCGGGATACGCCTGTACTACGCCGTGGTCGGTCACGGCAATGGCCTTGTGTCCCCATTTGTACGCCTGCTCTATGTACCTGTCAATCGGCGTGATGCCGTCCTTCATCGACATTGTGCTGTGCAGGTGCAGCTCCACGCGCTTCTCCGCCGCGTTGTCGGCGCGGCGGCGGCGCTCCACGGTGCAGATGTCGCTCGGACGGATCGATACCTCCTTGTCAAAGCGGTCGAAGATGGCCTCGCCGCGCACGACGATGCTTTTCCCCTCGGTGAGGTTGTCGTATTTCTCCGCCTCCTCGCGCTTGCAGATTATTTTGAGCACGTTGGAGCTTGTCCGATCCGTGAAGCTTATCGAAAAGATCGACTTGGCGCCGTCCTTGCTCTCGCGGCGCTCCGCCGCAAAAATCTCGCCCCAGACTACCACCCGTCCGCTCTCCTGCGTCACGTCGGCGAGCTTCATGGGATAGTCGCGGATGAGCCTGCCGGTCACGACCTCCATCGAGCTCTCGATATACGGAAGCGCATCGTGCGGCGCAGTCTCCGCGGACTTGAGCCGTCGCTTCGGCGGCAGCCTTTGCTCGGCGGCCGGTGCGGGCTGGCGCGCCTGAGCCGGCTCGTCGATATCGAACGGCGGCATCTCCTTCGCCTCCACGACGCACGGCTCGTTTTTGACCTCCGTCACCTCGTCCAGACTCTCTATATCCAGCCTGCCCGCAAATTCTATCGCGGCGCGCACACCGAACTCGCGCCGTATGATCTCGGAAAGCAGGCGCGGACAGGATATCCTGTTGAGTATTGCCTCGCCGCCGTGCGCAAGATAAATCGTCAGCGTTCCGTCCAGCCAGTCGCAGCGGCTGTCCTCAAACATGCCGTTGACCGTGGCATTGCCGCGCTTCAGCTCAGTCACCAGCTCCGGCAGGTATTCCGAGCCGAACAGCTCCGCCGGGTACCTCGGAAATATCCGCACCGAGGCAAGCCCCATCGCGTCCCTCAGCGCGTCCTCCGCGCGGTAGAGCGCGCCCTTGGTCATCAGCCTTTTCAAGCTCACGACCGCTTCCAGCGCGTTTCTTTCTCTGTCGCACCGTATCTCCTCGACCGTCGCCGCCATCAGCGTCGTATCAGCCTTTTCGCAGTAGCCGCCGAATATATTCGCAAACGCCTTTTGACTCTCCAAATCCATCGCTCCCGAGTTAACGCTAATTCCGCTTTCAGCCGTTTTCAAGCAGCCATTCCCGCTCCATCGCGGCTATCTCCGCCATGAGCAGTCCGAAAATCTCCTCCTCCGGAGCTTTTCGTATTATCTCTCCTTTTTTGAACAGCACCGCGCAGCCGTCGCCGCCCGCGATGCCGATATCCGCCTCACGCGCTTCCCCCGGACCGTTCACGGCACAGCCCATCACCGCCACCTTGAGCGGTGCTTTCACGTCTGCTACTGCCTCCTCGACGCGCTGTGCGAGCGGGATAAGACCGATCCGCGTGCGCCCGCAGGTCGGGCAGGATACTACCGTTGCTCCGCGTCCCATTCCGAGCGCCTTGAGAATATCCAGTCCCGCCCTGACCTCCAGCACAGGCTCCGCCGTCAACGATACGCGCATCGTGTCGCCGATTCCGTCGAGCAGCAGCGCGCCTATCCCCGCCGCAGATCTTATCAATCCCATGCGCGCGCCGCCCGCCTCGGTCACGCCGAGGTGCAGCGGGCAGTCGGTCTGTTGCGAGAGCAGCCGACAGGCCGCGACCATCGTTTTCACGCTTGAGGATTTTATCGCAACGACGATGTCCTCAAAATCAAATCGCCTGAGCGTCGCGATGCTTCTCAGCGCGCTTTCGGTCAGCGCCTCCGGTGTCGGCGAGCCGTATTTTGCCAGCAGCTCGCGCTCTAACGAGCCGGAGTTGACGCCGACCCTTATCGGCACGCCCTTTTCGCGGCAGCAATCCGCCACCGCCTTTATCCTGTCGTCCGAGCCGATGTTGCCGGGGTTTATTCTGATCTTGTCAGCGCCCGCGTTTGCCGATTCTATCGCGAGCCGCCAGTCAAAGTGGATGTCCGCAACGATTGGTACGCCAACGGACTCCTTGAGCCGTTCTACAAGCCTCACGGCACCTATATCCGGCACTGCCACGCGGATTATGTCGCACCCGGCGCGTTCCAGCTCGACTGCCTGCGCGACATTGCCCTCAAGGTCGTCGCTTCGTCTGCTCAGCATCGATTGCACCGTCACCCGGCTCCCCCCGCCGATATATATGTTTCCAACCCTTATCTTTCTCGACATTGCTCTTCCTCGTTCTTCCTCTCTCCGGCGGGCAGCGCCCGCTGGCATGTTCGCGGCGGGCAGCGCCCGCTGGCATGTTCGCGGACGAAACCGGCGCAAGCGACGGTTTCTTATGTTTGCTGTTGCGCAGCGTTAATCCCCGCGGCGCGAAAGTGATTCTACCTTTCGCCGCGCGAGCCACCTAACGATATCGAATCCGTAAGCCACCGGGCAAAGCCCGGAGGCGTTCCGCGTTCAGCGGAAGAGGTGAGTGTTTCCAAAGAGAGAGGGGAAA